>CAZTKP010000007.1:0-35011 GCA_964614215.1 uncultured Spirochaetales bacterium | reverse complement strand
TTCAAGTTCAAACTTTTCGCAGCTTTTTTCCTTGGTCTGATAGATGTTTTCGATCTCAACTAAAAGCTGTATGCTTTTTGAGAGGTATTCATTGTCTTCCTTAATGTTTTCAGCTACTTTTAAACTTTTCTTAAGGATTCTGCGGGATTTTGTGAGCAGTCCGGAGACCTTTTTCCAGAGTTCACAGCGATAGACTTCAACTTCTTCTTCACTTAGATCATCCGGGATCTTAAAAGAGACCATCTCCTGATAAAGCGTTGTATAAAGTCTTGAAGTTTCAAAGATACTGGCATTAGTCCAGTAAACTATTCCCGCCCTGATTGATCTGACGTAAAATTTCTGAGCTTCAACAATGACCTTACACTTTTCAAGCAGACTTTCCTCTGTGTTTTTTAGCTCCATTTTAAAGAACTTATCACTTTCAAGAACGCCCAGAATAAAGTTTGCTCTTGCATATTCGGGGTCATACAGCAGGTCTGTTCTGCTTTTGCCGCTTTTCACATTAAAAAGCACATAGTCTACAAGCTTTTTACCCTCTTCGTAATCACCCTTTTTTATCAAAGCTTCCGCCTTTCTTAAGGCCACTTCAAATTTTTCACTTTCTGTCAGATACGAGTTCAGATGAGGAGAGCTCAACATCTCGCGCCCTCTTTCCAGAAGCTCATCCCATTTTTCTATCTGACGCAGGACATCAAGCAGAAGAAAATAGGTATCTTTTCTGTCTTCCGGCTTTTTTACAATCGTCAAAGCGGCACTCAGAGACTTTGCCGCCTGCTCCCACTCCTGTTTCTTTATTGATATTAACCCTAAATTAAAAAGACTTGGAAAAACATCGTAAACCTGAAAATAGTTTTTGACGATTTTCGCATATATTTTTTCCGCTTCGTCATATCTACCTGAATCAAAATAGGAATTTGCCATCTTAAAGAAAAAATCCGGCTCTTTTTTCATCTCTTCATCCATCTCGCGGATGGCAAGATCTTTGTCCGGATAAAAGTAGATCTCAGGAAAAAGTATTGTCTTCTTTTTGTCCGTTTCCTTCTTTTCGACCTTTTCTTTTTTTACTTTTTTTGTCTTTTCTTTCTGCACCGGTTTTTGAGTTGTTGCACATGACGTCACAAGTGCAACTATTGAAATTAATAGAATAAAATATCTCAAAGATAGCTCGCCGACTTAAATAAACAATACTTTTCAAATTATATGGTTTTAAAGATTTCAGTTCAAGAATTATTTTCTCGCTTATTCCGGGTTACGGACACAGATGGGGTCTGTTTTTACGTAGCTGGCGTAATAGTTGGTTATTAAAATGCTCCCACCATTACAGTAAATAATTTCCCAGTAGTGCATTGAATCAGGATTTGATGTGTACATGTCAGGCGTACTGGAACTGATCCATAAACAATCTTTTTCGCTATCTGAATCATGGATAAGCGAAATATTGTCAAATTCTTCATCACCACATCCGCAATCAGTATAGGAAAAGTATTTCCGATCATAATTCTCAGCTGTGACACCACAAGTTCCATCCGGCATAACATCCGGGCATCCAGTTGCTAGCTCTCTTAATTCATCGATATCTGCCCATCGCCAGCCAGTACCTTCATATTCTAATGTTTCACAGAATTCCTTCATTTCGGAAACGACTACACTCCCGCCAGGCACCTCATAATAATATTCCAAACCTGTTTCAGGATGAGTAAAAATTCTGGGTTCTCCATGAGTTTTATCCTCTTCGTTATTTTCACAAGCACAAAAAGAAAAAAGAATTAGAAATATGATTAAATATTCTCTCATATTATTCTCCAGCAAGATTCTGTGCTTCACTAACTGAGTTCGGGTATCTGAAAAGACAGTCCGAAGATCCCTCAATTTCATCATCAATACATGTGAGAATTATATTTTGAATAATTCTTCCTGCAAAAACTCTGTTGGTGAAATCAATATTAAGTGAGATTCCTTCAATATCTTGATTGAAGTATACATTATTTGCCATTATTGTGCTTATTGATGTAATGTTTTCAGTACCAATTTCATCAACATATTCATTAAAATCAATGTGTGCCAATTTTAAGAATCCCTCTGCAAAATTTGCAAGATGGAATGTAGCAAATGTGTTTGGAAGCCAGCCAAAAGTGAAAGCGCTGAAACTCAAAAACCCATCCCATCCATCAAAACTTGTTTCAAAGTTTTCTAAAGCTAATCGGTAATGATGTCCTATAATATTTCCTTTCTTGTCCAATGTATTTTCATAAACAATTCTGAACTCAGCATCAACATACATATCAAACTCAAAGGGCCACCAACTTTCGTCTGTTAATCCAAAATTCACATCTAACAGTTTTGGGTCTTGATAATCAAACGTTACATAATCGTGACCAGCTTCCAATGAGAGATCTATATCAGGAGAGCTTTTGTGATATGTTTTATCAACTTCTGTTAGATGTCCTATTGTGCACTCTATTGACTGCATAAGGTCATTTCCATCAACCTCATTAATAAAATCTGAGATATCATATATCCTATATTCCTCTCCTTCATTGTTAACATTTTCATAAAAAGAGCCATACCTGTAGTAAGGATTAGATCTAATTTCATTCTCTTCAATAACAATATAAGGAACTGCTCCAGCCTCATCATTAGGATCGTCCATTTTAATCGAAGGGTTGAAGGTTTTTGAAAATATTTTAACGCCATTAATAAAGAGCTCTAAATCCTTTACAGCAACATCATCATTTCCGGGATTTGTGCTTGGAATATTATCTCCTCTGTCAAAAGGATATTTCGCAAGTTTTATGAACTCAATGTCTTTAATTTTATTTACAGAAACCTGATCTGTTTTTATAAAAAAGCAGTCTTTATAATTGGATCCAAAATTGTTTCTTTCATTATCAAGATAGAATAAAGAAGGACGAAGTAAGCTGTTTTGATCTTCAGGATCAATTTTTACATTGTCTTGATTATTGAACTTCACATATACATCATCGTCGGTTCCTTTTTCACCCACACCGATACATATTTTTAAATCACTTACATTAATATTTCTAAAAATTTCAGGCCAGAGATCCTGTCCTGTTTTTCCCCAGCATTCTTCTCCACTTAACCCGTCCACATCATCTTCATCTGTATTTTCATCCATATAATAATCAAATAATTCAGGCAAAGCTCCTTGGTATTTAAGTTCTCCATGAACGGATTCTGTGGTTGAAGGAGCTATAATTTTATACAAAGTAAAAAACTTCGTACTTCTGTACTCAGAAAGCATAAGAAGTGCATCTTTCTGATCGACTGTAATAAATAGAGCCAAGATCGGGTCGTTTACAATATCATCATAAAAAGTTTCGCTTGACGAATAACCTGTCACTAAATTATCGGCATCAATCTTTTGGTCATCTGTTAAAAGTTCACTCTCATAAATCATCGCTCTTATTTCATTTAATACTTCACCCTTCAGATCATCTGCATCCATTGCCTGCGGAGGATTTTGCCCTGTAGACATTATCCACTCACCTCCACCGAAATCTCTTATTTCATATCCAGTCGGGACATCAGCATAAATAAATATTTTTGAATTCTTTTCAAAATACCTTCCCCAGCCATGATCTCTCATATTATTTAGTGCTCTTTCGTTAGAATCAGCCAAATCAAATAGTCTTGTAGCAACAAAAAGAGTGCCAATATAATCAGTTGTTTCATCTGTAATAAAACTTTGAGGCGTCAGTTTAATATAAGGTGCATTGGTGTAACATTCGTGACCTGAACAGGGATCAACCTCATTCCCTGTGCTTGTCTCGCCGTGACCCACAGTTCCTATCCCTGGTGCAGTCGTTTCAGTAACGACAGGACTATTCTGCTCGTTATAATATTTCTTTCTGAAAATAATGTTTCTTTCTGAGTCTTCGAAACAATATCTGTTTTTCAAACAGTAGTTAAGACTTTTTGAAAATGAACCTCCATCACCGAACTCTATACTTATGTCGATGTCCTTGTCACTGGTTCCATTTTCTCTCATTTTTTCAACAAACCCTGCATCAAAAACAAATTCACAGTAATTATCTGTGTCACATTCTTCCGGGTTCCCTATATAAAAATCCTTCATACAGGCTGTACATCCATCATAATCAATAAAATTCCCATCGTCACATTCTTCTCCGCTGTCAAGAATTCCATTTCCACATGGAACATAACAGTTATGATAAAGGTGATCGTAAGCATCATCCCCATTTCCCATAATTTCAACGGCAATATATTCTTCACCACTTATTTGATGTTTCCACCAAAAATCAACGTATTGTGAGTCCACACTATCGCAAACTCCATCTGAAACACACTGGCTAACTGTCTGCCAATAATTATGCCAATTCTCCTCAGGATCTTTAATATTAAGAATTATATCGTAAAGAGATGCGTTTTCAGGAGTAAAATCATAATAGCCGGAAGCAAAAATAAACCTGTAGTGGCAAAAACCTGTATCTGCACACTCGCTTTCATTAAGAATTATGAGATTATCTGTACCTGAAGCACCATCAACAACACATTGCGTTCCATCCGGATTAAAACCTGATTCGCAGTTGCAGACCTCTTGTCCACCAGAGACAGAACATGTTCCATGTCCGCTACAGTCAACGTCCACACAACCTTCAATACAGTTGAGTCCACTGGCAATATAACCTGCATCGCATACGCACCACTCGTCATCGCCATCTTCTTCACAGTATCCATGTCCAGAACAGGACACATCTTCGCAAAGATCCGGGCCCCAACCGGCATAAGCATTAAAAAACACGAGGAAAAGTGCCCCCCCCCAAAATAATCTTAAAATTTTTCATCAAAATCTCCTAAAAATTAAATACAAAAAGTGCCAAAAATGTACCGCATTGAACTTATCATTTACGGACTTGATGTCAATAAAATTCTAGTTAATATTTTAGATGTTTTGTAGAGATGTTATTTTGAAAAGAGTTTACTTTCCCATCAGTGTCGTAGCAAGAATTATAAAAACTCCTGCAAGGCTCTCTCCTGCTATTATACCTGAAGCGGCAGGAATTACATATTCTGAAAGCGCCTTTTTCTTCTTTTCAATTATGAGAACTATCAGCGCACCGATAAACATTGAAAGACAGTTCCAGAAAGGAATAACGAAAGCCAGCCCGATTCCCATTGAAGACGGAACATATTTTGAAGCTTTGGGAAAGATCTTTTCAAGAATAGGAATTATCATTCCCACAAGAAGACCTGCAAGCATAGCGATCTTTGCTGTCACATGAAGCGAAGCTATTCCCTGTCCGAGAAGTTTTGCAACACCAGCCCAGACTTGGGCCGCAGGAGCTGGAAAATAGTCACTACCAAGAACATCAGGAGTCGGAACTATAAGATAAAAAGCGGGAACAATGACGGCCGTTCCGGCAAAAATTCCTATAAACTGTGCTACAAACATCTTTCTTGAATTCGCTCCAAGCAGATAGCCTGTTTTAAGATCTGTGAGAAGGTCTGCAGAAGATCCTGCAATTCCTGAAGTAACGGACGCAGTCATAAGCGTTGTCACCATGCTTCCCGGAGCAATCATTCCATAAAAAGCCTGAGTTACCTGACCAAGAGCTCCAACCGGAGTTGTATCGGTTTCACCTGTTGCCCTACAAGCTACGATTGCAAGAAAAAAGCTTAGTATTATCGCAAGTATACTCATCCACATTGAAATTCCGAAGTAGTATCTCATGATAAAAGTTATTCCTGCACCGCCGATGAGAATTCCCCAGAAAAACCAGCTCATCGGAACTTCAACTTTCTCTATTTCAGTAAGCTCTCTTTTTTTGGTTGAGAAAATATCCTTCACTCCCGAAAAAGCCTTCATCGCAACTTTCCACTGCATGAAAAATGATGTAAAACCTGCCGAAACCATTACGGAAGCTCCGAACCACAGACTCCAGCTGCTTATTCCTCTGTAGCCTAGTTCTTTAATAATTCCGGCATCATACAAAATTGGCGCGAGGATGATGTAGTTTAAAATTCCACCAAAAAGAATGCTCCATGCTGTCCTCCAGCCCATAATTCCGCCCGCTGCCACCATTATAAGGCTTGTTTCCATAGAAACGGTGTATTGAGCCAACTTTTCACCAAAAATAGCGTAAGTATATTTTATCCATTCAAAAAAGTCCCTGATAACTGTCAGACCAATACCCAGAAGTGCAAAGCCCAGAAGACTATTTGTCTGTTTTCTACTTTCCTCTCCCGCATACAGACTTTTCAGCGTTTCCGCTGTCGCAATTCCAGAAGGAAAAGGCAGTTTTTCAATATTTATCATCTGTTTTTTCATCGGGATCGCCATGACAACTCCGGCAATTCCCAGAAAGACTGTCCAGCCCGTAAGCACCCAGAAATCCATGTGTTTTCCAGTTATAATAATGTATGCCGAGATGGCGCTCACCATTGTTCCGCCAGTTGTGTATCCCGCTGAAGAAGCCGTTGATTTCATTGAATTATTTTCAAGAAGCGTCATGTCCGTCTTAAAAAACCTTGGAGCTATCTTTCTTAGAACTTTCCAGATACTGAAGGAAAGAACACAGGCTGTGATCGTAACACCAAGACCCCAGCCCGTTTTCAGTCCGATATAGAGGTTCGTGAGACTCATAAAGCCGCCGATTATCATACCCATGACGATCGCTCTGAAAGTCAGCTGCTTCGTGTCACCCTGATAGACATTTTCCAGCCACAACCTGTCCGCCTCTTCATGCGGATCGAGAACAGGAACTTTTTTCTCTTCTGACATAACTATCTCCAGCAAAATTAAACACGTGAAAGATTATTTCAGGAGAGATTTCAAGTCAATTTAAAATGATTACGCAGGAATTATTATTGAAAAAGTGGTTCCTTTCCCAGGCTCACTTTCAAGAGTGGCTGTTCCGCCGTGAGAATGGGCGATATGTTTAACAATTGCAAGACCTAAGCCTGTACCTCCGAGGTTTCTGCTTCTGGCTTTATCGATACGGTAGAATCTTTCAAAGATCCTGTCGTGATGTTCCTTTGCGATCCCCTTTCCGAAATCCTTTACTCTTATTACAAGGTTTTCCCTTTCAATTTGGGCACTTACGACTATTTTTTCCGATTCGCTGTATTTGATGGAGTTGTCAAGCAGATTGACAACCGCCTGCTCAATAAGGCTCGGATTCATTAAAGCCCGAAGTCCTGGATCACATTCGATCGTAACTTCCATTCCCTTTTTTTCAGCATTGGAAGAACAGATGGAAACAGCAGCGTAAAGAACAGGGTCAACAGGAACGACTTTGGCATCAACGCCATCGGTTTCGTTGTCTTTCTCTATTCTCGAAAGACAGAGCAAGTCCTCGATAATACTGTTTAATCTATCTGTCTGTCTTGAAATGATGTCAAGAAATTTAACAGCATTTTCTCTGTCTTCGATCGCTCCGTCCGTCAGAGTTTCGATATAGCCTTTTATGCTTGTAATAGGTGTCCTGAGCTCATGACTCACATTTGCTACGAACTCTTTTCTGATGTTCTCAAGCCTTGCTAGCTCATTCCTCTGCATTGTGATGGTATCGATCCTGTTCTTGAGCTCAACAGCCATGAGATTCATGTTCTCGGCAAGCTTTGCAAACTCAAGCGTATTAGACGATTCTATTTTTGTATCAAATTTTCCGTCAGAAAAATCTTCAACAACTCTCTGAATATTGCCTATCGGACGACTAATAACCCATGAAATTATTAAGGAAAAGAACGCCGCGATAAGAACCGCAAAAAGACTGGCTATCATAAATTTTGTTAGAACAGGTTTCATTGTTTCTGTTACTGTTATCAGAGGAATTGATGTTCTTATCGTGGACCTTTTTCCATCGTTACTGATAAAAGGAATTGCAACATAAAGCATATTCTTTTTTAACGTGCTGGAATATCTTATAGATGTGCCTATCCCCTTTTCTTTAGATTCAATTATCTCCGGTCTGTCTCTATGATTTTCCATCACTTTGATGTCTTTTTCCGAATCAGCAAGAACTTTCCCGTCTTCAGCGATCAAGGTCATTCTTTTTCCTGTTCTCGGGCCCATGTGCTTGAACATAACATCCGGAGAGAAATCCTTTTTGATGGAATTTCCCGAATAAAGCTCCTCAAGAAGAACTGCTGTCGATCTAAGTTCCTTTTTTGACTGCTCAATATGAAAGTTAGTAACCGCATCAAAAAGAAAGAAGGAAACAATAAGAACGGAAAGAACGGCCAGTAAAACATAAGTAAAAAAGAGTTTCCATTTTAATCTCAACTTCAATTTACAGCTCCTTAAACCTGTACCCGACACCTCTTACCGTTTCAACGTAATCGCCGGCATTTCCGAGTTTTTTCCGAAGGTTAAGAATTTGAACATCGACAGATCTATCCGTTACCGGGTAGTCGTCTCCCTTGACACCGTTGATTATCTGAGATCTAGTAAAAACCCAACCGGGTCGGCGTGCAAGGTAAAGAAGAATATCGAACTCCGTAGCCGTAAGGTCTGTTCTCTCTCCGTTGACCGAAACCCTGTGTCTCGCGGAATCTATCTCAAGATCCCCGATCTTAAGAAGCGGACTTTTTCCTTCTTCTGTTCTGCCCTCTCTTCTAAGAACGGCTTTCACTCTTGCAACAAGAATTCTAGGACTGAAAGGTTTTGTGATGTAATCATCTGCTCCAAGCTCCAGGCCAGTCACAATATCACTGTCCTCGCCCTTTGCCGTAAGCATAACTATGGGAATTTTGCCGGTACCTTTATCATTTTTAAGGATCCTGCACACATCAAGACCGTCCATCCCGGGAAGCATGAGATCAAGAAGAATAAGGTCCGGTATATTTTCCCTGGCATTTCTTACAGCCTGCTCTCCCGTCATAACCGCTTCAACCTTGTAGCCTTCTCTTTCCAGATTATACTTCACAAGATTGAGAATATCCTCTTCGTCATCAACAAGAAGGATCTTTTTGTCTATCATCGTTTTCTCCTAACAAAAATTAATGAACCCGTTTAATTTTATTTAACATTTCTGACAGAACAACGGGTTTTTTGTTAATGTTATGTTAATTTTCTTAACAATTCAACTTTTAAGAAGGTCATTGAACTCTTCCGGAAAATCTTTATGAAAAACTATTTTTTCCTTTGTAATCGGATGAATTATCTCCAGCTCCAATGACCATAATGCGATATCTTTTCCTCTTTCAAAATCAGGATTGTATTTATGGTCGTTCACTATGGGCATTGTGCGACTTGAAAGCTGAACTCTTATCTGATGACTTCTGCCGGTCTCAAGATCAATTTTCAGCATTGCTCTTTTCCCAAAAGATTTTATAACACTATAATTTAACAGCGCTTTTTTTGCCCCGGGAGTAGCTTTTTCTACAACTGCCGAAATGTTCCTGCTGTTATCTTTCAGTAGATGGTCCTGCAACCTGCCTTCTGCTTTTTCAGGCACTCCGTCAACAACAGCCACATAGGTCTTTTTCCAGAGACCTTTCCTGATCTGATCGCTCAGCCTTGAAGCTGCTTTTGAAGTTTTAGCAAAGACCATGACACCACCGACCGGTCGGTCTAGTCTATGCACCATTCCAATAAAAACCTTGCCGGGCTTGTTGTATTTATCCTTCAGGTATTTCTTTATCAGAGACAACAGATCATTATCTTTCGATGCATCTTCCTGAACAGGAACACCTCGAGCTTTCACCACTGAAATCAAATGGTTATCTTCGTATAAAACTTCAATGTTCATGTCTGTTTTAATCCTTCGTAAACTTCATAGATAACGTCTGTACTGAAACCTCTGGACTTCAGTCTGCCAACGATCTTTTCGACCGGATGTCCTGACATTGACTCAGCTAATTTTTTGGCAGCATTTCTCTCCATTTCTTTTGTATAAACTTTAGAAAAAACAGCATCTGAGAACAGGGTTTTACAACCTTTTTCGTATAACTTTTTTTTAAGATAGTTTATTCCTCTGTTTTTTCTGAACACTTCGTCGGCATACTTCCTCAATGTTTCGCTATCATTTAAATACTTGTATTTATTTAGATATTGAACCACAAGATCTATGTCAGGTTTTTCTGCATCCTTTTTCTCAAGCTTCTGAGCGATCTCACATGAAAAGTAATCCCGAACAGAAAGAAGTTTTAAAGCAAACTTTATAAGATCGTTAGTTTTCGTCGGGGTCATAGTCGAAATCTGTAGGTTCGTACTGGCTGCTGGTCTTGTCAAATGAGCCCCAGTCTCCATCTCCGGAAATACTTACGCCCTGCATTCTAAGAGCAAGATCGTCCGGACTGGTTGCATTGTCAAGGGCGCCTTTTTCTGAAATATGGCCATCCTGAAACAGCTGAAAGATCGACTGATCGAAAGTCTGCATACCATAGGTCTGAAAACCCTTCTGAATTACATCGGGAATCTCTTTAAAACGCTTTTCATCCAGTATAATTTCCTTAACAAGCTGAGATGCTATAAGAACTTCGATCGCCGGAACTCTTGAGCGGTTATCCTTTTTCTTGATCAGCCTCTGACTTATGGCCGCCGCAAAAACACTTGCAAGCTGCTGACGGATCTGCGACTGATTGTGCGGAGGAAAAACAGAGATTATTCTGTTAATTGTCTCAGCAGCATTCAGTGTGTGGAGCGTACTGATAACAAGATGCCCTGTTTCGGCCGCTGTAAGAGCTATCTCTATGGTTTCAAGGTCTCTCATCTCTCCAACCATTATGACATCAGGATCCTGTCTCAGAGAGCCTCTAAGTGCTTTGGAAAAAGATCCTGTATCAATTCCGACCTCTCTCTGACTTATTATGCTCTTTTTGTCACGGATAAGAAATTCGATCGGATCTTCAATAGTAATAATGTTTCTGGAATGGTTAGAATTAATGTAATCGATCATTGAGGCCATTGTTGTAGATTTTCCGCTACCTGTCGTCCCTGTAACAAGGACGAGACCCCTTTTAAAGTTAGCGATCTTCTTTATAACAGGAGGAAGTGTTAGCTCCTCGAGACTTTTTACAGAGAAAGGAATGGTTCTGAAAACTACGCCGAGACTCGACCTCTGTCTGAAAACATTGACCCTGAAACGGCCGACTCCGGAAACACTGTATGAAAGGTCGACCTCGTTCTCGCTCTTAAGTGTTTTCCTCTGCTCTTCGCTCAGAATGGCAGCTATCATTGGGTTTATACGCTCTGGCTTCAGAACGCCGAACTCCTCAATTTTATTGAGCATTCCATTAATCCTCAAAACAGGACAGGTATAGGTTTTCAGATGTATATCAGAAGCACCTACCTTTGAGGCCATTTGAAGAAGTTCATTTAAGGATCCGCCTTGCTCGCTCATAAAAATTTCTCCTGACTACTTTTTTTCTTTCTTTTTTTCAGATTCTGTTTTTTCTACCGAGACATCCTTTTTCAGATTGTGTTTTTCCCTGATCTTGTTAACAATTTCTTTGATCAATTCAGGATCTTCCTTTATAGTCTTAACCGCATTTCCAATTCCCTGTCCAAGCCGTGTCTCGCCATAGCTGTACCAGCTTCCACTCTTACTAACAAAACCATCCTTTTCCGCCAGATTTACCATATCCGAGAGACGGTCTATCCCCTTTCCATAAATTATGTCGAAAATAACCTCTCTGAAAGGAGGGAACATCTTGTTTTTCTGTATCTTTACACGAACCTGATTCCCGATAACCTCATCCTTTTCCTTTATGCTTGCTATCCTTCTTATATCCATTCTCATTGAAGCATAGAACTTCAATGCATTTCCGCCGGTTGTTGTTTCTGGATTTCCGAACATTACTCCGATCTTACTTCTAAGCTGGTTGATAAAGATCAGGCATGTTTTGGATTTACTGACTGCGGCTGTGAGTTTTCTAAGAGCCTGGGACATAAGTCTGGCCTGAACACCCATGTGACTGTCTCCCATTTCACCCTCTATCTCACTTCTGGGAACAAGTGCTGCAACAGAGTCAACAACAACAATATCCACAGCGTTGCTTCTTACCAGAGTTTCCGCGATCTCAAGTGCCTGTTCGGCATAGTCAGGCTGAGAAACGATAAGAGAGTCAACCTGAATCCCGAGTCTCTTGGCATAACTGATATCAAAAGCATGCTCGACATCTATAAAGGCCGCTGCGCCGCCTTTTTTCTGAGCTTCAGCAATTGCATGAAGAGCTAAAGTTGTCTTTCCGGATGCTTCCGGGCCATAGATCTCAACGATCCTGCCCCTGGGATATCCGCCTATGCCCATTGCCGTATCAAGGCTTAGTGAACCTGTCGGAATAACTTCAATATCTACTGTGTTCTCGTCTCCAAGGATCATTATTGACCCTTTTCCGTACTGTTTTTCAATGTTCCTGATAACATTTTCCAAAACAACTTTTTTGTCGCCAGTCATCTACTTCCTCCATTTGTAAAATAAAAAGAACTGCCTAATCTTCATTTTTTGTTTCTGAACACAGAATACATGATTTCGTCCATAAATACAGTTCTTTTGTATTTTTCTTCGTCGTTTTCTATAGTAATAAGTATGCTTTCTTTTTCTCTGTTTTCGTCAATGATCGTCGCTCCCTTGTCAAGGTCCTGAATAAAACCTTTAATTATTCTGGCCTTTCTAAAAAGTTCCTGACCTCGCTTTGTTTTAAAGAACTCAAAATTCTTATTTCTTGTAAGGGCCCCGTCAAGAACCATCGCTATAACACTTTTATCTGACAGTTTTTCACAGTTACCGTCAAAGCGTGCTGTCTTATGATCCATCTGAACCCCCTTTTAACAATTAATAAAAGATCTTCCCTTTCTTTCCGAAAAGAACCTTTTCCCCGCCTGCCCCTTTTAAATAGACAGTATTCACTGCCTCGGATGTTTCCGTTAATTTAACCTTGTCTCCGATAACAAGGTTCGGTCCAGCCTCCTTTACATTTTCAAGGTCCGCATTATCTCCGATAACCAGCGGAGGATTCAGAGGAACTGTCGGAACTTTAACGTTCTTTCCAAGCACCACTACTCCTTCTCCGCTTAAATTGTCGGGCTTTAAAGAATATTTTTCAAAAGGATCAAAATATTTTAGCGGCAGGCTTTTCAGAAGCTCGAAAGTACAGTTAAGATAGTCGTCCGGAGTTCCCATATCCCACCAGTGTCCGTCAATAAAAACTGCATTAATCAGTTCTTTTTCCTCGATCATTCTCCTATATACATAGCTGGTTATCGAAAGAAAAATATTTTCCGGAATATACTCCAGAAGGGACGGATCAATAATATGAAGACCTGTGAATATTGCGTTTCCTTCCGGCACGGTCTCATTTATTGATGAATCGATCATTCTTGTCACTCTGCCGCCCTCATTAACGGTAACCACAGCTCTTGAGTCCCTCGGGTCTGAATGGATAACGCCCAGGGTTACCATAGCTCCGGAGCTATAGTGGCTATCTATCATGCTTTCCAGATCAAAATCAAAGATCGTATCGGAGTTCATGACAACAAAAGGTTCGTCAACATAGTTTCTCATCGTACCGATCGCACCGCCTGTTCCAAGGATCTCCTTTTCTTTCAGATATTTTATTTTTACACCGTATTTTTTCCCGCTTCCGATCGCATTTACGATCTTATCACCGTTATGATACAGGTTAATAAATATTTCTTTTATGCCGAAATGCTTCAGAAAGTTTATGTTGTACTCGATCACATATCTGTTAAGAACCGGTATGAGCGGTTTAGGAATATTTTCCGTGATCGGGGCCATTCTTGTCCCGAGACCTGCAGCCAGGATAAGTGCCTTCATTTTTTTCCTCCGATCTGCAGTTCACTAATAAAAGGAGAAAGTTTTCCGGCAAGTTTTTCCATTTCAAGCTTTACAAGAGTGTTCCTGACATGACCGAGAGTGGGAACGACATAGGGTAGAAACCACTCTTTTCCCTTTACCTGATGAAGATAGATGAATCTGCCGCTATCTTTCATTTTTCTCTGAAGCGCCTGCAAGTGAAATGCCCTCTCAAAGGATTCAAAATCCGCAAAAAGTTCTCTTGTCACATGGTTTATTGACCAGAAATGAGCCAAAAGCATGTCAATCTCACTTTCCTTAAGAATTATATAGGAATCTCTTAAAAGAGCAACCAGATCATAAACGGCCGGAGCCATCAGAGCATCCTGAAAATCGATCAGATACGGCTTATTGTTCTTTATCATTATGTTTTTAGACTGAAAGTCCCTGTGGGAAAAAACATAGGGAAGTCTGCTCAGCTCTCCGGAGATCTTTTTGAAATCTTTTTCAAGCTTTCCCCACAATCCTTTGAAAGATCTTTTATAGTTGATCTTTTCGATCATATATTCGTAAAAATGGTAGAATTCATCCATAAAAAGTTTTTTTGAAAAAGTTCTTCTGTCTGCAGGAGTATCAAAAGAGGTTCTTTCATCCATCGCGATCTGCATTACTGCCAGAAGTTCAACGGCAGACTTTACATAGCTCAGCATCTTTGACTGATCGGACTTTATCATTTCAAACATTGTCACATCACCGAGATCCTCAAGAAGCATCACCTTGTTCTCTTTGTCTACTGCAAGTATTTCAGGAACATTAAGACCGCTGTCTTTTAGCATTCTGTTCAGGATCTCAAAGTCATTGAAAGAGTCTCCTCTGCCGAACTCTCCGGGCTTTACATCGGCAACTTTCATCAGTATTGCCGTTTCTTTGCCGTACCCAACCCTGAAATACTGTCTTCCTGACGCATCTCCGAATAAAGGAGCTATCTCTATGTCACAGATCTTTTTCTTTCTGTTTTTATTTATCAGCTTATAAGCCAGCAACTCTGCTTCAAACATTACTTTTTCTCCAGCTGTTCAAAAAATTCGAAAATTACAACAAAAAAGTACGGCAGCGCTACTCCGCACAGAGGAATAAAAAGAACAGGAAAACCCTCTGACACAATATAGATCATCATAATGACGCTATAGAATATCAGAGCAAACAGAAAAAAGTGAAGTCTATATCCGAAACCCAGTCTCAGACTTTCCATGCAGGCATCGATCGCAAATTTCTCTTTCACAACGATCATAAAAAAGGAGAACATGAACAGACTGAATAAAAGGACGGAGGGCAGAATAAGGATCACGAAACCTACTACCAGCAGAGGAAAAAGAAACAGAGAAAGAAGAACCCCGTTCTTCAAATGATTAAAAACGGAATAGACCGTATATCGGGTCTTTATTCCAGTTGTTACGTTCATCACCTTCTCTGACAAAAGAAGTAGCAGAAAACCTTCAAAAAGGATCGTCGCACCGACACCGAACGAGATCGATCCCAGAAAAAAAAGCGGGGGGATAGATGCCGCCAGACCGAAAGGCAGAAGCTGCAGAAAGTTTGCTCTATACTGAACCCACCCCTGATCAAAGGCCCCGACAAAATCAAGCTTATCCGTTCTTTTCTTATGTTCCTCCATCACTTCCTCCTGAACAGTGCATTCCTATTTTAACGTTTTGAGGCGTTCGGGTCAATTATTATGTATGTATACCTAATATTTGATTTTACGGTTAAAACATGTAGTATCTGAAACAGATATTTAACACGGGTGTCCGCAGATGAAAACCTATTTAACATCTTTTATTGTATCGTTTCTTTTTGTAGTTTCGGTAACACCTTTTCTCATAGATTTCGGGAAAAAACACGGATTTGTCGACCAGGTCAACCGCAGAAAGATCCATAGAGGAGCCATTCCGAGGATAGGCGGCATAGGAATAGCCCTTGGAACATTGTTTCCGCTGTTTCTCCTGTATTTTTACAACAACTCTGTTTCACATGTCCTTTTTGGCTCAAACTCCAATATTTTTGTAATTATTGTAGGCGGACTCTTGATAAGTATGCTGGGACTTCTTGATGACATTAAAGGCGTCGGAGCAAAGTGGAAGCTCGCATTTCAGCTTGCTCTGGCCATAGCAGCCTGGCTAAACGGTTTTGCGATTACAGCCGTATCAATGCCCTGGGGTGTTGTTCAGCTTGGATGGTTCGGTTTTTTCTTCACTATCTTATGGATCGTCGGGATCATCAATGCCTTCAACCTTATTGACGGGATGGACGGACTTTCTTCCGGGATCAGTTTCTTTGCATGCATCACAATAATGACTCTTTCCATTGCTAACGACTACATGTTCGTTGCACTTGTTTCAGCGGCATTGGCCGGCGCTGTTGTAGGTTTTCTTATCTTTAATTTCAATCCTGCGAAAATATTCATGGGCGATGCAGGATCAATGTTCATCGGATATATTCTCGCCGTGCTTTCACTGAAAAACCAGTCAAAGGGCCACACTATCGTCTCTCTTCTTATTCCCGTTATTGCAATGGGCCTTCCCATTCTTGACACAACACTTGCCTTTGTCAGAAGATTTTTAAGGAATCAGTCGATCTTTGTCGCTGACAGGCAGCACATCCATCACATACTTCTCTCAAAAGGCTGGAATCAGAGAAAGGTCGTCCTGGTCCTTTACGGAATTTCCGTTGTTTTTACAGCTCTTTCCATGCTTCTGATATTTAACAAGGATCTTCAGGCGTTTCTGATCATTACCGTTTTTTCGATCGTCGTTTTTGTTCTCATCACAAAGCTCGGCTACATGGAAATGTTCTACAGCCGCTTCAGAACCAAGAAAAAGAACCGGCTTGAGGTGCAGCTTGAAGATCTGATCCTCGAAAAAGTTTCAGAAAAGATCAATGCTGACGACCTTTTTGATCTTTTGCCGATAAAAGGCTACCAGATCATTGATGAAAAGGGACAGGTCACTCTGAACAAAGGCGAAAAGGAAGAGATCAACTTTATTGATATTTCCACCGAAGCTGAAACCTGTGTCAGGTTTTTCTGGAACAACAGTGTTCCTACAATAAACACAAAAGAAGCAACGATGCTTTCAATTCTTGCAAAATCAATCCTTAAAAACTCGGAGATCCCGGAGAAAAAATGAAAGTTTTGAAGTTTGGGGGCATCTCTCTCAGGGACGCTTCCGCAATAAAAAGTGTAGCTGAAATTATCTCTTTGGAAAAAGAGAAAAAATTTGTTGTAGTTTCAGCTTTTTACGGAGTTACAGACCTTTTAACTGAACTAGTCAAGGCTCTGAAGGAAGACTATCACGAACAAGCTGTACTGTCTGTTGATAAAGTTGAAAAACTCTGCTTGAAGATCGTCTCAGACCTAGGCTGCACCAACTCTGAGAACTTTATTAAAGAAAAGATATCTGAACTCCGACAGCTTGTCCCTGCTTTATCACTGCTGGGAGAAACTTCACCAAGATCAGTCGACACCATTTTAAGTTACGGAGAAAAGATAAGCAGCTTCGTTCTCACAGATCATCTTAATTCATCCGGAGTAAAAGCTTCTTTTGCAGATTCGGCAAAGATAATTAAAACAAACAGTGATCATAACTGTGCAGTTGTGGACATAGAGCTGACCAGAAAAAAGTTCGACGAATTTGTTTCACCGCTATTTTCTGTGAATGACTGTGTCGTCTGCGCCGGCTTTACAGGAAGTGATCGGAAAAATTCTATCACAACTCTCGGCAGAGGCGGCAGTGACTATACGGCTTCTGTTGCGGCAGTCTGTCTTGAAGCTGAAAAACTTGAGATCTGGAAAGAAGTTGACGGTATAATGACAACAGATCCCCGGATTATTTCCACAGCAAAGAAAATCCGGTCTCTGAGCTATGTTGAAGCTTCCGAGCTTGCTTATTTCGGAGCAAAAGTGCTTCACCCTAAAACGATCCGCCCTGCAATAATGGCTGAAATACCTGTTTACATCAGAAAGACCAGCGAGCCGCAATTCGAGGGCACCGTAATTAGAAAGGATTCAGGAACAAAAAACGAAGTTAAGGCGGTCGCCTTTCAGAAAAATGTCACCGTCATCAACATCTGTTCGGAAAAAATGCTCGGAGCATACGGATTCCTAAGCAGGGTCTTTGATGTTTTCACCAGATACAGAACCCCTGTTGACCTGATAACGACATCCGAGATCAACATCAGCGTAACTATTGAAAAAAACTCAGAAATTGACAACATCATCCAGGATCTCTCCGAGTTCTCGGATGTTGAGGTCACAGAAGATGTTGCAATAATCAGTCTTGTCGGAGAAGGACTTAAATTTACCTCGGGAATTGCCGCCAGATGTTTTTTCGCAATAGGCAACATTAATGTCCTAATGGTCAATATGGGAGCATCGGAGGTTAACCTCAGCATTATTGTTGAACAGAAAAGTATGGAGGACGCTGTAAAAAACCTTCACTTTGAATTTTTTGAAAAGGGAGATAGCTGATGATAACTAATGAAACTATCAGATCTGCAATGGAAAAAGCTGGAACACCTGTCTATATCTATGATCTGGATAAGATCAGGGAAAACTGTATCAGAATACTCGAAGCTTTTAGAAAATACTACCCTGAGACCGAGGTTCATTTCGCCGTAAAGGCCAACAGCTGCCCTGCAGTTATCAGGGAAGTTGAAAAGACCGGTCTCAAAGTTGACTGTTCAAGCCCTTTTGAGCTTCTGCTAAGCGAAAAATGCGGTTTTTCTAAAGACAGGATCATGTATACCGGCAACTATGAAAGTCCGGAAGACCTCGATTATGCCACAAAAAAAGCCGGACTTATAAATCTGGATGACGTTCTGTCTTTTGAAAGACTTAAAAAGGTCTGCATCCCGGAGATCGTATCGTTTCGGATCAATCCGGGAATAGGAAAAGGCGGCTTTGAAGGAGTTGTTACCGGCGGAGTCGATGCAAAATTCGGCGTTCCCTACGAATCTGCAGAAGAAGCTTACAGATTAGCTTTAAATGAGGGCGTAAAGCGTTTCGGGATCCACATGATGACCGGATCGAACAACCTTGAGCCATGGTATTTCGCTGAAATAACAGACAAACTTATGCTCATTGCGGGCAAGGTCTTCAACAAACTTGGGATAACACCTGAATACGTAGATATCGGTGGTGGATTCGGAATACCCTACAGTGATAATGAAAACGAGATCGACCTGGACGAAACCGCCAAACTGGTAACAGAAAAATTTATCGAAGCCAACCGCAAGTTCGGATTTGGAACACCTGTTCTGAGACTGGAACCCGGCAGGTTCATTACGGGAAACGCAGGAATACTGGTCTCAAAAGTTACCGGAAAAAAATCCAGTTACAGAAACTATCTGGGGGTCGATGCCGGAATGAACTCTCTTTTAAGGCCGGCTCTCTATAGCGCCAGTCACCGTATCGAAACTCCTTTCACAGAAAAAAGAGAGCTGAAAAGCACCGACGTCTGCGGAAGGATCTGTGAAAATTCCGATATTTTCTCAAGAAACATCATGCTGCCGGAGCTTAAAGAAGGCGATGTTGTCGTTTTTAAAGATGCCGGAGCTTACGGTTTTGTAATGAGCTCTAATTACAACGGAAGACCTCTGCCTGCAGAAATTGCAATTAAAAATAACGAGCCTGTCTACATCAGAAAAAGCCTAAGTCCTGAAGAAATGGTGGATAATCATTTTTAATCCGATTCTCTTGACAAAGGGTAAATTGCAATTAGAATTTTAATCGAATTTTAACGAGGAGTTGAGATGTCGGAAAAGGCTACAAAAAGTAAGCTTAAACAGTATCGGAAAGAACATCTGATAAGTAAGACCGAGCTTGCAAGAGATGCCGGGATCTCACTTGTTACGATCGACAGAATAGAAAAAGGTTTTGACTGCAGACTCGCAACCAAGAGAAAGATCATCGAAGCTCTTGGTCTTGATGTTGATGATAAAGATGAGATCTTTCCGGACGAAGAATAACCTTTCCGCCTATATCTTTGCGTTTTTCATTACCATTCCGATAACAGTTTTAAAGGTTTCAAAAACCTTTGTTCCCTTTATCGCGCTGGCTTTGAACTCCGTATGCTTCCCGTCAGGATTAAAGATCCTGCTCATTTCCTCTACAGGCATTGCGTTCGGCAGATCGACCTTGTTGTATTGAATGACCAGAGGCACCTTTTCCATTATTATAGAGTTCATCAGAAGGTTTTTTTTGAGATTGTTAAAACTTTCTATATTTGCATCCATTCTTTCTTTTTGAGAATCAACAACAAAGATTATCCCGTCACAACCCTTAAGTATCAGTCTCCTTGAAGCATCGTAGAACACCTGTCCGGCAACGGAATAAAGATGAACTCTAAGGTCCATTCCCTTGATCTTTCCGATATTAACTGGAAGAAAATCAAAAAAGAGCGTTCTTTCCGTTGTAGTGTTGACCGAAAAGAGTTTTCCTCTGTTGGTCGGGTCTATATTTGAATAAATGTATTCAATGTTAGTTGTCTTTCCGGATAGTCCTGAACCGTAATAAACTATTTTGCAGTTTATTTCTTTTACAACTCTGTTAACAAAAACCATGTTTCACTTTTCCAGTACAGTTTCTCAAATTCAACAGACGCGCTCTCAAATACTATGCAGATATCTCGATTTTTTCAAATTTTTAGTAACATCTGTGGATTTTAATCATGAAATTAGGTATGCTCCCCTGTAAATATTTGATGGAGAATGACTTGAACGCATTAAACTCAATATCAGTTCTGGACGGGAGATATTCCCGTCATGTAGAGGAGCTGAGAGATATTTTTTCAGAGTATGGACTTATCAGACACCGTGTTCATATTGAGATCGAATGGCTGAAATTCATCCTTAACGACCTTGAATTCTCGCCTCTGACAGCGAATGAGACTGAATCCGTCGACAGCATCGGTTCAGGCTTTAACAGAGAAAGCGGAGCTCTTGTAAAACAGATCGAAAAGACAACTAATCACGATGTTAAGGCTGTTGAATACTACATCAAGGACGAACTTGAAAAACGCGGCCTTGGCAGAATTAAGGAGTGGGTCCATTTCTGCTGTACTTCCGAGGACATAAACAACACATCCTATGCTCTGATGATCAGTAAAGGAAAGAAGATCGCGACAGATCTTTCCGGAGAGCTTCTTAAAACTATCGAGGAACTCGGTAAAAAATACCGATCTGTTCCAATGATGTCGAGAACTCACGGACAGCCCGCCACTCCCACAACCGTAGGCAAGGAACTTATAAACTATGCCGGAAGAATAAAAAGAGAAATAAAGAAACTCAACGAACTGGAAGTTGAAGCAAAAATAAATGGCGCAACGGGAAATTACAGTGCACACAGTTTCGTTAAACCGGAGATTGAATGGGATAAAAAAACAGAGATGTTTTTAAATGAAAAACTTTCATTAAAACAGCTCCCCTGGACTACACAGATCAACAACTATCATTATATTTCTGAATTTTATCAAATACTTATCAGGCTCAGCTCTACTGTTATCGACTTTGATAGAGACATCTGGGGATACATATCGATCAACTATTTCAGACAGAAGACAAAAAAAGGAGAGGTCGGTTCTTCCACTATGCCGCATAAAGTAAATCCGATAGATTTCGAGAACAGTGAAGGAAATCTGGGAATAGGCATCTCAATGATGGAACACCTTAGTGTAAAGCTCCTGAACTCAAGGTTTCAGCGTGATCTCACAGATTCGACAGTTCTAAGAAACTCCGGATCCATTCTCGGATACTACCTTATCGGACTGAAAAGCTGCATCAAAGGCTTAAACAAGCTCGAACTGAACGAGGAAACTATCAAACAGGACCTGCTTAACAATCCTGAACTTCTCGCGGAACCAATTCAGACAGCAATGAGAATGTACGGTGAAGAAAATCCGTATGAAAAGCTGAAAGAACTAACCAGAGGCCGGAAAATAACCCCGGAAATACTTATAAATTTCATTGATTCTCTTGAAAAAGTCCCGGATAACGAAAAAGAGAGAATGAAAAAGCTAACGCCTTGTAATTACTTAGGTTTGTCAGAGAAACTCGTCGATCTTTATTTTTCCGGCGAGTGAACTCTAGCTTCAAATGAACTCTAAGTTATTGCTATCTATAATAATTATTGCTAAAATGTGACACAGAACTATCGACTTGGAAGATGGTCTTTTTATGGAGTTGAGTATGATTAGAACAGTTTTTGCAGTTTTTCTTCTTATTTTTTTTGTTTCATGCACATCTGATGAGCTGAAGGAAGATCTGTCCGATGTTCCCGACTGGGATTATGCCAATGCTGTGAAAGATGATGAGGATGAAGGTGCCACAACAGCAGATGAGGACACAATAACAGCTCAGGACAATTCTGAAACACCTGACGAGAACGGAACAACAGCAGATAACGAGGTTTCAGACGAGGGAGGTGAAATTCCCGAATGCGGAAACGGTGTTGTGGATTACAACGAAAGATGTGACGGAACCACTCCGATAATCTGCGATGACCTTAATCCAAGTCTCAACAATGACGGACTCGTCACCTGTGCCTTTAACTGTCAGTTCTACGACATGCAGCAATGTGAGATCGAAAGTGATGCCTGGGGAGTAATAAACCTTCATTTTAAGACCAACTTTATTATGGACAGCGCTAAATCAGGCGATCCTGCATATTTTGAGAAAGGCTCCGTCCCCTATGCCGCATTTAACGGTATATACGGAGATAATAAAACTTACCTGCCTGAATTCGGCATGGGTGATATTGTCTCGTACTCTGAAACAGCAGACTATCAGGGGTCTCTGGGTGGAATTAAAAGACAGCTTTTTGTCAGACAGAACTACGTTGTTTCCGGAGCCATAGGCTACCCCAGACTTGAGGTCGAATTCGCTCCCGGCGGCATTGAAAAAGGCGCAGAATACAGAATAAACACTTTTCAGACAATTGACTTTATTGATAACGGGATCTTTAAACTTGTAAGGTTTAGACTCATTGACAGTCAGAACGGATCGGAATGTATTATGGGCATAGGCTATACCGGGTCTGTTTTCATTACCGACGTAGAGCCGGAAAACCTTGATCTTTATGAAGGCGGCAGTATTGAGATCGTGGCAAACAACATTGACTTCTACCATCCGTCCGAGGTTCCCGGACTTGACGAGGAAAATCCCGAAGTTCCCGCAGACATTCTTAAATATCCTGTATGCTCTAAATAATCGATGTATCATGATAGACTTGACAACACTATTGTTGCCCTTGCAACTTCTCCCGGAAGCACTATAGGTGTAATCCGTATAAGCGGTGCCGATTCCTTTAAAATTGCATCTTACCTGACAGGTTTTTCTGATTTTATTCACATGAAAGCCAAGCTCTGCAGTGTTTTAAATAATGATTCCGACATCCTTGATAAAGCTATAGTTCTTCCTTTTTTCGGCCCCAACAGCTTTACTGGAGAAAATGTTGTGGAGCTTCATGTACACGGCTCACTTAATAATGCCAGAGACATCATTGATCTTGCTGTTTCTTATGGAGCCAGACCTGCTCTCAGAGGTGAGTTTACGTTCAGAGCCGTTCTTAATGGTAAAATGGATGTTCAGAAAGCTTTTTCTCTCAACACCCTTATTACCTCTTCCAATCCAGTCTGCACCGAACTTTCCAGAAAGGCTTCTTTTGAAATGAGAGCTCTTTCAAAACTTAATGATCTCGTGAAGATATGGGAAAAATACTACACTCTTACAACAGCAATTATTGATTTTCCTGACCAGATTGAGGAAAACCTTCCTGTTTCTGACCTTAGGGATGACTGTAAGGAACTCGTTAACTATCTTAAAACCATTGTAGATGACACTATCCGTTTTCGGGACTTTCTTGATTTTAAAGTCCTTATCCTTGGAAAACCGAATGTTGGAAAATCATCTCTATTTAACATTCTTCTTAGACAGGACCGAGCTATAATATCTAAAGAAGAAGGAACAACCCGGGATTATTTAACCGAAACCGTGTACATAAAAAGGTTTCCCGTTAAACTTATTGATACAGCAGGTCTTCGGGATCCCGATTCTGAAATTGAAAAAACAGGAATATCAAAAGCACGAAACCTAATTGCTGTCGCAGATTTACTTCTCATTTTGTTTGATTCTTCAAAAGAGTTGGACGACGCTGACATCCAATTATTACATGAAACCCTTATGAAGCCTAGGATTCTTATACAAAACAAGTGTGATATTTCTACCATGGATCACCCTCTTTTAAAAAAAGCGGCAAAGATCAGCTGTGTTTCAGGTGACGGCATTGACGATCTTTTTGTCACAATTGAAGATCTTATCCTACAGAAAAAACCTGATATTAACGATACGATCTTTTTCAGTGACTGGCAACTTGAAACAGCAGCTTCAACCATTGAATCCTTAAAACATCTTTCGGATATTCTTAAAACTGACCAGATAGAATTAATAAATTATCAGATAAAAAACATTTTTTTCAACATCAGGAGTTTATCTGGTGACATTTCCTCCATTGATGTTTACGACAAAATTTTCGGCTCTTTCTGTCTGGGCAAATAACACGCTTTTTCAGCTTATCTGCCACACGCCGCCAGAAGCCCATATTTTGCTTTAAATGAAAAATATGCTATATAAAGGTCATTGATAGGCCTAAACGCTGTTTGTGCATCACAGGCAAAATTTGGAGGCCGATTTTTTGAGGTCAAAATGATAAAATATGACGTTGCTGTAATAGGTGGAGGACACGCCGGGATCGAGGCAAGCTATGCTTCTTCAAAATTAGGTTGCTCCACTGTTCTTTTTTCGATCAATATTGACAGAATCGGAGAAATGTCGTGTAACCCGTCTATAGGTGGACAGGCAAAAGGTCAGATAGTCAGAGAGCTGGATATTCTCGGAGGAGTGATGCCGCTGGCTGCAGATTTCTCTGCTATTCAGTATCGGGTATTAAACAAAAGAAAAGGACCCGCTGTTCATGCTTTACGAGCACAATGCGATAAAAATCTTTATAAAAATTTCATTATAGAATTTTTAAAAAAACAGAAAAACCTTGATGTTGTTCAGGCCGAAGTTAAAACTTTTTTTAAAGATAAAGATGGAATGTTCGTATTAAAATGTAACGACGGCTCTACTGTAAAATGTAAAACTTTTGTACTGACAGCCGGAACGTTTTTAAACGGAATGGTCTATATCGGAAAAGAAAGTTTTTCAAGCGGCAGACTTTCTGAACCTTCAAGTTTATCTTTAAGTGAAGTGCTCGAAAAAAACGGTCACAGTAAAATAAGATTGAAAACAGGCACACCTGTTCGTATTTCCGGCTCATCAATTGATTTTTCAAAGATGGAGATACAGCCTGGCGAAACAGACTATCTGCCGTTCTCTTCAAAAAATGATGACATACTCCTTAACCAGAAGCCCTGCTATTTAACCCGGACAACAGAGGAGACTAAAAAAATTATCGAAGAGAATCTGCACGAGTCGCCTCTTTATGGACACAATAGATCTATAGAAGGAATTGGTCCCAGATACTGCCCTTCAATTGAAGATAAAGTCGTAAAATTCTCTGACAAAGAAACACATCAGGTCTTTATAGAACCTGAAAGCTGGGAGTGTTCAGAATATTATCCAAACGGAATCAGCACATCTCTTCCGATTGATGTTCAGAAAAAAATTCTAAAAACCATTCCCGGATTAAAAAAAGCCGCTGTTTTAAGACCGGCCTATGCTATTGAATACGATGCCTTTGATCCTAGAGATCTGTCTCCGAACATGGAAAGCAAATATATTCCGGGCATGTTTCTGGCAGGACAGGTTAACGGCACAAGCGGCTACGAAGAAGCTGCAGGACAGGGACTTGTTGCCGGAGTTAACGCTGCCAGATCAGCAAAGGGTAATAGTCCGGATTTTATACTCTCAAGAAGCAGTTCCTATATCGGCGTTATGATCAGCGACATTACATCTACCGGGGTTGATGAGCCCTACAGAATGTTCACTTCCCGCGCTGAGTTCAGACTTTCTATCCGTGACAACAATGCTCCCGAACGCCTTATCCAGACCTCTTTTGATCTTGGTCTTATTGACGACTTGTTTTACAACTTCCACATGATAAAGATAGGACAGAAAGAAACCCTTGTTAGTCAGCTTGAAGACACCTTTCTTCTCCCGGACAACAACAGCAACAACCTTTTGAAAGATATAGGTGAGCAACCGATCAACAAAAAGACTAGCCTCGCCACTCTTCTTAGAAGACCGGGCTTTAACCGGGAAAAACTTACAAGCTTTTTTTCAACCGATATTTCTGAAGATATCTGGAATCGTTGTGAAGTTGAGATCAAGTATTCCGGTTTCATTGAACGGGAAAAAGTTGAGATCGACAAGTTTTCAGATCTTTCAAATTTTTCTGTTCCTGCCGATTTTGACTATAGCTCTATTTCAGGTCTCACAAATGAGGCGAAAGACAAGCTTTCCAGAATCAAACCTTCGAACCTGGCCGATGCTGGCTCTATTCCCGGCATAACCCCCGCAGCTATTTCGATACTTCTTTTACACATCAAAAGGCTGCAAAAATGAAGAATCCGGCAAATGTTTCATGTGAAACACTCTCAAGTTTACTTTTAGAATACAGGTTTTTTTCTAATACTGAATCTTCCCTTTCTTTTTCAAAAGATCTCGTTTCCTACTGGAATGAGTTTTTAAACTGGAACAAAACTCACAATCTTTCAAGGATCACTCACCCTGAAGAAGTTCTCCATCTCCATTTTGCCGACTCTCTTTTTCCTGTTAAGTTCTCAGATCCTTTCATCAAAGCTAAAAACGTTCTTGACCTTGGAACAGGCGGAGGATTTCCCGGAATTCCCCTTTCTCTGTATTTTCCATCCATAGATTTTCATTTAATGGACCTGTCGCGGAAAAAGATCTCTTTTCTTAAGTATGTGTCTTCAAAACTAAACTTTTCAAATGTTTTTCCTGTTCATAACGATTTTTTTAAGTCCGACCATTCTTTTGACATTATTATTTCCCGTGCAGTTCGTATAGATAGTAAGATTTTTTCACACGCTTCTAAATGCATTAACAAGGGCGGCTGGCTTGTTGTTTTCAGAACAAAAGATGATCTGCCGCTATTAAACTCATCTCCGGACTATAAAGTTGACTACACTATTCTCAACAAAAACAGGTCTATCCTTTTTTACCAATTTTGACAACGCCCTCTTTCTCTGCTATTATCTGCTGTTTTGTTAATGAGGTTTCTTATGAAGAATTTTATCCTTATATTAATTGTTTTTATTTCGTTCTCTATGTTCTCTGATGATAAGAATAATAAAAACAAAAAGGACGATTTTGTCGTTCCCAAATATCAATCAATCGCAATAGGTCAGCTTTCTCTCGCCTACAGACTTATGTCGCTCAGTACCAGCCTATCCATTGCTAAAGCCGTTGATGATGACTACATCGTTTCTATTCTTGATAACATTGATTCCACCATTAAGAACTGCTCCAATATCGTTACTTCTGATGAAAGTAAAAAAGACGACATCTCTAAACTGATCGTGGAGGCTATCGATTATTTTGTTAGTTGTTCAAAAAATGTTAAAAGCTATGCAAATCTGCATAGTTATGAGAACTTGCAAAAAGTCCGGACCTGTATTGAAAGATCTGGAAAATACGTTGATGATCTTACGGATCTACACAACAAAAAAATTAACAAAGATAAGATTAATAAGAAAAAGTAAAAGGAGAGACTTATGTCCAAAGTGCTAATTCTCATGGGAAGTGATTCTGACTGGCCTATCATGAAAAAATGTTGTTCCATTCTTAATGATTTCGATGTTTCTTATGACGTCAGGGTAAGCTCTGCTCATAGAACTCCTGAAAAAACTGTTGACCTTGTAGAAACTTTTGAAGGCAGTTGTATTATTGTTGGAGCCGGAGCCGCAGCTCATCTTGCCGGGGTTGTTGCCGCCCACACCACTAAACCTGTTATAGCAATACCGATCAACGCAACGCCTCTTAACGGTGTAGATGCTCTCTATGCAACAGTGCAGATGCCCTCAGGAATCCCTGTTGCTTCAATGGCAATAGACGGTTCTAAGAACGCAGCTCTTTTTGCTGTTCAGATCCTTTCGGTGTCAGACAGTTCACTTATGGAAAAACTAAAGAAATATAAAAGCGATATGGTTGATGCTGTAAACAAAAAAGACAATAAAATTCAAGAGTTAGTCAAGGAGTTGTAATATGGAAATACTTTCTATCGAAGAAGCTGCATGGAAAATCCGAAATGGTTCTGTAATAGCTTATCCCACTGAAACCGTCTATGGTCTCGGATCTATAATCTTTGACAAAGACCCTGTCATGAAATTAAAAAAGATCAAAGGAACACCTGATAACAAACCTCTGTCTGTTCTTATATCGAACAACAAAAGAGAAATGCTCTTTGAACTGATCGATACGTTCCTTCCTGTTGCCCAGAGACTTGCAAAATTCTTCTGGCCGGGACCTCTTACAATTGTGCATGAATGTAAACCCGATCTTCCCGATTTCCTGACCGGAGGCACAAATTTTGTCGGCATCAGATGTTCCCCTTTTGACTTTGTAAACTCCTTTATAGACCTTGTCGGACACCCTATAATCAGCACCAGTGCAAATCCGTCAGGATTGGCTCCGGCAACGAACTATGTTGATGTCTTCAATTATTTTGAAGATCAGATCGACGGTGTTCTTATCTGTGATGATTCAATATCTCTTGAGCAGAAATATCAGATAACCAAGGTTCCTTCAACAATAGTAAAGGTAGACCACCACAACTTCGAGATCATTAGAGAGGGAGCTATTAAGAAGGATGACATCATCAGAAAAGTCCTCTAAGACCAGAGAATTAACTTCAGACAAGATCTTCAGTGATACCACATTTATACATCAGCACAAGAATGGATACCGCTTTAATTCAGACTCCATGATATTATCATGGTTTATTTACAAGATCTTGAAAAACAAAAAAATCATGACTGCGATCGAAGTGGGCTCAGGCAGCGGTGTTATTCCCATTGTTCTTAGCAGGCGCGGTCTGTCTGTTAAAACATTCTGCGTTGAAAAACAGAACTCTCTTTTTGCACTTTTAGAAAAAAATATCCTGAATAACGGCCTGAAAGAACATCTTGAACCAGTGGAGGGATCTTTTACTGAGCTTTCTCTTCCTTTAAAAAGTAAATATGACCTTATCTATACAAATCCGCCCTATTTTCCGCTCAATACGGGGAGACCCAGCCCCAGTAACGAAAAAGCCAATGCAAAACACGAATTTTCAGGCTCTCTTAACGATTTTCTTCTCAAGTCTGTTAAATATTTAAGAAAACAAGGGCATTTTATCTTTGTCTATCCTGTGTCCAGGATCCAATATGCTCTTGCCTGTGCATCAAATGCAGGCTTTTCATTAAAAGATCTTTATTTTTATCGTGAAAACTCTTCCGTCTCCCCTTCTGTTTTCACCGCTAACCTCATCTACGGAGGCAGCAACTCCACAGCCTTTACAGAACTTATAACTCTCAGAGACAAAAACGGACAGTTTACTGCTGTCGGTAAAGAGATAATGTATGATAAGAATTAACCGTGTTTCTAAAAGTTTCGGCGACAGAAAGATCCTCGATGACATATCTATTACCGCAAGCCCCGGCGTAACAGCTCTTGTCGGCCTGAACGGCTGTGGAAAGACCACTCTTTTTGATATTATATCCGGAGAGACTCTTTCCGACGACGGAACGGTTGTTTTTCCCGGTAACAGCTCTCTGGTCTATCTCAGACAGAATGCGGCCTATAATTTTAATTCCACCGTAATATCCGAGCTTAAGATCTCCGGGAAACTTAAGAAGGAGCTTGAAGATCTTCAATATCGCGAGTCTTCACTTATAAAAAAGATAGATAGCTCAAAAAGCAATGTCTTTGAGCTGGATGAACTGGAAAATGTTCAGGATCGTATCAATGACCTTGAAATAATAATTAACAAATTACCTTCTCCGGAGAGTATTCTTGTAAACCTGGGTTTTTCTGAAGATCAGTTCAACTCACCCGCAAAAGATCTGTCCGGTGGATGGCAGATGAGATTAGCGCTTGCTTCGCTGATATCTCAGGATCCTGATATTGTTCTCATAGATGAGCCCACGAACTATCTTGATATTGACAGTATAAGATACTTTTCACGCTGGTTGAGAAACTACAGGGGAACAGCACTCGTCGTTTCCCATGACAGACACTTCTTAAACTCTGTTTCAAGCGAGGTTTGGGAGCTTTTTGACGCAAAAATTACGAGCTACAGGGGCAACTACGACAACTACACCTGTCAGAGAGATAAAAATCTGGAACTTCTCAAAAAGAAAAGAAAGAAGCAGCTTGCTGAAATGAAAGAGCTTCAGATCTTTATCGATAAGAACAGAACTAACGCCGCAACAGCTGCAAGAGCTCAGTCAAGGGTGAAAATGCTTAAAAAGCTCGAAGATGAACTTGTAACTCTGCCGCCATCCGTTCCTGAAATGAAAATTGATTTTCCAGACCCTCCTAAAAGCGGAAAGATCGTTGCCACACTTGAGAACATCACTCATTTTTACGGAGATCTGCAGATCTTTGACAGTTTTTCAACGATAATAGAAAGCAGAAGAAAGATCGCCGTTACAGGTAGAAACGGCTACGGAAAAACCACTCTTCTCAATATCCTTGCAGGGAAACTTCAGCCTACCGAAGGCTCTATGGAACACGGACATAATCTCGATATTTCATACTTCAGGCAGGACCAGATAAACGACCTGCCTCTGGACATGACGATCATGGAATATATGGAAAGCATCACTCCTTTTGACTATTTTCACAAGATAAAATCCATCCTTGCATCATTTATGTTCTTTAAGGATTCCTGGGATAAGAAAATACTGATACTGAGCGGGGGAGAAAAGGTCAGGCTGTCTTTTATTAAACTTATTTTAAATGCCGGCAACCTTATTATTCTCGATGAGCCTACAACACATCTTGATATAAATTCAAGAGATGTTCTTATTAAAGCTCTTAAAAAACTGGACTCTACGCTGATCTTTGTTTCACACGACACATATTTTATAAATTCGCTGGCAGATACTGTGTTTTATTTTTCTTCGACCAGAGATATTGAAAAATTTGACGGAACTCTTTCAGAATTTTTTGAATACCGGCCTGATGAATCAACTGAAAAAGATATCAGGAACACTTCAGGATCTGAAAAACCTGATATTGTAAATGAAAACGCCGTAGATTATGAAATTATGAAAAGAAACCGCAACAAGCTGAGACTTCTTGAAAGAAAAGTTTCCGATCTTGAAAAAGAGATAGAAATAGCTGAAAAAGAAAAAGACATGATCATTGATAAACTCAGCTCTGGATCTGAAGATTATTCCGAACTTGGTGTTAAACTTAAAAATATAGAGATTTTTCTTGAAAAACTAGTCAATGATTGGGACAATGCTTTAGAAGAAATTGAGGTAATAAAAAATGTGGAACAGGATCGTTGATGAATTAAAAAAGACAAATAAAGAAGGTATAATAAATGCTTTCATTAAGCCTCTTTTCCCCATCAGTGAGTCCAGAGAAGAGGTTGTTGTAGGTTGTCCCAGTGAGCAGATAATAAATATTCTTCAGAAAAACGGATGGATAGAAAAGATACAGAATCTGGCGACACATCTTTTTGATAAAACCACTAAAGTTAAATTTGAAGTGAAACCTTCTGAAACAGACGATGATATTCAGTCGGAACTTCCATTTTTAAAAGAGCAGGAAAAAGATGAAAAGATCTATGACAAGAGGACTCTTTCAAGAGAATATACCTTTGATAATTTTGTTTCAGGACCTTCAAATCAGACAGTTTATGCAGCATCAAGGGGAATAGCTAAAAATCCCGGTATAAATTACAATCCTTTCTTTATTTATGGTGATTCAGGGCTTGGAAAAACTCACATTATACAGGCTATAGGCAACTATGCTGTGGATTCCAAGGGAAAGTCTGTCTACTATACTTCCTCAAAAAAACTTATGAATGATTTTGTTGCTGCCCTGGCGTCTAATTCAATTAACAAGTTCCGTTCAGACATAACCGGTCACGATCTTCTTCTTGTTGATGATGTTCAGTTCCTGTCAAAGAGACAGGGGACTCAGGAAGAATTTTTCTGGATATTTAATTCCTACTATGAGGCCGGTAAGCAGATAGTTCTAACTTCTGACAGATATATTTCAGAAATAAAGGATATTGATGACAGACTTAGAAGTCGTTTTATAATGGGTGTAACACTCGATATTAAACCGCCTGAATTTGAGACAAGGCTTGCAATAGTTCATAAAAAATCAGAGCTTTATAAAATGGATATAGATGAGGAAACTGCAAAATTCATTGCAATGAACCTTAAAAATAATGTGAGGCAGATAGAAGGGGCTTTAAGGACTTTAAGGATCTCATCTGAACTTATGGGAATAAATAAGGTATATAGATCTTTTGCTGAAGATATTCTCAAAGATATGCTTAAAAAGAGCAGCTCAATGGGAATAAATGAAATAATAAGGCTCACTGCAACATACCTCAACGTTAAAAAGAACGATATTATATCAAATAAGAGAAGTAAACAGATATCTCTCTCAAGACAGATAGCAATGTATCTTTCAAAAAAATATACATCAAAAACTTTAAAGGAAATAGGTGATGAATTTAATGGCAGAAATCATGCAACTGTAATATCATCTATTTCGAAGATAGAAAAGATAATGATTGAAGACATGAACATTAAGAAAATAGTTGATAAACTTGAAAGAGAAATAGAAGAATCATTATGATCAAAATAACAAATGTTGAAAACTATAGTGTTATAAAAATGTTAAAAGTTTTTTTAACAGATTATGAACTTAATAATAAACATTTTATATCTTATTCAACTAACTGTTTTTATTTGCTATCCAACAACTTTAAACAAAAAGTTCAGCATATTAATATTAAATATTTAAAAGGAGTCTACCTATGATTAAATTAACCTTTAAAAGAGAAGAACTTCTCAGAGCACTTGATTACTGTAGTGCATCAATTGAAAAAAAGCATACAATGCCCATTCTCTCTCACATTCTTTTTAAGTTTAAAGACAGCAACTGTACTCTCATTGCAACAAATCTTGATACTACAGTTCTGGTTTCCACTGATCTTAAAGAAACTGTTGAAGAAGGAAAGATAGCTATCCCGGCAAAATATATTCATGATATATGTAAGGTTGCAAGAGGGGAGGATATTCTTTTTAAATATGATACATCCACAAATGTTCTTGATGTTACGGCTCAGAAATCCAAATATACTGTTCCATGTGTTGAGGCAAATGATTTTCCGTCAATACCGGAAACAAATGAAAACTATAATGATGTAAATATAGGAAGACTTCTTTCATCTTTTAAGAAACTTCAGTTCTCAATGACAGAACACAATGTAAATAAGGCGTATTCAGGTGTTCTTATTACAAAAGTTGATGATACAGTTGAAATGGTGACAACGGATATTCATAGAATTTCAGTTATGAGTATTAAGAATTTTGATATGAATATAGACGGACTTGATAAAGGTCTCGTTGTTTCCGGTAGGAATTTTGCAGAGATCTCAAAGATATTTGCAAATTCAGAAAAAGTAAGTGTAGCTCTTGATGAAGATAAAATATTTCTCAAAGGCGATAATGTTACTTTCATTTCAAGACTTCTTAAAAATGAATTTCCTAACTACAGATCAGTTGTAGGCGGTTCATCTGATATAGATGCTAAGGATACTGCAAAGCTTAATAGAAAAGAACTTATTGAAGGTGTTAAAAGAGTTATTGCATTAAATTCAGAAGAAAAGATCTGGGCTACAAAATTTAACTTTAACGGTTCAGTTCTCAGTATGACAGCAAGTTCACAGTTTGGTGGAAATTCAAACGATGAGATCCTTGTTGAAAAACCTTTTGAAAGTGATAAGGCTGTAGGAATCAATGCAAGATACCTTCTGGATGTACTTTCAGTTCTTGATAACCAGGATACAACTCTTATTGTTGAGGAAGGTCTTAAACCTCTGACAATAAAAGAAGAAACCGATGATTACTACTATGTTCACATGGTAATGCCGCTTAGAATGTAATTCATGCATATAAAGAGTCTCTTTTTAAAAAACTTCAGAAATCTTTCACAGTTTGAATTGAATTTTCCTGAAAAACTTGTTATAAACGGTCCTAACGGATCAGGAAAAACTTCAATAGTTGAAGCATGTTATCTTTCTTTATCAGGTAAATCTTTCAGATCTTCAGATCTTAAAGAAATAATTAATAAAGATGAAGATCATTTTTATGTAAATACTGTAATTGAAGATATGTCAGGCTATGAAAGAGATATTAAAATTGCCTATGACAGAAGTGGAGCAAGAAGAATATCTATTGACGGTCAGACTTCATCCAGGCGAGAATTGATGGAAATTGCCTTTCCGGTAATTCATAGTCCTAAAGATATGGAACTTGTAAGTGGAGGACCTTCTACAAGAAGAGATATGCTTGACAGAATATCTTTTATGGAAAGCAGCGATTATTACGATGTTCTGATGGAATATGGTAAGTATCTTAAACATAAAAATAAGTCTTTAAAGCAGGAAAATTATGAAGCTGTGAGATATTTAAACAAAGCTGCAGTTCCTCTGATGAAGAAGATAAGGGATATGAGAAAAAAAGTGGCTCATATAATTAATGATGAAATAAAAAAAGTATCAGAAAAACTGATGTCAGGAATTGAAATAAAACTTAGAACTCACAGTGATAATAATATTTTAGATAAGCTTGAAGCAAAGATGGAGATGGAACTAAAAAAGGGTTATGCTCTTTACGGACCTCATCTTGATGGCGTTGATATTAAGACTGAGCTCAGCAACACTAAGAGAAGTCTTTCAATGGGCGAGATCTATCTCATTTCTGTAATTTTTAAGTTCACTGAACTAAATATTTATAAAGAAAGAGGACTTTTTCCAGTCTTTTTTATGGATGATATTTTTACCTTTCTTGATGAAAGTAGAAAAGCTCAACTATTTGAATATATTAATAATTTAAAAAATCAGTCAATCCTCACAAGCTCTGTGGAGAAAAGTTGTCTTCACAAGAATATAAAATTTACAGATATTTCAAAAACTTGTTAGTCAAAGTCACATCTGATAAAATTCAGGCGGTTAAATT
>CAZTKP010000006.1:24032-35683 GCA_964614215.1 uncultured Spirochaetales bacterium | reverse complement strand
AACTACTCATACTCGGAAGCTAACTACGACTGGAAAGCTTTTAAAATATTCGATGATCTGGGACTTATTCTTCTTCCTGTAAATGAGTATGAGCAGGATACATGGAGATATATGTACAGACTCTACCTCATTGATTTTGATATGGAAAAAGGTCTTACAAAGAGGGGATACGTCGATTCAGACAGTCAGGTCATGCGCGGAATCGCGATCGATGATGAGAAGATCGTCTCCATCGGTGACAGACATGTCCAGATGATAGATGCCAAAGACCGTGACAACCCAAAGATCCTTTCAAAGTCCACACTTGCATATTATGTAACAAATCTGGATACTTGCGGCAGCCAGCTCTGTGCTGTGGACAGCAGCTACTACTCACAGCCGTCGACACTTGTGACATACGAGGCAGGCAACGATAACGATCCTGTGAAATGGAGAAGTAATCCTGTATCGAGCAGGAGCTACGGCTACGCTTCACTTCTTAAATCTGCCGACAAAGGCTATATGTTCAACATCAGCTACAGCTACTACTACGGCGAAGTCGATGATATGGACGGAGCAGAGGGCGGAAGTTCAGAAGAAACAGCAGGATCTGTAGTGAAGATATTCAAGTTCACTGACGACAAGGATCCGGAAGAGATCGGCAGCGTGGAGCTTGGAATACTTGAAGATGAAAAAGAGGATTATTACTACTACTATTACAGCTACAACAGTTCAGCTGTGACAGATAACGGTGTCCTTGCTTTCACCAGAAGCGACTGGGACTACTACTATCCTGAAAATGACTGCTATGAATACTCGGAGGACTGTGAGGGAAAGGGAAAAGGATACGGTATCAACAAGATAGATATCTACGCCTATGATCTCAGCGATCCTACAGTGGAAAAAGCTGAGCCTATCAAAATATCCGTTGACAACAGGGTTCCGGACTATGATTCCAGAATCTTTGCAGACGGAAAAACCATCTGGCATTCTCAGTGTGAAAGAAAAGGTCTTGACGAAAAGGATAGGGAACTTCTTTACTGCTACGCCGTTCCTGTTGATCTGAGCGATCCGGGCGAGCCTAAAGTCGGAAAGAAAGTCAACATACCGGGAAAAGTTATCGGACTCAGCAATGACGGAAAGTATCTCTACACTTCACACCTGAGCTGGAGAGACGACGTCGATTCGGATGATGACTACTACTATTACAACAGATATGTCCACACACTTTACATTCTTAAATTCAACGACGATAAGACCAAAGTCAGCGTTGTGAAGAGAATAAGCGTTCCCAATGAGTATGAATCAACTGAAAAGATGTACAGATACAAATACTCCGATTTCATTGTGAAAAACAACAGAGTTTTTGTCCAGACAAGGAACACTACATATAACTACGAGGAATCAGAGTGCTCATACTGGTACTACAGCAACCGTGAGATCGACATGAACATCCAGATCTTCAGAGCTGAGGACGGAAAGAGAATATTCAACCAGACCTATGAGAACGGTTACAGAACAGCTTCAGTAGAGAACGGCGGATTCCTTGTATCTATCGAGGAGAACGACAACTACTACTACGGCTACACAGATTCAAATGAAATGTACTACATCTCAAGCGAAGGGATCGAAAAGAAACTTGAGCTCACAGAAAAAACTTACGGTTATTATTCCTACAGCCTCGATGCAGCAGTTATAGGCGATAACCTCTACGTTGCAAGAGACTGGAACGGAATCGAGAAAGTAAGTCTTAAATAACTCATCCCCCAAATACTTTTTGACCTCTTCCTTGCTCCTTCTCCTAAAGGAAAAGGAAATAATTTCAAATGGAAGTATCTCCCCGTTCCTTTAGGAAAGGGGCCGGGGGAAAGGTCCAATACCTGATTGTGTTTCATATTAACTCTTTATTTCTTACACTCTTTTATTATACTACTTCACGTGAGTGTTACTTTGTGTGAGGATAAAATGAGAATTTTTCTAACTATCTTAATTTCTGTTTTTCTGTTATTCACTGCATGTTCCAATACTTCCGGAACTACTGAAAATAAAGATGATGCTTCAACTGGTGATGTTGAAAATACCGATGATGTTGCGGACGAAGTGGACTTAGTGGACACAGAGGACAACCAGGACACTGGTGATACAGTAGATGAAAATACCGATGAAGTTGCTGATGAGGATGTTGATGATGCTCCGCCTCTTGAAGTTGTGGAGTTCGATGATCCTGACAGTCAGTATAATGAAAACCCGATAGCTGTTATCGTTACAATCGAAGAGATGAGGCCAGTTTTTGAAGATCTCGCATCGCTTCATAGTTTTTACGGTATTCCGACAGTCGTTCAGACAGTTGAAAAAATATGTGAAACAGCCGTCTGTGATGATGAGGACACAAAAAATGATACTGCAAAGGCTATTAAAGACTATCTGATAAATTTCCCCGGTCTTAAATACTTTGTGATCGGTGGAGACATCGAGGTGGTTCCTTCAAGAAAGGTCCATGACAAGTATTCAAATATTGCCGCAGGGACATTTGAAGGTGATTTTCAGACTGACTTTTATTTCGCTGATCTGGGAATGTGGGATACGAACAATAACGGGATCTATGCTGAAGATAATGACAATTTAGATTACATGGCTGAAATTGCAGTAGGCAGAGTACCTGTTTCAACCGTTGAAGAAGCAGAGAATTATCTGGGCAAGGTCATTCACCACATGACGAACTACGATCCGATGCATGTAAAGAAAAGCCTCCTGCTTGCAAATGTTGCGACAAACTTCAGCGGAGTTGATATAAATGCCGGATATTACTTTGAAACTGAAGGAAGAACAAGGGATATAATCCCGATGGATTTTTTAAAAAGAAAGATATATACGAAGACCTTTCCCAAACCTGCTAACGATGCCGAAGACCTCAACAATCAGGTGATGGAACAGGCACTTGAAGAAGGAGTTAACATTGTGGTTCATAACGGTCACGGATATCCCACACTTTTAAGCTGCGAACAGTCAAATAACGACAACAACTTTACCGCTGAAATGGCCTATGCTCTTGAAAACACGACTTATCCGATATTTTTAAGTTGTGCATGCCAGGCAGGACAGTTCGAGGCACCTTTTGAATATACCTATGAAAACTATGCAGGTGAGATCATCACCAAAGTTTTCGAAGATGATTCAGGCGGAGAACAGTATATAACAGCACCGAAAGGCGGCGGCATTATCTATCTCGGAAACACCACCACAGGTCTTGGCCTTGCCGGCGGAAGTCAGTTTATTGACGAAATGCTGAGGTCGATGTTCATGTTCCCAAGTTCAATTATAGGGGACAGTTATCTTTTCGCACACGGAGCTTTAAAACAGAACGACACTTTTGCTCCACCTATCCCCGCAGTTCCCGCAGTTCCTGTTGTCGATCCTGACAGCTGGAGATGGACAAAGAAATCAATTGTCATGCTTGGAGATCCTCTGCTTACATTCTGGCGGGACGTTTTCCCGAAGATAGAAGGCAGTGTGAGTGCTGTTGCAGAAAAAGTGCAGGATGGATACAGGCTGAGGATAAACATCTCTTCCGAACTTGAAGGGGAAACCCTTGGAGTCTTTGCTGCAGGAAAGTTCTACACTATGCCCGCAGTCCTTACCGGCCAGAACATTCTTAACGTCGAAGGAGAGGTGAGTTCGGTAAACATTTCAGTCTACAGAAACGACCATCAGCTTTTCTTTGAAAAAATCGAACTTTAAACGACCAAAAAATTGAATATCCTGTAAGTTTTCTATACTATCTTTGAGCCTGTTTTTTATCTGTATCATTTTAGGAGGAAACAATGGTCTTCAGAGTTGAGGTCGGACTCAGAAAAGAATTTGCCGATTCGGAAGGTGTAACGGTCCAAAGAAGGATTCACAATGACCTTGATATAAAAAATGTCAAAGATATCAGAGTGTTAAAAGTTTATCTCGTTGATTGTGACAAACTCTCTTCCTTTGAGGTCAACAGTTTTGCGGGCAACGTTCTTGCTGACGGTGTTATAGAGAATTACGAGTCGGAAGAGGTGCTTGCAGATAACTACAGTTTTGACTGGATCATAGAGACAGGGTTCCTGCCGGGAGTTACCGACAACGAAGGAAAAACAGCTCTCTGGGGACTTAGAACATACTTCGATGAGAAATTTGAGAACGATATGGTGTTCTCAGGCAGAAAGTATCTTATCTCCGGGAACATAGACAGAAACGAAGCTGAGAAAATAGCTTCAAAGCTGCTTGCCAATTCTCTGATACAGAGATATACCATCATCAGCAGAGCCGAATGGCTTGAAGGAAAGAAAGTAGGCAATAACGTGCCGAGAGTCAAAGGTGTTGCTAAACCGGTAGTGGAAACGCTTTCTCTTGATGTTTCCGATGAAGAACTGGTCGACATCTCAAAAAGCAAGGTTCTCGCCTTAAGTCTTGAGGAAATGAAAGCTATCAGAGATCACTTCAGAAAGAAGGATGTCCTGGCTTACAGAAAGGAAAAAGGATTCCCAAAAAAAGCCACGGACTGTGAAGTGGAAGTTCTTGCACAGACCTGGAGTGAGCATTGCAAACACAAGATATTTGCCGCTGACATTACTTATGAAGACAAGAACGAAGAGAAGAAAACAGAGATCAGGTCGCTTTACAAAAGCTATATCAAAAAGGTGACCAATGAACTTCGCGAAAAAAAGGAATGGGTGAAATCTGTTTTTGACGATAATGCAGGTGTTGTCCAGATCGATGAGGATACACTTCTTGCAATGAAGGTAGAAACTCATAATTCTCCCAGCGCACTTGATCCTTACGGCGGTGCTCTGACAGGCATTGTCGGTGTCAACAGGGACATTATGGGTGTCGGTCTGGGTGCCAAACCTATTTTTAATACTGATGTTTTCTGTTTTGCAAGCCCTTATCATAAAGGCGAACTTCCCGGATCGAATCTCATGCATCCTGCCAGAATTTTCAGAGGAGTTCACAGAGGTGTCAAGGACGGCGGAAACGAAAGCGGGATCCCCGTTGTCAACGGATCTATCTTTTTTGACAGCAGATACATCGGCAAGCCTCTTGTTTTCTGTGGAACAGGCGGTCTGATGCCTCTTAAGATCGGTGACAACCCGAGTTATAAAAAAGAGGCGAAAAAAGGCGATCTTATTGTCATGTCAGGCGGAAGAGTAGGTAAGGACGGTATTCACGGAGCCACTTTCAGCAGTGAGGAACTTCATGAGGGAAGTCCTGTCACAGCTGTTCAGATCGGTGACGCAATTGTTCAGAAAAGAATGCTCGATTTTATTCTTGAGGCAAGAGACAAAGGCCTTTACAACGCAATAACCGATAACGGAGCAGGCGGCTTAAGCTCAAGCGTGGGCGAAATGGCCCAGGATAGTGGCGGAGCAGTTATAAAACTTGAAAAAGTGCCTTTGAAATATGAAGGACTGCAGCCCTGGGAGATCTTTATTTCCGAAGCTCAGGAGAGAATGACAATGTCAGTTCCTCCTGAAAAGTTCGAAGAGTTACAAAGACTTGCAGATATTCATGAAGTCGAGATATCCAACATCGGTGAATATACGGACTCAGGATATCTTGAAATATACTACGATGATATGCCTACAGCACTTCTGGAAATGGATTTTCTCCATAATGGAAACCCCAGATACTCGCTGGTTGCTGAGTGGAATGCACGGGAAAAGGAGGCTGAGCCTCTTGCTGACTACAAAGAGCTCAACAACATTATGTTAGACATGATATCAAGGATAAACATCGCCTCGAAAGAGGACTGGGTGAGACAGTATGACCATGAAGTTCAGGGCCGCAGTGCAGGAAAACCTTTCTGCGGAGTCGAGAAGGACGGTCCGAGTGATGCCGGAGTTCTCAGAGTTTCACCTTTTAAGAAAAATGCAGTGGTCGTTTCTCACGGAATAAAACCGACGTTCAGTGACATAGACACATACTGGATGACAGCTTCTGTTATTGATGAAGCTGTAAGAAATGCGGTGTGTACCGGTGCTGACCCGGATTTTATGAGCGGACTGGATAACTTCTGCTGGCCTGATCCGGTCTACGATGAAGAGAAAAACCCGGACGGCAAACATAAACTGGCTCAGCTGGTGCGTTCCAATATGGCCCTTTATGATTTCTGTAAATACTATGAGATCCCGCTGATCAGCGGCAAGGACAGTATGAAGAACGACTATGGTTCAGGCAAAAACAAGATATCTGTTCCTCCGACACTTCTATTCACTCTGATCTCGAAGATGGACGATGTCGAAAAGATGGTCACTATGGATTTCAAGAACGAAGGCGACATCATCTTTCTTCTCGGTAAGACAGGCAACGAGCTTGGTGGAAGTGAATATCACATCTATCATGGACAGAAGGATACAGGCAGTGTCCCCAAAGTCGATGCGGGTAAGTTCATGAAGAGATACAGAGCTTTGAAAAAGGCTATCGATTCCGGACTTGTAAAAAGCGCACACGACCTTTCAGACGGAGGACTCGGTGTAACGCTTGCTGAATCCGCCTTTTCGGGAATGACAGGAGCAAAGATAGACCTTAGAAAGGTTTTGAGAACTGAAGACACTGTCAGGAACGATACAATACTTTTCAGTGAATCTAACGGAAGAATACTGGTATCTGTCGCACACGCTAATGCTGAGGACTTTATGAAAATAATGGCGGGAACGGATACAGTTGAGATAGGCGAGGTTACTTCAGGAGGTTTTGTTAAGGTCTTAGGTCTCGACGGGGTCAACGTGGTCAATCTGAGTATTCACGACCTCAAGAAAAGCTGGAAAAGTCTTATGTCCAAGATGAATTAGGAGAGAATGATGGATAAAGTTAGCGTACTTATTCTTACAGGATACGGAATTAACTGTGATGTCGAGACAGGCTGGGCATTTGAGATGGCAGGAGCACAGCAGGTCGACAGAGTTCACATAAACAGAATTGTAAACGGAGAGGTCAGTCTGGATGACTACCAGATCCTTGTTTTTCCCGGAGGTTTCTCCTTCGGTGACCATATTGCTTCGGGCAGGGTCCTTGCACTTAAGATAGCGAAGGAAATGAGAGAGCAGCTTGTGAAGTTCGTGAAAGACAGAAAGCTCGTTATAGGTATCTGCAACGGATTTCAGACTCTCGTCAAGATGGGACTGCTTCCCGGAGACAGGAACGATGTCTTTGCAAAGCAGGTTGCGACACTTACCGCGAATGATTCTGCTAAATATGAGGACCGCTGGGTCAGTATCAAGACCAACGAAAACAACAAGTCTCCGTTCCTTAAAGATATAGGGACCTTTGATGTAGCTGTAAGACACGGGGAAGGAAAGTTCGTTGCAAAGAGGCATTTTCTGCGAGAGATCAGAAACAACGAACTGCTGGCTTTTCAGTATGTGGATGAAAGTGGAGAACCGACAAGGAACTATCCTGAAAATCCTAACGGCTCCGATCTGGCTATAGCGGGAATAACCGATTACAGCGGACAGATCCTCGGACTGATGCCTCATCCGGAGGTGTTCATCAGCAGAACTCAGCATCCTCACTGGACCAGAAAAGATATTGAAGAAGTCGGTACAGGCTTGAAAATATTTGTAAATGCAGTAAATTACGTAGTTGAGAATTTATGAAAAAAGAGCTGCTCATACTTGTTGCAGTGTCCGCTCTTGCAGCACTTGTGCTCTGGATAACGGATCTTGCGCCTTTCTTTTACGAGATGAACAGAACTCTTTTGATAAAGCTTTTTGATTTTATAAGTTCACTGATCGGTTAGGGCAATGAAAAGAGAAGAATCTCCTTTTTCAAAAGTACAGAACGTCGGAAAACTGACATTTATCTTCATTATTGCCGCAACACTTATCTACTATATCATCGGTCGAGGAGAGTGGTCGCTTTTTGATTGTTTCTACATGACAGTTATCTCAATAACTACAGTCGGTTACGGCGAGATAATGGACTTTTCCAACAACCAGTTGGGAAGGGCGTTCTCTATTGTCGTCGTGATCTGGGGATATATACTCCTGGTCTATTTTGTATCAGTTCTTTCCGAACTGCTCGTTACAGGAGAGATAAAGAAATTTTTTAAAACCAGAAAGGTGAAAAAAATGGTCGATAAGTACGAAAATCATTACATTTTATGTGGTTACGGTGAAATGGGGATGAATGTGGCAAAAGAGATAGTCGCTTCGTACCGTTCACTTGTCATAATTGATTCCAATCCGGAAATTGACGATATTGTGTATAAGAATTTTGATAAGGAAGTTCCGACAATATGCGGAAACGCCTCTGACGAGGAAGTTCTTATCTCAGCCGGGATAAAAAAGGCTTCCGGTCTTGTTCTGGCTCTTCCGGAAGATAAGGACAACCTTTTTATTCTGGTAACTGCAAAAAGCATTAACCCTGACATTTTTATCGCTACAAAAGTTGTTCATGAACACAACAGTTCAAAATTCAGAAAAGCAGGAGCGGCAAAGACTATAAGTCCTTCAAAAATAGGGGGAATGCGGCTTGCAAGTGAAGTGCTCAGACCCACTGTTACTAACTTTCTTGATGTAATGCTCAGAGACAAACAGAAAAATCTGAGGATCGATGAGATCGAACTTGTCGAGGGTATGGAGTGTATTAGCAGGACGTTGCAGGAAAGTGAATTCAGGAATAAAACAAACGTTCTTATCATGGCCGTGGCTTTCAGTAACGATGATTTTATCTACAATCCGCCTGCTGACCATAAACTTGAGGTCGGTCAGAAACTGATAGTTCTCGGTGAATCAAAAGATATTGCAAAATTCAAGAACCTGATCTAATGGAGTTTTAGTTGAACTACCTGAAATTACTATTCCTTTTCTTTATATCCATGCCTTTTTTAAGCAGAATCTGGGGCTATATCACAAAAATAGAAAGACCTGAATGGCTTGCAGCAAAAATGGTTTCTGTTTTCAAGGATCATTACGGTATAGATATGGACGAGTATGAGGGCGATGAAACGGATTACGCATCACTTTCAAAGTTCTTTGTAAGACCGCTTGATAAGACTGTAAGACCTTTGAATAAAGACGAAAGTTCATTCCTGTCTCCAAGTGACGGAGTCGTTACCGTCATTGAAAAAGTTGCGGCCGACATTGCAACCCAGGTTAAGGGAAGAACCTATTCCATAAGTGATCTTGTGAGAAAGGAACTTGATTTCAGCGAGGGATACTATCTTTTCACCATCTATCTTTCACCGAAGGATTATCACAGATACCATGTGCCCGTTGATTCGACGGTAAGATCGTACATCCACACAGGATGGAGACTTTATCCTGTCAACAAACTTTCCGTGAATACTATCAGTGATCTTTTTGTAAAGAACGAAAGGGTCGTAGTAAAAATGAAAAAGGATGAGCATGAGTTCTATTACGTAGCTGTCGGGGCAACTTTCGTAGGCTCTATAAAAATGGATTTCTTCACCAGACCTGTTGACGGTAAATGGACCGTTGTTGAAAAAAATTACGAACAGAATCAGGAACTTGGACGATTCGAGATGGGGTCCACCATAGTTCTTGTGATTCCTGAGAACATGGTCGGAGAACTGAAAGTCAGCCCCGGAGATCCTGTAAAGACCGGACAACCGCTTTTTATACTCGGGAAAGGGCAGGAGAAGTGATTGTCAGGTTCGGATAAAAGACTTCTCAAAAGGTATCTGAACTTCATAAAACTCGAAAAAAGACTTTCTCTAAACAGTGTCGAAGCATATACGAGAGATCTTAACGATTTCCTGGGATTCCTTCAGGAGAAAGGGCTGTCGCTTACCCTTGCGGATTCAGTTAACGTGAGTGAATATGTGATCCATCTTTCAAGGACTAAACAGTTCAGTGACAGATCTCTTGCAAGGGCCATTTCAAGTCTCCGCGGTTTTTTCAAGTTTCTGCTTGACGATGATTTCATTACTTCGGACATGCTCGAGATACTGGAACCTGTGAAACTGAAAAAGTCACTGCCGACCTTTCTTACGTCTGATGAGGTAGAGAGACTTTTCGGCGTTATAGATACTTCAACTCCTCCCGGATACAGAGACAGAACTATGCTGGAACTCTTCTATTCATCGGGACTTAGAGTGTCCGAACTTATAGATCTGAAGATGGGAAATGTCCACAGAAAGGACATGATAATTCTCGTTTTCGGTAAGGGAAGCAAAGAGAGAGTGGTCCCGTACAGTGACGATGCTGCACAGTATCTTCATCACTACCTTGACAGAATGAGGCACAGGCTTATAAAACAAGGGGACTTTAACGAGTTTGTGTTCATAAACAATCGGGGTGGAAAGTTCACCAGACAGGGAGTGTGGAAGAAGCTTAAGCAGTTTGCGACGGCGGCAGGGATCACTAAAGATGTTTCGCCGCACAAGCTCAGGCATACCTTTGCCACACATCTTCTTGAAGGCGGAGCTGATCTAAGGAGTGTGCAGATGTTACTCGGACATTCGAGCATTAATACGACTGAGATATACACGCATGTTGAACAGAATGCGATCAAAAAGGAGTTTGATCAAAAACACCCCAGAGACAATAAGGAGTAGAAGATGGAAGGCGGAAAGTTATTTTTCATTGCAGTGGCAATAGTTCCTGTGCTTTTTTCCATTATTTTTCATGAAGTTGCTCATGGATGGATGGCTGATAAGCTTGGAGATTCAACGGCAAGAGAGCACGGAAGGCTCACTCTGAATCCGCTGCCGCATATAGACCCTGTCGGCTCTATCCTGGTTCCGATCGTTCTGATGATACTTCCGGGCAACTTCCTTTTCGGATGGGCAAAACCGGTTCCGTTTAATCCTCTCAGATTTTATCAGCATATAAACATGAGAAAGGGAACCATGTGGGTTGCGGCTGCCGGACCGCTCAGCAATCTGCTTCTGGCGATAATCAGTGCTTTTCTTTATGCGGCGACAGCAAGGTTTTTTCATAATGAAGCACTAATGTTGTTCTTTTACTATGCGCTTTTCTTTAATGTTCTTCTGGGGTTCTTTAATATGCTGCCTATACCTCCGCTTGACGGTTCCAAGGTTCTTATGGGAATTCTGCCCCGTGAATATGACAGGTTCTTCATGAACATTGAAAGATACGGTTTCTTTATTCTTGTCGGTCTCATGGCTACAGGACTTCTCAGCGTTCTTCTTTATCCTGTTAGATGGATCGTTGAAGGACTTCTCTATGTCCCGAACCTTATTTTCTTTGAACTTTTTTAGCGGAGTTATTGATGCAATATGTTGATTTTAAAGAGTTTTTTGACTTAAGCAAGACAGAGTTTGCTGACATTTTTGATGGTGTCGAGAACGCCTATGACATTCTTTCCCACATTGGAGATTACGTTCTTAAAAAAGGTCCCCAGCTTGGTCCTGAGTATAAGGAAATAAAGGAAAATGTCTGGGTAGGAGAGGGTACAGAAATAGCAGAAAGTGCATCGATCACCGGACCGGTCATAATTGGAAAGAACTGTGAGATCAGACACAATGCTTTTATCCGCGGAAAGGCCGTTATCGGCAACAACTGTGTCATCGGAAACTCAACGGAAGTTAAGAACAGCTTCCTCTTTGATAACGTTCAGGCACCGCATTTCAACTACGTCGGTGATGCTGTAATGGGATTTAAGTCTCACATCGGAGCAGGAGTAATTCTCTCCAATGTCCGTTCTATACCCGGCAA
>CAZTKP010000006.1:0-23932 GCA_964614215.1 uncultured Spirochaetales bacterium | reverse complement strand
TTTTAATTAAATCTTCTTTGGAGGTTGAACATGAGAAAACTTACGCTCTCACTTGATAAAAAGTTTCTCGGTGTATGCGGCGGAATAGGGGAATACCTTGAGGTAGACCCTGCTGTGATAAGAATCCTCTGGGTGATCGGGACTTTTATTTCATTCGGAATGGGCGTTCTGATCTATTTCATCTGTTTTGTGATAATGTCTGAGCCTAGATAAAGCTCAGCGGTAGATCTTTCTTTCCTTTATCAGCTGCCAGATTCCTTTTGGAAGCAGATTTGACGGGTCTTGTCCGTTTTTTATCATTTCACGGATCTCAGTGCTTGAAATATCGGGGAGTGATAGGTCAAAGTCACCTTTACCTCGTCCGATAACGATAATCTTTTCAGCTAGTTCTTCTATTTTGTCGAAATCTTTCCATTTGTCCCGCTGTTTCCAGTTATCTTCTCCGATGAAGAGGTGGAAGCGGTGCTGCGGATACTTTTTCTTAAGCAGTTTTATGACATCAACTGTGTAGACGGTCTCTGTGCCCATGTCCTTTTCAATGCCGCTGACTCTGACCCTGCCTGTGTTTTTCCAGGGTATCACCATGTCTTCGGCCATTCTGAAACGGAGCGCATAACTGCTCGATTTGTATCCGAAAGGGTGTGACCAGCTGGGAATGACCCAGACCTCATCCATTGAAAACTTCTCCAGAGCGAGAAAAACCGTCATCTGGTGTCCAAGGTGGGGTGGATCGAATTTTCCGCCGAAAAGGGCGATATCTTTGCTCTCAGGCATGATTTTACTCGTTAATATCGGAAATGATCGGCACCTTCAGCTTGTAACTCATCGAATTCATGCGGTCTATGACAAGTTTAACGAGCTTTTCATCATGTCCTTCATCAATTATTTCCTGAGCTGACATATTCAGTTCGGTCAGGCCGTGAAGAACAGGATCCATCTCAATGTACGAGTAACCGATCTCATTCTCGTCAGTCTGGCCTTCGAAAAGATCCGCTGACGGAGCTTTTGTAATAACCTGTTCAGGAAGTCCCAGATAGCGTCCAAGTTCAAAAATATGGGTCTTATAGATTCCGCCTATCGGATTGATGGATGAAGCACTGTCGCCGAAAAGAGTGAAGTAGCCGAGCTTTATCTCGCTTCTGTTACCTGTTCCGAAAACAATAGAGTTACTTGCAGATGAAAAATCAAAAAGAGTTATCATTCTGACTCTGGCCATTATGTTTCCAAGCCTTATAGCGCGGTTCTTTTCAGGGATCAGCATGCTGCTGCCCTCAAATGCATCAACAGTGTCACTGATCTCAAGAACCTTATGTTCTATGCCGAGATTCTCCGCGACAGCTATAGCATCGTTAAGGCTTGACGGATTGGAAGTTCTATACGGCATACAGATACCGGTGACATTCTCTTTCCCGAGAGTTCTGACGCAAAGGGCGGCAACTACCGCACTGTCAATGCCGCCGGAAAGACCGAGAACAGCTTTATTCGTGCCTGTTCTGCTCATTTCCGTTCTTATGAAACTGACAAGGTTGTCCGTTAATTTACTAAAATCCTTTCCAGGTAGAGTGATCATTTTCTAGCCTCTGATCTTCAGTTGATTAATAAGTGATCGTCTTAATTTTAAGGAATATGGAAAACAATCTTCAATTGTTTCCTCGTGGAGATCGGCTCCGAATCCCGAGACACGGAGATAATCTTTTTCAATGTTTTCAAGTGTCTGAAAGGTAAAGTCGTCTTTCAGTGCAAAATGGCATCTTGTTATAAATTCTATTTCACTGAGATCGTTGCCGCAAAGTGAATCCGCAAGCTGGGAAAGCCATGATGCGGCAAGAAGATTGGATGGCTTATTCTTAAGCGGAGCATCGTTGTCGTCAGAAAAATGTTCTCTCAGAAAAAACGTGACATTCTTCCGCTCGACAGTAGCTTCACACTTTTCAAAAAGAGAAAAACAGCTGCTGCACGAAAAAAACCGGTGTTTTGTGTTGCCGTCGTGAATGGTATACCAGAATCCCTTGTCACTGTTTTTCTGTGAAACTATTATGCCTGAAATGTTTTCCATCAGTCCGCGTTTATCTGTTTCTTTTCCTTTTTTACCGGGTCTCCGAACTTATCCATATTGGCTTTAACATCCATTTTCCCTGCAAGAGATGCGCATTCTTTAAGAAAGGGGATCTGAACTTGCTTAACGTTCTTGGTCTCTATCTCAAGACATCTCTGAAGATAGACCGCACCCTGTTTCTCCTTTCCTTCCGAGAGTAGTTTTACTGCACCGCGATAAAGTGCCTCGACATGATAAGGACAGTACTCGAGACAACGGAGATAACTTTCAGTCGCATTTTTATGCATTCCCATCTCATCGTACAGAAGTCCAAGCTCCTTATATGCCTCGCAGTGAGTACCTTTCATTTTTAAAGCGGCCTTAAAGGCTTTTTCTGCCATGTCATGTTTCTTCTGTAGTCTGTAGACAACACCTATGTTAGTTTCCACAAAGTGAGGAAAAGGATACATGGGGTTCGAGCGGATAGCGTTAAGTTCCTCCAGAGCCTTCTCATATTTTTCCTGTTTAGTGTACAGAACTCCCAGATTGTTGTGCGGGTCAAGATAGGTCTTGTCTATATCAAGAGATTTCCTGAAATCCTTTTCCGCATCCTTAAGGTTTCCCATCTGAAGATTAACCATTCCCAGATGGTTGTAGTAATGAGCCATATCCGGAGCAACTTCTATTGCCTTTGAGAACTCTCTCCTTGCCTTGATGTAATCCCCCTCATTCCAGGCTGCAAGGCCCAGCTGATAATAGCTGTTACCTTTTTTCTGGTCACTTGCGGTCTTTTTGCTGGTGCTGGAGCAGGAAAAACTGAATAAAAGAAGAGAGACAGCTGCTGCAGTAACAAGAATAGAAAGAGTTTTGTTCATAGTTTTACTCCGCTTTGAATTTAAATATACCGGCAACACCGATCTCTGTTATCTTTGCCGATTTTTCAGCAACAGGCATGAACTCTATGCTGTCGTTGACCTTTTTTCCTATGCCGACCGAAATCTTAAAGGATATCATCTCCTTTGAGGGCGGGGCATTGAAACCTATTGAATTCTCACCTTTTTTAAGATCCCCCTCAAGTTTGAAGAAAGTTTCTTTCTGTCCTTTTGATACTTTACCTGCCGATTTCCCGTTAAGTAGAAAAGTTACATCGACAGGAGCCGGCTTATCGAAGCTGACTGCGAGATAATATTCTTTGATGACAGTTGCCTTCTCGTCAATTATCTTAACATCAGGAGCTGTTATGTAGATGTCGCCTTTTTCATCTATCTTTACGGAACAGTTCTTGATATCCTGGGATTTTATCCCGGAGACCTTAACTCCGTTAATATAGACATCGGCAGCATAGATACAGACTGAAAAGAAAAGTAATGAAAACAAAGCAATGAATTTCTTCATACTGAAAGATCCCCCTTTAAGTTATTTTTCATCAAGAACATCTTTGTCCTTATCTTTTTTCTTCTTTTTATCCTCTTTTCCCCACTCATAACCGAATTCAAGGTCAAAACCCCAATCCCAGGATGAAACGAAATGACCTTCCAGATTATCGTTCGGTCTCGGTCTGTCTGCACTCCAGAAAGCCCAGTGTTTTCCAACGTAGGCATTAATATAGAGAATAGGAAGAACCTGAAGCCTGAGGACTCCTCTGAAGACGGTACTCACGTTATCTGTCGTGAAAATATCCGAAGCACTTCCGATACCTCTGCGGTAATATGATATCATTCCCTTAAGTATCCAGAGGTCAGGAAGTTCGAAATGTCCGAAGATAGAAAAAGAATCATCAAGCTGTTCATATCCTAACGACAAGGCCATCCATGTTTTCCATGAGTAGTTGAACTCTCCGTAAAAAGAAAAGACCCAGTCTCCGCTTCCGTCATTCATGAGATGCCAGTATTTTGAACGGCCGTCAGGCATGAAGTCTTTTTTGCCGAAAATATTCGTCATCATTTCGATCCGTTCAACATCGTAGTATGTGTCGAAGAAAGAGGGCAGGTAGGTATCGCTGTGACCTCTGAACTCAAGCTGAAGCCTCATAGCATGTCTTTTGTTCTGGTCGAGGTTGAAACGTCCCAGAAATCCTCCTGTGAAACCTCCGTTCTCGAAATCATTCTTGAACCAGGAGTAGTCAAGAAAGAACTTGAGATCAACTTTTTCATTTTTATAAGCCTTAAATTCAAAGTCGATACCCTGAACATGAAGGAACTCAGTATCGAGAATTATCGGCCTGTTCTTTGAGCCGGCATCGAGTCTTCTAACCCTTTCTCCGCCATAAGTCGTCTCATTGATGAGGTCCCAGGCCGCCGGATCCGTGTTGGGGTCGGGCATTCCGTAGTAAGTTTCATACTGCATAAGAGTAGGGGCATTTCTGTCAGCAACAAAGGTGTAGCCGAAAGAAACGCTCTTTGCGTGATATCCGCCAAGTGCGCTGAAAGGTTTAACAAAAACAAGTCCTCCGAACATATTTCCTCTTGCTACATCGCCCAGAAGTGCCTCAAACCCGACGTAGTCACAGTACCAGTTAAGTTTAGTTGAAAGAGTGGAGAACGTAGCATCGTGGTTGGGAACATATCTTTTCAGAATAGTTCCGTGACCGATAGTCTGTGCGAAGTTGCTTCCCATAGAGAAAAAGAACTTGTCTTCTGATCTTCCCACCTGAATGTAGCGGAGGATCTTGAGATAATCCTGCCACTCATCCCAGTCCTCGGTCCTGAAAGTGAAAGCTTCCTGGTCTGAAGTTACATCCGTATTGAAAAGCTGTATGTTCAGCGGAACATGAATTCCGAAGATGAGTCCGATCTTGTTAAAACGAAGCGACAGTTTAGGATTGATCGTAAGATAGTACCTTTCGTCCATCATTGACATACCGATACCTACGCCTGCACTGGAGTAGGGGGAGATTATCTCTTTGGAACCGATGTTAGCGATCTCTCCCTTTAGAAATGTCTTCTTTTTCTCCTTTTCCTTAGGCTCTTCCTCTTTCTTGTCACCTTCCTTCTTATCATCTTCCTTCTTCGCCAGTTCCTGATCTTTTACCGGCTCCTTGGCTTCTGGTTTCGGTTGTTCAACAGGCTTAACAGGTTCAGGAGTCACTTCAGTTTTTGGCTGTTCCACAGCAGGGGGCTCTGTTTTCTGCACAGGCTCCTTAACTGTCTCTTCAGTCTGTGCAGGATTCGATTCCTCAACAACTGCCGGTTCCGGATTCTGCACAGGTTCCTGAGCACCTTGTGTCTCCTCCGTCTTTTCCTGTCCTTGTTGTCCTTCTTCCTCTGCCTTTTTTGCAGCTTCCTCAAGTAGTCTCTTTTCTTCTTCCGGAGGGAGGTGTCTCTGATATTCTATTGCTGTCTGTTCCTGTGGCTGTGTTTGTTCCTGACTGTTTTGTGTCTCTTCCGTCTCTTCCTTCTTTTCCGGTTGTTTTTCCTCTTTCTTTTCTTCGTCTTTAGCCTGTTCAGCCTTCTTTTCAGGTGCTTTTTCCTCAGTTGCCGCTGCCTCTTCAGCTGTCAGACTTGAAAATGTGAGAAACATGAAAACCAGAAAAACTTTCAGGATAGATAACTTCATATCTTTTCTCCGTAAAATTAGTCAGCAACAACTATTGCACTGTCTACAACATCTTTTACTTCCGGAAGATCGAGTTCCGCTTCAGCTCTCGTGGCATAACAGCCGTATCTGATCCTGTACCAGCTTCTTCCTCTTATCTCGGCCTCTACAAGTCTCAGGGCCTTAAATGGATATCTTTTTTTCGCTTTCATCGCCTTGTCCTTATCCGGATCACTGAAAAGCTGTATCGAAAAAGAACAGTTCATCTTCTTCTTCGGTTTTTGCTCTACTTTTTTAACTGGTTCTTCCTTCTTCACGCTATCTTCTTTATCTTCCACGGACTTCTGAACACCCTGTGTCTTTTCAGCCCTCTCCGTCCTTTCCTGTCCTTCTTTATCTTCCACAGACTTCTGAACATCTTGTGTCTTCTCTATCCTCTCCGTCTTTTCCTGTCCTTTTTTCTCTTCCTTTCTGCATACGACATCTTTTCCGATCAGTCCATTCTCATCCATAAGCCCCTTCTTTTTAGCAGCATTTATAAGACTGAGATGCTTCGCCGTGATCTCCTGAAGCTTGAAGCTGCAGTCACTAAGCTGCTCTCTGATCTCTCCCTCATCGGCGCTTGTTAGATTCTGGAGGGAGTCATCCGTCTTTCCTATCACAAGCCCAAGCCCGAAAGCTATGGTAAGTAATGCAAAAGAGAGGAGCAGTGCTTTGATGACCAGGGTTTTACTTACTGTCAGAGTGTCTTTTTTCATTGTCAGCCTCTATGTCTTTCTGCTTTTCTTCGGTTAATTTTTTTCTGAAGCAGCAGCCGGGTTTCCTCTTTGTCGCCTGTTCTGAACCTGGAATAGCAATTTAAAAGAGTTTTCATATTATCTCTGATCTCCGGAGTTTTATAATCGGCGGTAACTCTCATGAAATAATACAGTCTTTTTCGATTTCTTTCAAGTTCAGAGACAGCGTTATAAATGCTTTCGGGGGTAATATCATCCAGAATCAGTCCTCTGGCGAACTTTCGAACCTTTTCCGCGACAACGTTCCTGGAAGAACAGATAACAGCTTTTCTTGAAGTTACGGCACTGTTTAGAAGGTATGTGTCACTTCTATGCCATTTCGAGGGAAGTATGAGAACGTCGAAGGTGTTCAATGCCGCATTAATTCTTCCGGGCTCAATTGGTCCGTGAAAATAAGTGTTCGGATTTCTTACCTTTTTATTGAGTCTGGAGAAATAGGGGGAGTTCTCGAAAAGTTCTCCGTAAACATGGATCTCATTCATAAAACCGTCATCATAAAGGCTGTTAAATGCCTTTACTGTTTCAAGTATTCCGTCTTCGGATATCAGTTCTCCCATAAAGCCGAATTTCACAGCTCCCTCTATCTCAAAAGGTCTGTTCTCAAAAGTTCCGTCGCATAAAATTCCCTGTTCTACGAAGAACACTTTGTCCTCAGGTATTAAAGTCCTGTAGAAAAGATTGTACTCGACTTCTGAGAAGAACATGATCCTGTCTGAAAAGTTAAGGACATCATCAGCCATTTCGGTTCTTTCCCTCATGGTGGATCTCTCTACGGAGTTCATGGTCGTCCTGTTGTAATATGAGCTGAATCTACCGACATTTTCAAACCAGGCTGATTTTTTTCTGTCAGATGAGAAGAGCTTGGATGCTTTTTTGAATAAGACAGAGACAGGACTGTCGACAAAGTTGGATATTCTGACTTTTTCCTCTTCCTGAGGAGAGATGCCTTTCGAAAATATCGAATTTGAGAAAAGGAATCCATCAGTCACGGAAGTAACTGTGAAAAGCCCGCGTTCCTTTGCTATAAGAGGGTAGGTCAGCGAATGGTTTTTCAGGCTCCAGAAATGAATGCAGTCGAAACTGTGTTCTTTGAGAATGTATTCAAAAACGTTTTCCATCTCCGGATTGGAAAAAGAGTCTCTGTAGCTGATATATCTTGAGGGAATGTAGGTGATAAACCTGGTGAAACCTGAGCCCGGAACAATGTTCAGAGAGTACAGTTCCTCGTTCTCGTTTATTTCAGGATAGTAGATACACAGCTGAACTTCATCGGTAAGAGAAGCAATCAGTGCATCGATATAGCTGTTGAAAAAGGCAAGAGAAGAACTTAGCTCAGGTGCTGATTCAAGTACAAAAAGAATAGAGAGTTTCTTAGTGTCAGACGCCACTTATAACTCCTTTAAGTGCGCTCATTGCCGCAGTTTCAGGCCCTGCCAGGTGAACGTTTCCGTTACCCTGTTTGCCTTTGAAATTTCTATTTGAAGTCGAAACGATATATTCATCGTTACCTGTCATTCCTATCTGACCTGAAGCACATCCTCCGCAGCCGGGGTTCGCTATGACAAAGCCTGCATCAAAAAGTATGGAAATGAGTCCTTCTCTGAGCATTCTGCCGTAGATATCCTTCGTAGCGGGAACGATATAGCCGTTAGTTACGATCTTTTTACCTTTTACAATATCTGCGACCTTTTTCATGTCGGAATACCTTCCGTTGGTGCAGCTTCCGATAAAGACTGTGTCAACAGGAGTATCTTTAAGCTCGGAAACGCTTTTAACATTGTGAGGGTAGGGCGGAGCAGATAGCTGAGCTTCTGTCAGATCGTCAAGATCGATCTCTTCTTCACTGCTGTACTGAGCGTCATCATCAGCTTTGATAATGTCATAGCCCTCAAGTCCCGTCGTCGGTATCATTATTGACACAGCTCCCATTTCCGTGCCCATACTGGCAATGGTTATTCTCTCGTCAAGTGTGAGCTTTTCGATCTCTTCACCGTAAAGTTCGACCACCTTTCCCAAAAATGTTCTTGAGCCGAACTTTTTAAGCATGAAAAGAACGATGTCCTTTGCTGAAATGCCTTCCTTTCTTTTCCCTTTAACGTTTAATTTCACGGATTCAGGAACTTCGAACCATGTCTTTCCCGTTTTCCAGATGTAGGCAATATCTACATCGCCCATTCCCTGACCGAAACAGCTTACGGCACCCATGATGTTGAAGTGACTGTCTGTTCCCACAACGGCCATTCCGGGTTTTGCATAGCTGTCTATGAGAATATGAGATCCTATACCTGCATCGACATCGTGAACTTTGAGCCCTTCCTTCCTGGCAAAGATCCTGCACTTGTGCTGATTTACTGCATAGGGGATAGTTTTTGCCGGAACTACGCAGTCAAAGGTGAAGATCGTCTTCGACTTATCGGAAATAAGGTCCGAAGTGAAGTTAGTTTCCAGGTTGTTTACAACGTTTGCACCACCGAAATCTCTTGCGGTCCTGTAATCAATACCGATCCATACGATCGATCCCGGAACAACTTTCTCATTTGCATCAACAAGGTGATCTGAAAAGATCTTTTCAATTATTGTCTTTCCCATTTTTTTCTCCGATCAATATTTAAAAGAAACAAGTTGAGAGAATAATACCAGAACGGCTTTTCTTTGTCAAAATCGACGCACAGAGATTTTCTAATAAAATCAATGAGTTCTAAAGCATTTCCAGAAATGCTTCTATTCTGGTCGCCAATCTGGAGTCAATTCTGGCATTAGGTTTGTCTGCCTCCAGAGTAAGAACGGGGATTTCCACTCCGCCTTCCTTCAGCATTTTCCGAAGAATAATATCTTCAAGCTGTCTGTGACAGAAAGACTGGACATAGTGAATTATCCCGTCCATTTTCCTTCTTTTTATTTCGGGGATCGTTTTGCTGAACCTGAAAGCGGAAGAATAGGTGTATGTGTAGTTAAGATACTGATCTGTCAGATCTTTATGGTCTCCGAACATTGCAAACTCGCGCTGTATCTCATTAAAGACGACTGTGGCCCCTCTTTTTTCAATAAAATCGTGGACAGGGATTATCGGCGGAACACCCAGAAATCCTATCTTCTTCCTTTTCATATCTTTAAACAGGTCTACCTCTTCCTTTTTTCTATTCAGAAACTCATCCGCCATTTTTCCGTAATCTTTGTAATCTCCGCCGAAATCAGAAGTATTTACAAGCAGTTCATGATTTTTCTCTCCTGAGATGAGCCCCGGATACTGATAGGACATTTCATCTATCAGTTCAAGCTTTTTTCTTATAGGAATAAGTTCCTGTCTGACATTCTCCGCCTGTTCAAGATCGGTCCCCAGAAAGTCGGCGAATCTTTTCATTTCGCTAGTTAGCTTTAATCTGTCTCTATCGTTAGGAAAACTGAACAGAAACGACCTGACACCTGTCCTGGATGATATTATTTCCTCAAGCACTCTGGCATTGGAGCAGTCTCCCTCGGTAACGGCAATAAAAACATCGTTGCCTGAGTACTGTTTTTTAAGAAGCACCGAGTAGAGTCCTTTTATCCAGGCACATGAACTGCCTGGAAGTCCATCAGTTTCAGCTTTTTCAACAAGTGAAAGAGGGGAGACTGACGTAATGAAATCATTATTAAGATCAAGAGGTCTGTATCCTGCCGCAAAAACAACTTCCATAGGGATTGTTGTAGTGAAAACAGCAGTCTTCATAAGTTGACCTCAAAGAGATCCTTAAAGTTTCCAGCCACTTGTTGTTCTATTTCACCAATGTTGATATCCAGAAGTTCTGAAGCGAACTCATAAACATGATATACTTTCCCCGGAGTGTTGACCTTGCCCCTGAAAGGAACCGGAGCAAGAAAGGGTGAATCTGTCTCGAACATTACTTTGTTGAGACCTATGTCTTTGAGGATGTTATGAAACTCGATGGATTTTTTGAAGGTAAGTATCCCTGAAAAAGAGATCAACCAGTTTTTTCCGATGATCTTTAAAGCGGTGTCATGCTTTCCGGTGTAGCAGTGAAAAAGAACTTTTTTCATCTCTTTTTCCTGTTCGTCAAGTATGGAGACAACTCTCTCTTCAGCGTCTCTTCCATGGATAATCAGAGGTTTATTTAGTTCTATAGAAAGCAAAATCATGTTTCGAAACACTTTTTCCTGATCTTTCCGGGGTGAAAAGTCATAGTAGAAATCCAGCCCGACTTCGCCTATAGCAACGATCTTTGATGCATTCTCTCTTATCCAGGAGTAGTCCTCAGAGGCCTTTCGGGCTTCGTGCGGATGAACTCCCGCAGCGTGAAGGATCTTTATTCCGCTTAGTGAAAATTCTTCTTCAAGCTCAAAAGCGTCGGAGAGTTCCCTGCTGTTTCCGCTTATGTTAAGGACCGTATTGACATTGTTTTTGTTAAGTTCCTGAATTATCTGGTCTTTATGGATCTTTCTTTCATTGATGAGCATCGAAAGATGCGCGTGGGAATCAATAAACATTATTTTTTCTGACCGTTATCCGGAGAATTGCTGCTGTTGTTGTCTCTTGGTTTCTGGTTTCTCGGTCTTCTTCTTCTGGAAGATCTGTTGCGTTGATTCTTTTTGCCGGAATTTTCCTTGTTGTTATCTTTTTTGTCATCATCTGTCTCCAGATCCCTGACAACAAAAGGCTCAACATCTTTCATGTTGAGAAGGTCGCTTTCCGGTTTGTAATCGTTCAGAGACCATTTTTTTCCGTTTCTCTCCAGAGCCTGCCGGGGGAAGGTCTTTTCTTCATACTTCTCGTTCTTTCCATGGTTTTCTGGAAATACTACAGTAATATTTTCAGATATTACGTTTACCTTTTTCACATAACCTTTTCTCTGAGTGCTTTTCTCAAAAATGGGGCTTTCTTCTTCAGGGTAGTCCTTAAGAGCTTCCTCATAAGAAGGGTTTTCATAGCCCAGGCAGCAGAAAAGTCTTCCGCAGATACCGGATATCTTGTTAGGATTAAGACTGAGATTCTGGTCTTTTGCCATCTTGATCGAGACGGGAACAAAGCTGTGAAGAACACGGCAGCAGCATAGTTCCATGCCGCAGGGTCCGAGGCCTCCCATGATCTTTGTTGTGTCCCTTACGCCTATCTGACGCATTTCGATACGTCTTTTAAGCTCGTAGGCCAGTCTTTTTATAAGTTCTCTGAAATCGATTCTTCCGCTTGCGCTGAAATAGAAAATGGCCTTGGAATCATCAAGAGTGTACTTCACTTTTACGATCTTCATCTTGATACCGAGCTCGCGGTTCAGTCTCTCTATGACCTGCTTTGCATTTCCGGCGTTCTCCTTGAGACGCTCAGCCTTTTCGAAGTCGTGTTTCGTGGCTTTTCTTATGTATCCGTTCTTAATGAAATTGATCTTATTCTGTTTTCTGAACTCTTTTTCGCTTTTGTTCAGAACTTTTGCGAGCTCCATTCCTCTTTCACTGTAGGCGACAATAAAATCGCCATTGTTTAAAGGAACTTCCGCCTGCTTTTCTCTTTTATGGTAATACCAGTAGACCTTGCCTGCATCCTGAAACTGAATTGATATCACATCTTCAAATTCAGGATATTCATCATCATAATCAAAGTAGATGGCATTACCACCGCCGAGAGGTGCGATAGGGGAACCGGCCTTTTTGTTTTTTACATTCTCTTCATCTTTAAAACCTTCATCGTTACGTTCCATCTCCTGAAGTTTGCGGAATTCCTCTTCGCTCATATCCTCAGGCTTTTTATCAAGAGTGTTCCTCTTGTAGTTGTCGTTACGGTTATAGTTGCCGCTTCTATGTTTGTTATAAGGTTTATTTGTCGTTTCTTTTTCCAATATCTTCTCCAATCAAAGTATAAAAAACCGATGAATCAAAGGAAAAAGTCTGAGAATTATTAAGAAACTCAATTATTCTCCCTGAGACATCAGAATGGTTATTTTTAATGAAAAACGCTAAAAAAGCAAGACGCATCTTAATTATATTTCTTTTCAGGAAGTCGCTTTCTTTATCTTCAGCGATGCCTTTCAGCGATTCGATCTCCGTAAGGTTTCTAAACAATCTGTCAATAAATACAATGCTTTGCAGGTTCATATCCTTAGCAAGCACTTCAAATTTCTTGATCTGGATCTCAACATAGTCGGGAGCAACACTGTATATATCATCACGAATAAACGGAAAGTATTTAAGAACCTCATGTTCGCATTTTTCCGGCAAATAGATAGGGACAGTCCTTGAGAGAATGGTCGGAAGAAGTCTGTTCCTTTTATTAACAGAAAGTATGAAGATCGTTCTTTCAGGAGGTTCCTCAATAAGTTTAAGGATCGAATTCTGAGCCTGTATTGTCATCTGGTCCGCATTGGGAATGTAGACGATACGGTTTTTTGATTCAAAAGGAAGATAAGCGAGCGCATTCTCAAGAGGTTCCAGTGATTCAAGCTTGATCTTTCCGGAATCTGAGCGATTAATGTTAATGAAATCAGAATATTGTGAGTTTCTGCAAAGAGAGATGAAGTGGTCGTCATCTATCTGTTTTTTAGGATATATTATCATTTTTGCCGCACAGTAGACGAAATCGTCCTTATCCGACTGAGAACAAGGGCCGTGGAATAAAATCGAATGAGGGAGCCTGTTATTTTCAACACAGTTCCCAAGATTTTCGTATATCAGGTCCAGCTGGCTCATGTTTAGTTTACATAATATATGTTATGCGAAGTTGCCGAATTAAAAAGCTCAATCATTCCGCGCCCTTTTCAGTTTTGTCACTGTGGAAAGTTTTGTGTCTGGAGAAAGTTTTTTAAGTGCAAGTCTGGTGCTTCTGTACTCCGGAACCATACCGAAACTGAAAACTATCATCTCCGGCGTGCTCACCTTTTCAGGCTGATACAGGTCTACAATGCAGTCTGTTATCACAGGAGAAAGATAGTTGTCAAGGTCCATCTTTCTTCCCTTAATAAAGAAAACGCTGTTAAAAGAACGCTGATCCTTCTTGTTCTTAAAATGAACATCTATGGTGGCATTGTGCTTTTGCGCGAAAAATGTCAGAAAAATAAAATCCTGCCAAACATTCTTAATAGACCCCCTTCTTGGAATCCACAGGATCGTTCTTTTGGGATTTTCAGGTATTCGGCCAAGGTCGATGTTAAAAACCTCGTTAGAACCCGCTTCCAGGTGTTCATGATCTTCTGCGGATACTATCGAGGTCGTTCTATACCCGAATCTTTCTCCATCCGGCTGATTAAAGATATACGGAGCCGCTGTGGATATCAGTGATGATTCTCTTTTCACATAACTGAGTTTTGTACAGAAAAGTGAAAAAATTGAAAATCTGGCTGAGGTTCTTCCTGATCTGGAAAAAACTAAAAGAGCTTTTGAGAGCATCGTTCTTCCGAAATCAATGGACAGCGACGGTCTGATCTTCCAGATAAGCTTGTAGATATCAAAAGATGAAAAACCGCCGTCCTTCTTAAGCTTCTTTTCTTTTTCCCTTGAAACGACACTGACTGTTTTTTCATCGCAGTCTATAACATAAATGCGTGCTTCAGGGTTGAAACTGTCAGACCTTGCGAACTCCATTGCCTGAATGACAAAGCCCGTAAAGTTGTTTCTGTTCGTCAGCAACAGTGTCGTAAAAGGAACGATACGCTTTTTGATCTTCATAGTTTTTTACTTTTGATATCAATAATATCGGCAACTTTATTAATGATCCCGTTAACAAACGAGCTGGACTCCTTGCTGCCGAATTTCTTAGCAATATCAATGGCTTCATTGATGGTTGCCTTGAAAGGAACACCGTTGTCCTCATCAATAAGTTCAGCAACGGACATCCTGAGAATGTTGCGCTCTATAAGTGCGATTCGGTTCATTCTCCAGTTGATCGCCGCTTCTTCGATAAGTTCCTCGACTTTGCTGCGGTTTCCCGTGACTTCACCTAAGAGATACTCAATAAAGTTTCTTTCCTCAGCTTCAGTTTCATCGTCAGGGTTTCTGGATGGAAGGTTGAAATATTCATAGTAGATATTGATAGCTTCCTTTGTAACAGGTTCTGCTGCAAATTCCATACTGTACAATATCTGTAGTGTCTTTTCTCTTGATCTGCGTCTAAGTCCCATGGCTGTTTTCTGTCTGTATTAAAGTTTATCAGTTACGTTAAGCATCTCTATCGCTGCAAGTGCAGAGTCAAAGCCCTTGTTGCCGGCCTTTGTTCCTGCTCGTTCAACAGCCTGCTCAATGGTATCGGTGGTAAGTACGCCGAAAGCTATATAAACTCCGGTTTCAAGCGATACCTGTGCGATCCCTTTTGTCGCTTCAGCTGCAATATAGTCAAAGTGCGGTGTATTGCCTCTGATCAGAGTTCCGAGACAGATAACGGCATCATACTTCTTTGTGAGTGCCGCTTTCTTTGCTGCAAAAGGTATTTCGAAAGCACCGGGAACCTTGATAACATCGACTGTTTCAGCCTGATGTCTGTCAAGACAGTCCAGAGCTCCTTCAAGAAGCGAGTTGCTTATAAAGCTGTTGAATCTTGAAACGATAACAGCGAATTTTTTACCTTCTGCCGAGAGTTTTCCTTCAAAGTTAGTTACTTTCATGTTTTTTCTCCCCGTCAAATATTTTATGACCCATTTTTTCCTGTTTAGTTTTAAGGTAACGCAGGTTGCTTTCCTGAACCCCGCAGACATTAGGCACCTGGTCAACGACCTCAAGTCCGTATCCTGCAAGACTTATTATTTTCTTGGGATTGTTGGTAAGCAGCTTTATCTTTTTAACACCTATAGTTTTAAGTATCTGGGCACCTATTCCGTAGTCTCTGAGATCGTCAGCAAAACCGAGAGCAATGTTAGCCTCGACCGTATCCATGCCGTTATCCTGAAGGTGGTAGGCCTTGATCTTGTTTCCAAGCCCTATTCCCCTGCCTTCCTGTCTAAGGTAAAGGAGAACTCCGCGCCCTTCCTTCTCAATTATCTTCATTGCATCAGCAAGCTGATATCCGCAGTCGCATCTTATGCTTCCTAAGGCATCACCTGTAAGACATTCGGAGTGAACTCTCACAAGAACAGGTTCTCCGTCAGTTACGTTGCCTTTTGTGAGAGACACATGCTCAAGTCCGTCAACTTGACTTTTAAAGACCTTTATGTCGAACTCTCCACCGAATCTGGTTGGAAGAACGGCCGATGCCACTTCTTCGATAAGTGATTCGTTAAGAAGTCTGTATGCGATTATATCTGCAATCGTAACTATCGGAATATCATGTTTTTTAGAGAAAACTTCAAGCTGCGGCATTCTTGCCATCGTGCCGTCGTCGTTCATCACTTCACAGATAACTGCGGCACTTTTAAGCCCTGCTATCTTTGCAAGATCGACCGATCCTTCGGTCTGTCCCGTTCTAACAAGAACTCCGCCGTCCTTTGCTCTGAGAGGAAAGATATGTCCCGGTTTTGCAAGATCTTCAGGACCTGAATCATCAGCTACTGCGACTTGAATAGTTCTGGCTCTGTCAGCTGCGGAAATACCTGTTGTAACACCCTTTTTAGCTTCAATTGAAACTGTGAAAGCTGTTCCGAACTTGGAATCATTTTCCGTTACCATCGGAGGAAGTTCAAGCTTGTCCGCGATCCTGTTTTCCATTGAAAGACAGATGAGACCCCTTCCGTACTTGGCCATGAAATTTATATTCTCTGCAGTGGCGAACTGAGCTGCAACCACAAGATCACCCTCGTTCTCCCTGTCCTCATCATCGGTAATGATGACCATTTCCCCTTTTCTGAACTTTTCAACAGCGATGTTAACTCTCCTGAGAGCTTTTTCACTTATTGATCCGTCGGGAAACTTCAGTGTATTTATCACAACATCCTCCAGTTACAGTGAAATGTATTCGGGTCTGACTATTGTTTCTTCACGTCCCGGCCCGATGGAAACTATTGATATCTTTGTCTTAAGCGCATTTTCAATGTAATGCACGTATTCCTTAGCTTTTTCAGGGAGTTCCTCAAATAAAGTGATCCCTGATATGTCACAGTTCCAGCCTTCTATCTCCTCATACTGAGGTTCCGCTTTATCAACTACGGATGAATCTGCCGGGAACTCTATATTCTGACCGTTGTAAGTATAACCTGTGCACACTTTAATGGTTTTAAACTCATTAAGAACATCGAGTTTAGTGAGTGCGATCGAGGTGTATCCGTTAAGGTCGAAAACATACTTCAATGCAACGAGGTCAAGCCATCCGCAGCGTCTTTTTCTTCCTGTTGTTGTTCCGAACTCGTGCCCGGCCTCAGCAAGTTTTTCGCCGTCATCACCGAAGTCCTCTGTCGGGAAAGGTCCGGCCCCTACTCTAGTCGTGTAGGCTTTTACAAGTCCTATATTATCTTCTATGCATCCGACGGGAATTCCGCTTCCTGCGCCGTAGTAAGTTCCGACTGTGTTGGAAGAAGTAACAAAGGGATATGTGCCGTGATCTATATCAAGAAGAGCACCCTGAGCTCCCTCCATGAGTACTTTTTTGTCTTTTACGTAGTCGGCAAAGCTGAAATCTGTCGGAGCTATATATCCGGATATTTCCTGTCCCAGAGCGTAGTATTTCTCAGTAAGTTCTTCCCAGTTCATCTTAGGAACATTATAGAGATCTGCAAAAAGCGTGTTCTTTTCCTTAAGCGCAGCCTTTATCTTGGTTTTAAGGCTGTCCTTATCAAGCAGGTCCCCTACTCTTATTCCTATTCTGGAGATCTTATCTTCATAAGCCGGGCCTATGCCGCGACCTGTAGTTCCTATTTTGTTGCCTTTCTTTGCCTCTTCACGGCATTTATCAAGGATCTTATGATATTCCATGATCACAGCGGCTTTAGGAGAAACAATAAGACTGTCGCTTGTTATCTTTACGCCCTTATCCTCAAGGATCTTCATCTCACTTAGAAGCTGTACCGGATCAAGAACGACACCGTTACCGATATAGCTCACTGTGTTTTCTCTGAGCACCCCGGAAGGTATTGCATGAAGGTCGTATTTCACTCCGCCGACAACTATTGTGTGTCCTGCGTTGTTCCCGCCCTGAAAACGGCATACGACATCCACTTTTTCCGTAAGCAGATCAACTATTTTACCTTTTCCTTCATCTCCCCACTGAGTTCCTGTAACAATATGAGTTGTCATTTAGATATCTCCAAAATTTTAATGACTGTGAATTCTAACAACCAACCAACCATTGACAAGTTTTTATTACTTTTCTTCAGAAGTGTCAAGCACCACAAGAAATGCCTCCTGCGGGATCTCGACGTTTCCAAGCTGTTTCATCTTTCTCTTTCCTTCCTTCTGTTTTTCAAGAAGCTTTCTTTTTCTTGTGATATCACCGCCGTAACATTTTGCAGTAACATCTTTTCTGTATGCTTTAACAGTTTCTCTGGATATAACTTTTGATCCGATCGCGGCCTGAATAGCCACGTCATACATCTGTCTTGGGATCACCTTTCTCATTTTCTGTGCCAGAGATCTGCCGATATAGTAAGCTTTCTCGCTGTGTACAATAAGTGAAAGAGCATCGACAGGGTCACCGTTTATGAGTATATCCATCTTGACAAGTTTTGATTTTTCATACTGAAGAAAATCATAGTCAAGTGACGCGAAGCCTCTTGAAATTGATTTGAGCTTGTCATAGAAATCATAAACTATTTCACCAAGCGGGATGTGGTATTCAAGCTGAACTCTCTCCGGTGTGTTGTATGTCATGTTCACCTGTCTTCCCCTCTTTTCCAGGCAGAGTTTAACGAGCCCGCCGATAAATTCTGTCGGGGTGTAGATAGTCGCATGAACAACGGGTTCCTCGATATGATCAAGATGCTGAGGAGGCGGCAGTTTGTCCGGATTTTCGATGTAGAGAACTTCATTTTTCGTTGTAACGACCTTGTATGAAACACTGGGAGCTGTAGTGATAAGTTCAAGGCTGAACTCTCTTTCGAGCCTTTCCTTGATTATCTCAAGATGAAGCATTCCGAGAAATCCGCATCTGAATCCGAATCCCAGAGCACTTGAAGTTTCAGGTTCGTAGGAAAAACTGGAATCGTTGAGAGTGAGTTTTTCCATTGCCTTTTTAAGCTCTTCGTATTTGGAAGTTTCAACAGGGAATATTCCGCAGAAAACCATCTGTTTCATCTTTTTAAAACCGGGCAGCGGTTTGACTGCGCGGTCATTTGAAAGTGTGATAGTTTCACCGATCTTAACATCGTGAATTGTCTTGATGCCTGCTGCTATAACCGCAACTTCGCCAGCGTATATGTCTTTAACTTTCTTGAGAAAAGGAGTGTAGGTCGAAATATCGATAACTTCGTATTCAGCCTTTGATTCCATGAGATAGATCATATCTCCGGTCTTTATCTTTCCATCGAAGATCCTGGCAAGCATTCTCACACCGAGATAAGGATCGAACCAGCTGTCAAAGACAAGCGCCCTTGTTTTCTGAGCGGGATCTGTGACCGGTGCAGGGATCGCCTCGATGATTCTGTCGAGAAGCTCATTAACTCCCTCTCCCGTCTTTGCTGAAACAGGAATTGCATCACTTCCGTCAAGTCCGATAATATCCTGGATCTCCAGACGGACTTTCTCGATATCGGCATTCGGAAGGTCTATCTTGTTTATGACAGGGATTATCTCAAGGTCATTTTCAAGAGCGAGATAGACATTTGCAAGTGTCTGGGCCTCAACACCCTGAGTCGCATCAACGATAAGCACTGCACCTTCGCAACTTGAAAGCGCCCTGCTCACCTCGTATGAAAAGTCAACGTGTCCGGGAGTATCAATGAGGTTAAGCTCGTAAGTTTCACCCTCGTAAGTGTGTTCCAGTGAAACGGCTCTCGCCTTGATAGTTATCCCGCGCTCTTTTTCAAGCTCCATATCGTCCAGGAACTGATCCTTCTTCTCACGCTCGGTAAGAGAACCTGTGAGCTCAAGCATCCTGTCTGCCAGTGTGGACTTCCCGTGATCAATATGCGCAATAATTGAAAAGTTTCGTATGTTTTTGATTTCTTTCATGAATTTTCCTTCAGTTGCCAACTCTCACTTCATTAACAGACAAAGCGGAGATTTTTATACATTATACCTTGGAGAAATGCAAGTATCTTAATTATTATATATACAAATTTTATCAATCTGGGTTGACACACGGGTCAACCCCTACACAATACTCCGATTCCAAGCTATTATCAATTCCAATTATTCCGTGAAAATGGTTAGGCATAACAACATATTCATCAAGAAATACGTTGACATATTTTTTTGGCACTATTTCCCAAACATCAGTAATCATTTGACCAGAGGCATTTAGCTTCATTTTGTTCTCTATTATATCACCGAATAATTCCAGCTTTTTATTTACGCAGATCGTGACATAGTACAAGCCATTTTGGGAATAGTCGTAGTTTCTCAGTCTTATTGATCTACGGTGATGAATTTCCCTGTTGAAAGACAATGATTGCTCCTAATCTAATTTCCAATATGTTAACTAAAGAATACTATATTGTAAATTAAAAAACGAAGCTTGTTTGGGTTGACACACAGGTCAACCCCTACGGAGAAATCCAGTTTCTGTGGTAGGGGCAGACCAATGTGTCTGCCCAAAACAAATGAATTTCCACGTTCTTTTTGGGTTGACACACGGGTCAACCCCTACGCCGAAATATCTCCATATTGAGGAATCCGTTCTTATCGAAGCCTTTGCCGAGGCTGAAATAGAGTGCAAGGAGTGTGGAGATTTCTGTGGCGGCAAATATGGCCATGATGATGACGATCTGGTATTTGACGGCGGTCACTGGGTTTGAGCCTCCGAGGATCTGTCCTGTCATCATTCCGGGGAGTGAGACGAGTCCGATGGCGGAATATGTTGCGAGTGCGGGTGCCATCCCTGCTCTGTATGCCTGTTTAAAGAATGGTATCATTGCTTCTTTCTGGGTCGCTCCCATTGTGAGATAGGATAGATATGTCTCGTTGTCTTTTCTTATCGAATCGTAGAATCTGTCAAGTGTCACAACAGTTCTTGTCATGCTGTTTCCAAGAAGCATTCCCGAGATGGGAATTATGAATCTTGCATCAAAGACATCGGGCGGTGAGAAAACAACGACAATATAATAGATAAGCACAGTCCCTATCGAGATGAGATAGGCTGGAAATGTTGAAGCGAAGAGCTTCATTGTAAATCCGCTGTTTCTTAAAATTGTGTAATCGGCCGCAGTTATCATCACAACGATGTATGCAATGTTTAAAACAGGATTGTTGTAGGTAAAAAGCGCTTCAAGATAAAATCCGACAAGCAGAAGCTGTACGGTCATGCGCAGGAATGTTATGACCGCATCTTTTCGGAGATTTATCTTAAAATATGTGAGTATCAGTAGTGAAACGCCTAGAGATGCAAAGGCGTATATAAGTCCAAGTGTCGATATCTCAGGTGTTTTCATGAGCGTACTCCGAAATATCAACAGTGTTGTCAAAAGCATCTATCCACTCAGGATCATGACTGACAGAAAGGATTGTCACTCCGCTTTTTCTGAAATACTCTATCAAAGCTGTCCGGTTTTTCTTATCAAGCCCTGTTGTCGCTTCATCAAGAAGATAGATGTCTCTTTTAAGGAGCAGCCCTCTGGCTATTGCAAGTCTCTGAGCCTGACCGCCTGAAAGTTCGGACATGAGTTTATCCTTTATTTCCCGATAGTTAAGCGCAAAAACATTAGTGATCTCCCTTATCTCATTATCCTGAGGTTTAATTTCTCTGTTTGCCTTGAAAGTAAAAGGCAGCATCATAAAATCTTCAGCAGTTTCCTGCGGATCGAAAGATATCTTCTGGGAAATGTAGCAGATCTTTTTTCTACATTCAGTCAATGTTTCATCATTTAGAGGCTGTCCATCACAATTTATAGTTCCTTTCGAAGGTCTGACAATGCCTGTCACGGTTTTAAGAATTGAGCTTTTTCCGCTTCCGCTCGGTCCGGTGAGAACAACATGTCCGCCCTTTTCGACATCAAGCGAAAAACCTGAGAGGACGACAACTTTATCAAAAGCTATTTGAACATCTTTAAAACTAATCATCTTCTCTGTTGAGCGCCCTCTTTATTGAACGTTTTACAGCATTTGAGAACTCTTCCTGAGTATAACCTTCGGGATGAATTGCAGGAAGATATGTCACATCAATACGTTTGAAAGGATACGGCAGTTTTCTATTCCTCGGAAATGCTTCATATGCTCCCTTTATCGCAACAGGAACCACAGGAACGTTCAGCTCGGTCGCAAGTATTGCAAATGTCTGTTTAAATTCAGCAATTTCGCCATCTCTTGTCCTTGTTCCTTCCGGAAAAATGATGATGTTCCTGCCTTTTTTAAGGACTGAGGCCATACGTTTTATCGAGTTTATGACATCGTCCCCTTCCTTCATGATTATTATGTTGTTTCTGTTAGCCAGGAACCTTCGCCAGCCTCTTCTGAAGTGTTTGAACTTTGCAAAAAAGTAAGTTCTTCTGAACTGTCTTGCAGAGATCTTTCCTACAACGAAAACTCCGTCGATAACAGACTGATGATTAGGAGCAAAAATAACAGGCCCCTGTGGAATGTTTCTGTAGCCGTGATAGCGGAGCTTAAAGAAAAAACGCATAAGCATTAGCAGATAAAATCTGAACCAGATGTGATACCATGCACTTTTGGGAAGATCGAGCTGGATATTCTCTTTTAAAAGCTCTTTCCAGTCACTCGGCTCATATTTCACTTTGTCTTTCTGTGTTTCAACGAACTTAGCAAGCTCCCTCACTGTCGGATTTGCGTGAAGATCCTTTTCACTCACTCTTGTTTTAAAGGTTTTGCTGATAAAGCCTGCTAGTTCGATCTTGTCAAGCGAATCAAGGCCCAGATCGATCTCAACATGATCGTCCGGATAGACCTTGTTCTCTGAAAACTTGTTAAGATATTCAGCTATAGCCGTGTAAACCTCATCTTTCGGAATGTCGGCCTTTTTCTTTGTTTTCTTTCTCTGATCAAGGAATTTCTCAAGTTTAAAGCGCTGAAGTTTTTCAAGTCTCGTGCGTGGAAGAGGTTCATGGACAAGAACAAAATCAAGCAGCTTTTTATGATGACTTGCAGTTTTATTGAATTTGTCGATTATCTCCCATCTTACAAACTCATCAAGGTTGGGGATCTGCCGCTCAGAGAGGATCTTGTCATCAGGTCTGATAACAGCGGTGAGAGCATTGTTCCTGACAAGAACGGCTGCTTCAATAACGAGTTCATTGATCTCTTCAAGAGCCTTTTCAATTTCTATGGGATTGATGTTCTTGCCGTTTGGAAGAACGATTATCTCCTTTTTCCTGCCTGTTACATAGAGTCGTCCCTGCTTGTCAAAATGGCCCAGATCACCAGTGTAAAGCCAGCCGTCTTTAAGCACTTCGGCAGTTTCTTCAGGTCTGTTGTAGTAGCCTTTCATTATGTTCTTTCCGCTTGCCACGATCTCGCCGTCGACTATTCTGACAGAACCTTTTACAAGCTCAGTGCCGACACAGCCTGCCCTTCCTGTTCCCGGTTTAGGAAAAGTTATCATGGGAGCGGCCTCAGACATTCCGTAACCTTCGGAAATTAAGAAACCCAGATTTTTAAACTTGTTAAAAACAACAGGATCAAGCTTTGCACCGCCACAGATTATATGGTTTACATGGCCTCCGAACTTCTGGTGAACAGAGTTGAAAACCTTCTTTGAAAAAGTGAGATTATTCAATTTATCCGATATGTTATACAGAGTTTTAGCAATGAAGGAACTGTTTATTTTATGCATGATTCCACGGATAAGCATTTCGAAGAAACGGGGCACTCCAAGCAGCATCGTCGGTTTCGCTTTTTCCATCATCTTGAGGATATCTTCTGAATCAAGCGAAGGAACAATAGCTGTTGATCCGCCGCCACTGAAAACTGCGATCACAGTTCCCATAATGGGATATATGTGATGAAGAGGAAGTATCATAAGCACTCTTTCATCTTCACTGAAATAACCTGCATTTATGACCTGTTCAGTGTTTGCAAGGATGTTGGTGAAAGAAAGCATAACGCCCTTTGGAGAACCTGTAGTACCTGAAGTGTAGATAAGAAGTGCAGTACGTTCTCTGTCAGTAAAATCAAGATCGCTCACTTCCCCTTCCGAATCATCGTTGGGGATCTGCTCAAAAATTATTGTGTTAAGTTCGTCAACTTCTGAAGCGCTTATTGAATCGTTGACAAGCTGGAGGCATTTTGCAGATGTGAAAACTGCCGTGGGTTTACAGTCGTTTATGATATAGGCAATTTCTGCAGGAGTGGACATGAAATCGACTGGCGCCACAGTTCCCCCTGAACTCCAGATCCCGTAAATAGCATAAATGTATTCAGGTCTGTTCTCACTGATAATGAGAACACGCTCACCCTTCATATCCCCGAGAACATCACTGTAATGTGACACTCTTTTAAGAACCGAGTTGTAGGAAATCTCGTTATCTGCTGTAATGATTGCAGTTTTTTCACTCTTCCGGATAAACATGTCACCTCCGTTTCAACAACACTGAAAACGATTTTATTATTTAAGCTA
>CAZTKP010000005.1:35192-42550 GCA_964614215.1 uncultured Spirochaetales bacterium | reverse complement strand
ATTAGGAATCTGTTCTATGCCGGTCACTACACTCATCCGGGTGTAGGTGTTCCGATGGCATTTATTTCGGGAGAACTTTCAGCACAGACTATCGGAGATCATTTAAAATAATGAAAGATCTCCATACTGAAATATTCAGAGAAGGCAGCACAACATACTTCAACAGCTCTCTTTTCTTCTCAAAAGAAGTTCTGGACGAAGTGAAAACTCTCTATGCATTTGTCAGAGTTGCGGACAATTTTGTTGATTCTGTCCCTCAACAGCCTGAGAATTTCTATGAGTTTGTCGATGAATACAAAAAAGGGCTTAAAAAAGGTTCTGATCATCCTGTAATAGGTCCATTCATAGAGCTTGCAAAAAAGAAAAATTTTGAACCGGAATGGACAGAAGCTTTTTTTGAATCAATGGAATGGGACCTTGCTTCGCCAAAGATGAGAACTATTGACGAGTCTTTGAAATACATTTACGGATCAGCTGAGGTTATCGGTCTGTACATGTCAAGGATCCTTGAACTTGATGAAACGGCTTTTAACTATGCCAAAATGCTGGGACGTGCAATGCAGTATGCTAATTTCATAAGAGATATAGACGAGGACAACCTGTTCAACAGAGCTTATCTGCCTCTTGAAGGAAGCGGTTTTTCTACATTAAAAAAAGAAGAGGTCGGGATCAAACCTATTGCATTTAACGATTTCATCAGAAACGAGATAAACCGGTTCAACAAATGGCAGACCGAAGCTGAAAAAGGATTCAAATTTATTCCTCTACGCTCAAGGATAGCGGTGAAAACGGCTTCGGACATGTATAAATGGACAATGAAAAAAATATACTCAGATCCTTTTCTGGTATATGATAAAAAAGTTAAACCTTCAAAAGTGAGAATTTTTGCAACTGCATTATGTAACACTATAAAGGTGGGTCTGGATAGATGAAAAAATATGTTCAGGATAAAAAGATCCGGCTGAACAGATATCTTGAAAAGGAACTTTCCGTATATCAGAAAGATTTTGCCTCGTTCAATCACTGGGGCGGAGATTCTTTTTCAAGGATCCCTGAATTTATCTCCAGAGGTAAAATGATACGGGGCGCCCTTGTCTATCTGGGGTTTGAGGCCTTTGGAAGCTCCGATCTTTCAAAGGCGGACCCTTTTGCCGCTGCTGTGGAACTTCTCCATGCAGGGTTCCTTATACACGATGACATCATGGATAGAGATGAGCTTCGAAGAGGAAAACCGGCGATACATGTTTCTATAAGAGACAGATTTGACAGTTCATTTAAAGAAGTCGAGAAAACTGCTGAGAACATCGCTATCTGTCTTGGAAACATCTGCTACTTCACTGCTTTTGATCTGATCGACAACAGCAGCATCACAAAACTGTTCAACAGAGAAGCTATCGTTACCGGACTTGGACAGATGGATGACCTTTATCTTTCATCATCAGAAAAGATCCCGGGGCACGAAACCATTCTGAACATTTACCGGCTAAAAACGGCTAGATACACTTTCTCTCTTCCGCTAAAAGCCGGTGCGACCGCCGCCGGAGCAGACCCCACATCACTTGAAATGCTCAATGATCTGGGAATTGAGATAGGAACCTTATTTCAGATGAGAGACGATGAGCTTAATTTTTTCGGAGATAAGGAAAAAACAGGAAAACCAGCGGGAAGCGATATAAGAGAAGGAAAAAAGACTCTGATCTACTCACTTCTTCTGGACAATGCGGGAAAAGAAAATATAGAGTTCGTAAGATCGTCACTGGGGAATCCTTATCTAGATGAAAATGTTGTTGAAAAATTAAAGGAAATATCTATAAAATGCGGCGCTGCAGAAAAACATGAACAGATGGCTGAAGAATTTCACTCAAGAGCTGCAAAGATCATAGAAAAACTTGAAATAACTGAGAATTCCAAGACTGTTCTAAAAGATATTCTGGAATATTCATATAAAAGAGGATACTGATTTGAATTCAAAAGAAATGAAAGATAAAAATATTGTGACCTTCATTTTCTTTATCTTCTTTTTCACCGGAGCAATATTCCATGTAATTCCATACACTCTTAAAATGGTCAAGATGCTTACTCCCGTCACACTAATTATCAGTGCAGGGTTTGTTCTCTACCATCCACTCAAAAACCGGAAGTTTCAAATATGGTTCTTTCCGACCCTCATTATTACATTTTTGCTTGAAGCTCTAGGTGTTGAGACAGGTCTGGTCTTCGGTGCGTACAACTACGGAGCAACTTTAGGGTTTAAACTTTTTGAAGTTCCTGTCATCATTGCTTTAAACTGGGTATGCGTAGTTTTCGGAGCAGTTGTGATCTCTGACTATTTTATAAAGAACAAGTTCGTTGCAGCTTTGCTGTCCGCTGTCCTTTCTACAGGTTTTGACTATGTCATGGAACCTTCTGCTATCTTCCTTGATTACTGGACTTGGGACGGAGGAGATATTCCTCTTTTAAATTACACGGCGTGGTTTCTGATATCACTTGCGGCCAGTATCTTTTTTCTGTTTTTAAAACCTGAGGTCAGAACTGACAGAGCGACCTTAATGTTCAAGCTTCAGTTAATATTCTTTGCTATAATTACGACTTCCCTGCTGTTTATATAAAGTCGTCCCAGGTTGTTCTCTTGCTCTTCAGCATCTTTTTCAGCTTCATTACAGCCTTAGCCTCGATCTGACGGATCCTTTCTCTGGTAACACCCATCTCCTTGCCGATCTCTTCAAGAGTATATGTCTCCTGCTCACCGATGCCGAATCTCATTCTAATAACTTTCTCTTCTCTGGGAGTAAGTCCTGAAAACAGATCCCTGATAATCTCAGCCATATTTTCTCTTGCGGTATAATCTTCGGGGCTGAGAGTCTTCGGATCTTCAACAAAATCCTGAAGCTGGCTATCTTCATCTTCACCGATCGGTGTTTCAAGGGAAATAGTCTCTCTGGCACTTCTCCAGACCTTTCTGATCTTTTCTTCCGGAAGGTTCATCATCTTTGCGACATCGGCAATGCTCGGATCAAAACCATTTTTGTTGGTAAGTTCCTTTATGGTCTTATTGATCTTGTTCATCATCTCTATCATGTGAACAGGGATCCTGATAGTTCTGCCCTGATCGGCAATAGCTCTTGTAATGGACTGTCTTATCCACCATGTTGCATATGTGGAGAACTTATATCCTCTGGAGTATTCGAACTTGTCAACGGCCTTGATCAGACCAATGTTTCCTTCGGCGATAATATCCTTAAAATCCAGTCCTCTGTTGTTATATTTCTTTGCAATGCTGACAACCAGTCTAAGGTTTGCTCTGATAAGCTGATTCTTTGCTATTCTTACTGCCTCTTCGGCATTTCGGAGCATCTTCGAGCAACTGTTGAGATCATTAAGTGAAAGAGCAGTCTCAGCTTCAAGCTTCTTTATACTTCTCTTTGTCTGATTTATAAGAGCATACTTTTCATTTATATGTGCAGCTGTCTTTTCAATTGTAGGGTATTTATCAGGATGAGCTATAACCTCTCCCATCTGCTCGAACGTCATATTCATGGATTTTTCAATATGTGTTATATTTTTTTCGAGCTGAACAGCTTTTTCCTCATAGGTCCTGATCTTGTCACAGAGAACATCCACATAATTCTTGTTAAGTCTCATATCAAGAACTATTTCAACCATCTCCTCAAGTATCTTTTCAGTATTATCTCTGTGTTTTTTCTTTGTTTCGGCCTTGAGTGAAGGAGATTCAGCACTCTTTATCGCCTTGGTCCTTTCTCTGTTGAGCGATTTCAGTTTATCAACACTTTCCTGAACCATTTCCAGAAGAAGCTGATTTTTATCTATATGGACTTCCTTATCGTCTTCCGATCCAACTACTACTTCTTCAGTATCTTTCTTTTTGGCCGGCTTTTCCTTCAGACTCACTTCATCCTCGTCATCATCGATATCTTCAATTTCATCATTCTCGACATCGTCATCATCGTCCTCGTCATCTATCTCCTCTTCTATCTCATGGACGATCTCCTTGATGTTAAGCTGCTCGTTCATAACTTTGTCAGGAATGCTGACAATATCCTTGAACGTTATAAATATCCCGAGAAGTATCTTTATAATATCTCTTTCTCCGGCCTCTATCCTCTTTGCGATCTCAACCTCTCCTTCCTTTGTAAGCAGAGGAACAGAACCTATGGTAAGCATGTACATCCTGAGAGGATCTTTCCTGCCTCTATCATGAGCGGAAGCTTTCTTCCTAAGCGTAACGACAGGCTCATTGACCGGAGACGAGTCATCATCAAAAGAGTCCAGTTTAACATCTATGCTGAAATCCTCGAGAATGTCGAACAGCATTTCCATATCATCAACGGAAAAATCAGAGTTATCAGGAATGAGATTGTCAATATCCGAAATAGAAACATCACCCTTTGATTTAATAACATCTGTAGCTATTTTCTTAAGTGAACCGCTTGGGTCTTTTCCTTCCTGTTTAAGCTGTTCGATCTTCTTATCGATCTTCTCTTCCCGTGCATTGTTCTGTTTCTTTACCGCAGTTCTCTTTCTGATCCTTTTTGACACTTCTTCTTTCTTTTTCATAAAAGGGGGTTTTCTCATCGATCACTCCTCAGTTTTCGGGTTCGGGTTATCATCAATTTCATTATTAGCTATCATCGGCTTCAGGCTTCTGTTTTCCTGCAATAATTCAGAAATACGCTTTACGGTCTCAGGGCTTTTATCAGACTTAAGCATTTCTATTATGTTTGTATTCAGTACAAATTTCTGTTTAGCATGTTCAATTGTAAAAGCTCGTTCGATGTGCTCAACACTTCTATTTATAAATTTTTTCTCGATCAATCCGTTCTCATCGATTTTCTCTTTAAGCTCAGTAACATCTTCACCTTCATAATATTTGTTCAGAAGCTCACTGAAAAACGCACCCAATCTTTTGTCCGAGTGATATTGACTTTCGATCTCTTCTAATGCCGGTATGAACTGAGGATAGAGACAGCAGAGGTAAAGGAGTTCTTCTAAAGGGTTTACATCTTCTGTCAGAACTTTTTTATCCTTATCTTTCTCTTCTTCCTTCTTCTCTTTCCTGAAAAGATTGATAGCATTGCCGCTATTGTTCTTAATGTAGAATGAGTACGTCCTGAACTTATCGTTCGGAATATTCTTAACAAGCTCCCGGATCTCCTTTTCGATCTTTATTTTCTCCTCAAGATTCTCCTGGGAATTATAGATCTTGAGTTTCTCATCTATAAGTTCCTGAAAAAGCGCTTTCGAGGTCTCGATCAGTTTTTTCACCTTTTCAGCACCGCCCTCTTTCATGATGATCGAATCCGGATCTTCACCCTCGTCAGGAATAAATGTTACCCTGAGATCAATATCATCAGGCATCTCAAGCTCCGCTATTCTCTTTGCCGCTCTTCTTCCCGCCTCATCTCCGTCGAGAAAAACAACCACAGGTTTTCTGAACTTAGCAAGAATACGCAGATGCATTTTCGTTACTGCCGTACCAAGAGCCGCGACAGCCGTTGAAAATCCCGCCTTGTGCATTGCTATAACATCAAAGTATCCTTCACAGAGCACAACAAAAGGAAAAGTCTTCAGACCATTCCTGACAAAATCTATTCCGAAGAGATGTTCCTTTTTATTAAAAACAGGGGTATCCGGAGAATTGATATATTTAGGTCCGTCACCTTCGAGGATCCTGCCGCCAAAACCGATAACCTTCTTTTTGTTTACTATGGGAACCATAAGTCTGTTATAGAAAAAACTTCTGACAGTCCTATTCCTGTCAAGCCTTATAAGTCCTGCTCTCATAAGAAGATTCGTTCCGACACCCTTTTCATTCATATATTCAATAAACCTACTTCCGTCACCTGAATAACCCAGAGCGAACTTCTTCTCATATTCAGGAGAAACACCTCGGTTTCTGAGGTAGGCTTTTATGCTTTCATTTTTTTCCAGATTTTTGTGAAAGTACTTTGCAGCTATTTTATTCACCGTAAAAATATCATCCCGCTCTTTTGAAACATCAGTATCAGCCTGTTCGACATCATTCATAAGCTCCGGCACATGAAAATCCTCTGCAAGTTTCTGAAGAGCCTCAACAAAGTTCATTCCGTCGATGTTCATAAGAAAAGTAATGGCGTTTCCTGATGCACCGCAACCGAAACAATAGTAATAACCGTCATCGACATTAACATGAAACGATGGCGTTTTTTCCTTATGAAACGGGCATAAACCTATGAATCCACGGGAAGACCGCTCAAGTTTTACGTACTTCGAGACTAGTTTGTCAAGAGGAATTTGCTCAGTAACGAGCCTGTTGACTTCAGAAAATGCCAACCCAAGACCCCAAAAAATTACTGGGCAATGATACATATAATAAATTATTTATCAATTTAATAAGAGAAAAATATAGATTCTTATTTTATCCTGATAGGAATACCACTATCTTCGTAAGTTCTATCTCCGAGCTGACCATCAGAATTCCAACCCCAGCAGTAGGTATCGCCATTTATGTCCACAGCACATGTGTGCCGATGACCACAACTAACTGTTTTCATTTGATAATCAGAATCAAAAGAGACTTTTACAGGAGTCCCGCTATTTTCAGTTGAGTTATTTCCAAGCTGTCCTGTAGCATTGCTTCCCCAGCAATAAACATCCTGTGTATCGGTGACACCGCATGTATGCTCAAACCCTGCTGAGATATCTATAAATTTTTCATTAAAGTTTAATTTCACAGGACTACTTTTAGTGTTTTCAGAATAGTTCCCAAGTTGTCCCTGAGTATTTAAACCCCAGCAGTAAACAGAACCGTTGTCATCCAGACCGCATGTATGATTTGAACCGGCTGATATTTTAATAATTTTAGGAGGCAATCCGTTCCATATTACTGAAGCAGGGTATTGTATAAAATAATTCCAAATCGATTCGATGTCATTTTCTTCACCATTTCCAACCTGATTGTAATTATTATCTCCCCAGCAGTATATCAATCCATCTTCATCTAAAGCACAGGCATGTTTTGTACCAACGGTAACATCAACAAGAACTTTATCTTTAAGAACACCATCCAGATATATTTCTCTCGGCTTATCACTTACACCGATATTTGTTTTACCGAGGCCCAGCTGTCCGTATAAGTTTGATCCCCAGCAATAAACTATACCCGTACTATCAAGAGCACATGACGAGCGCTCTCCGACATCGACTTTAATAATGTCTCTATCAAGCATTTCGCCTTCTACAACGGCTAGTCTCGGTGTAAATTTACCTACGAACGAACCATTACCAAGCTGATCCCTGTTGTTATTCCCCCAACAATAGACAACTCCATTATCATCTGCCGCACAGGAATGCTGATACCC
>CAZTKP010000005.1:0-35092 GCA_964614215.1 uncultured Spirochaetales bacterium | reverse complement strand
TAATCAGAAAAGAAATAATTACCAATATCAGAATAATTCAGACAAAGCCCTTCATCAACAGAAATATAACTTGATTTCAACGTAGTTTGAACCATTCCGTAAACATCTAAATACACTTTGTTATTACTTGTGTATGCTTTATTCAGAACAATTTCTTTTCCTTCACCAATTGATTTTTTCAGCATTTTTCCATTTGCAAAAGCATACATTTCAAGATGCTCTTCATATGGAATATTGTCCTCTCCTGTTTCTGTCCATCTCTGACAGATGACAAGAGGAATATCGTTTATCATTTCAATTTTACAAACCGGATTACCTTCAGCGTCGAAACTAATATAGGAAACTTCTCTATTGCTATTGATCTTCATAAGAAAAGGCTTCTGTAAATTATTTTTATTATACATGTTTACAACAACATAAATCTCGTTGAGATTCTCACTGTATGCAGCGTAAGCTCTAAGATAATCTTTAGTATCATAACCGGCATAGTTGATCGTTTTTCCTTTATTAAACTCAAACACAAACTTTTCATAGCTGCCGTCAGTTTTCAGATAGGTTAAAACAGAATAGCCGGTCTCGGTTTCCGAAGATTCGGCAACTATTAATTCGCCGTTTTCCGTTATATCCACCAGATTAATATCCCCTTCATAATCCAGAACTTCCATATCACCATCTTCAGTCCACTTCCACAGACCCGATGTTTTTTTAAGCTTGAACTCAAATTCATTAGCATTTTCCTCAACGGCAACATTCTCCCATTGTCCTGCACACTCAAGAATATTTGAGACAGCATCAGCATCATCTTTCTCGCTGTCTGAGTTATTATTCACATCAGTATCGTCTGTTTCCTGAACCTTGTTATCTGCATCACTGTAGTTCTCAATATCACTTACAGCCTCAAAATCAACTACACGGGAAATGTCTGTGCATCCAATAAAGATAAAGATTATAAATACTATGGTGAAAACCCTCATGCCGACCTCCTTTATGTTAAATTATTTCTAACAGCATGCGTCTTATTCTTACCGGGATTATAGCACTCCTATCAAATCTTTGTCAAGCGGGCTTTGTGTGCATGATCCTTTCGTTGTCCGCCAGCCCCCTTTCAGAGCAGTATCCGGCATCAATTTCAGGCTGATAATTTTGCATTTTTTCAGCCTTTTTTGTGAAATTCAAGAAAAAAAGCAGGATAAGTACCTAAAAATATTAACCTTGAATCATTTTTCAAACATCTTGTTGTCGTGTCTGTAAGTGGCTGATTTTATTAACTTATCCTCTTAAGATATCCGCCAAACCCACTTCTGGCGGGGGTTTGCGGACAATTTTTTTTCATTTTTTTTTAATTTTTTTATCAAAAAGTGTTGACAAACCCTTTGTATATAATAGAATTACGTGTCCCTTTTATGAACTTTTGTAACGGAGTTACTAATGGCAAAAAAGAAAAAAAACCTTCTTGTTGCAACAACAAAAACCGATTTCGTAAAAATGCTTAAGGAAAACGTTGAACTTTCTATGACTAATGATCAGGCTAAAGAAGTCTACAATGTTTTCACAACAATCCTTAAAGACACTATTGCTAAAGAGAAAAAGATCAATCTCAATGGCTTTGGTACTTTCAAAGTGAACAACAGAAAAGCTCGCAAGGGTATTAATCCGAAAACCCGCGAAGCGATCAAGATCCCTGCTTCAAAGACTGTTGGTTTCAAACCGGCTCCTTCTTTCAAGGGTGAGCTTTAATTGATCACAAAATGATCTATCGGCCCTTCCTCCGGGAAGGGCTTTTTTTTGTCTGAAGATCTGTGCCTCTTAGATATTTAAGAACTTTTCAATATCTTTTGCCACCACATCCAGAGAACCCTTCCAGAAATCACTGTCTAAAAGATCTATTCCGATGCTTCCCGCAACATCCTCAACACTCATCTTGCCGGTATTCTCAAGAAGAGTTCTGTATTCATCTACAAAACTTTCGCCCTTCTCATTATAGATGGCAAAAATACCCTTGGCGAAAAGAAGTCCGAAAGAATATGGAAAATTATAAAAATGTCTCAGTGGGAAATAATAGTGAGGTTTAACCACCCACATATATTTATGGTAGAACTTCTGATCAAGACCGTCTCCGTAGGCTTTTTTCTGGGAGTCGATCATTATCGAGTTCAGCTCTTCAACGGAAAGCGAGCCGGTCTTTCTTCTTTCCACGACCTCACTTTCAAAGAGAAATCTGGAAAAAATATCCACTATAACCTGTCCTGCTGAGGAGATATCAGCTTCCAGGATCGATATTGCCTGATCTCTATCAGCCCTTTCCAGTGCAGCATGGTTTATTATAGTTTCACAGAAGATCGAAGCCGTTTCCGCCAGCGGCATCGGATAGTGGGAATTAAGGAATGGAACTTTTCTCAGACAGAAACCGTGATAGGCATGCCCCAGCTCATGAGCAATTGTCCTGACATCATTAAAAGAACCGTTAAAGTTAGCAAGGATCCGGCTCTGTCCAATACTTCGGATGTTGGCACAGAATGCTCCTCCCACCTTTCCTTTTGCAGGACGCGCGTCTATCCATCTTTTTTCAAACGCATTTTCAGCAAATTCAGACAACTCCTGACTGAATTTCCTGAAGTTGCTTACAATAAAGTCCTTTGCTTCTTCGTATGTAAAATCCATACGCGACTCATTTATCGGCGCAAAAAGATCATAAAAAGGCAATCCTCCGCCATGACCGAGCATCTTTGATTTCTTCCTGTAATAACGTCTAAAAGCAGGAAGATACTCCTCAATGGCCTTCATCATTACATCAAGAGTTTCCTTTTTCATTCTGGACTGTTTAAGAGTCATATCGATAAGAGAATCGTACCCTCTCAGATCAGAAACAGTGATCGCTTCACCTTTAATTCCGTTAAGACATGATGCGCAGGTATTTGTGATCTGTGAACATGCCTTCAGCTCAGCCTCGTAAGCCTTTTTCCTTAAGGCTCCGTCCTTGCTGTAAGCCATGCTGCGTATAACCGAAAAAGGCAGGTCTTCTTCCTTGCCGTTAACATTAACAGAAGCTGTAAGAGTGCTGGTCTCTACACTGTGCAGTTTGGACCAGGCCGCAGAACCGGTAGCCTGCATATCTGCAACCACTTTTTCTATTTCAGCCGGCAGAAGATGATCCGCTTTTTCCATCAGCTCCCTGATATGAAAAGTATATGGACGAAGCTTTTCTGAAGATGACACCTGCTCCACGTTATCGATCTTTGTTATGAGTTTTACAAAACCGACATCAACGACTTCGAACTCCCTTCTTTTTTCTTCAAATTTTTCAATATAGGAAGAAGCAGTATTATTTGAAGTATCAACAGAAAAAGAAAGTTCAGAGAACTCTGAAAGTTTTGAAAGTATGAGACCTATCTCTGTTCTTAACTGAATAAACTTCACAAGATCATTTTCGGGATCTGTAACGGAACTTCCCTCAAGTTCATCACTGTACTCTTTCATTTTATTTTCGAGTACAGCTATATCCTTAATAAACTCATCAGAATCAAAACCGGAATAAAGATCGCTCAGGTCCCATTTCATATTCATCTCAAACTCCAGGAATAAAGATAAAACGACAAGTATTTTATAGTTTTATTAAGTTTTTTTCAAGTATTAGACCGCTAACCCTAATTTTCTTGCAAACATTTCTTTATTGAGGAAAATGTTAGTATGAATCGCGAACAGAAAAAAATACATCAACTGGGAGTTGATAAAGTCACCAGCATAATATCCGCACTCTCCGACATTATGTTCATTATTGACAAGGACGGTCGCTTTATTGACTACTACTCTGCTGATCCATCAAGGTTTCTTATCAATGAAGAAAGGATCATCGGAAGCTCTGTTTATGATATATTTCCAAAAGAGGAAGCTGACAGACATGTCAGAATTTTCAGGGATACAATAGAAACAGAAAGAATAAACAGTTTTGAATACTCCGTCACTGTCAACGATACGGAAAGGTTCTTTGAGGCCAGAATATCAAAACTCAACGAAAATTCAGTTCTGTCGATCGTGCGGGATATAACAAAAAGAGTTTCTGCACAGAAAGCTCTTGAGGAAAATGAGAAGAAATTCAGAGACATAGCTGAATTTCTTCCTGAAGCGATATTTGAAACTGACTCCAACCTGATAATCACATATGCCAATAAAAAAGCTTTTGAAATGTTCGGATACAGCGAAGAGGACATAAAAAAAGGCATAATGATACTCAGTCTTATATCAAAAGAAGATTTTGCCAGAGGAAAAGCAAACATCATCAGTCGTTTCAATTCAACGAACCGGGCTCCCTCAAAATATACCGGTATCAGAAAAGACGGATCGGAATTTCCCATATCTATGCACTCTTCCCCTATTCTTATAAACGGTAAACCGGATGGACTAAGAGGCGTCATTATCGATACTTCCGTAAAAACATCGGAACGGATACCTGAGAGATCAGATAGGGACGAAAGAAAAAGCTATGACATAAAAGTTCTGGTTATGGATGATGAATTCCTTATCAGAGAAGTTGCCGGAAAGATGCTGAGCGATTCGGGCATGATAGTTGAAAAAGCTGTTGACGGAGAGGAAGCTTTTGAAAAATACAGATCAGCGATGGAAAACGGCCGCAAATTCGATGTCGTCATTCTCGACCTTACAATTCCAGACGGTTTAGGTGGAATTGACACTGTGCTCCTTCTGAAACAACTTGACCCTGAAGTAAAGGCCATAGCTTCCAGCGGATTTTCTGAAGATAAAGTTATAAACAGACCTGAAGATTTCAGTTTTAAAGCAAGTATCGCCAAACCATACTTAAAAGACAGTCTTGTTGAAGTTGTTCTTAAAGTCGTAGAATATCAGAGTTCATAACAGCCGATATCATAGCCGCTGCCGTTCGGTCTTGAATTGCCATCCAGATCCTTGTCCGGATTTGATGCATCGTTAAAAGCATTGTCAACAGCATCGCTACCTGAACCGGGATAATAATTATCGGTCGTCGTATCAACAAAACCTGGATCAGTACCGTAGTTTCCGGTTCCACTCCAACCACCTTGAATAATTGAATATTCGACATCGGCATCTGACCCGCTGTTGTTCTGGATCTGAGCTCCGGGAGAGTTCCCCCAGATTATTGAACTGGAAACCCATGCATATCCATTGTCATAATTATGAATCCCTGATCCGGTATTACTTGAACCGTCGGTAGTATTATCAGCGACTGTAGTGAAAAAGATATAAATTTCAGAATTATCTCTCGTATACACTCCACCGCCGTAACTTTTAGCATGGTTCTTAACAATAAGAGAATTCACAAGTTCCCCTTTTGCTCCGTTATCAACGGTAAATCCACCACCTCTGCATTCTGACCCGCCGGCACAGTTATTGGCTATAAATTTGCACCTTTGGGCTGTTACTTCCGAATCACTGGCACTAAGTCCTGCTGCAAGTTCAGTGGCCGTGTTCCCCTCAAAATCACACCCTGATAACGTTACATCGGTTCCATTTGCAAAATGAACAGCACCCCCTATATTCGCTGAGTTCATCGAGAAAACGTTGTTACTAAAATCCGTTGAAAGCACATTGTTGAACTCGATAGCCCCTCCGTTACCTGATGCTGAATTCTCTGAAAAGGAACAGTTCGTGACAGATATCTCTCCTAACTCCACTCTCAAAGCTCCTCCCCATGTCTGGGAAAGGTTGCTCTGGAAAGAACAGTTATCAACTGTCAGAGATGCAGGATTATATGCAAAAACAGCTCCACCGGACGCTGTTCCGTCTTCGATCTCCTGTGCCTGATTTGAAGTGAACTGACAATCTGAGATAGTTACATTTCCGGAAGAAATATAGATGGCTCCACCGTAAGCTCCTGCCGTACTGTCTCCGTAACCCTCATTCTCTCCGTTCTTTGCGATATTATTAATGAAAACACAACCGTTCACTGCAGCATCTGATTCAATTATCGCAATAGCTCCGCCCTTTCCTTCATAACCTTTATTGGATGCCATAGCTCCAATAGCGGCGTTATCTGTGAACCTGACATTCTCTATCAGAACGTCCGTTGCTGAACCTATATAGATACCTCCGCCGTAATTATCGTCCGCACCTTCGTTCACATTTCCCGAAATAGTAAGATTTTCAATAACTATATTAGAAGTATTCTGAGTAGAGAAGATATTATCCATAACAGCACCGGAACCATCTAGAACTGTAAGATCGTGATCGATAGTTACTTCTTCGCCAACACCCTTAAATCCGCCCATTATATGTATATTGGATGCAACACTCGTTGTTGAGGTCACTGCATAAGTGCCCTCTTTGATCCATATCTCACAACTTTCTATACTGTTACTTCCATCAGCTATCGCTGCTGCGGCGGAAGCATGGGCATCATTAACTGATCCGAAACCTGTGGACCATTTAAGTCCGTCAGCGGCAACCGATATTCCCTGCTGAACAAATCTTACACATGTTGAACAGTTCTCACCTGCAAATCCGGGATCACAGCACTGGCCTCCGTTCTCTTCACGGCAGATCGTTCCTTCACAAGGTTCACTACCAGTGGGCAGACAGCTTCCATTTTCATCACACTCATCATCACCGTTACAGAAAATTCCGTCATTACAAGCAGTTCCCGATTTTACATTCCTGATATCACACTCGTTGTTCTCGTTGCAGAAACCTTCTACGCATGGACCGCCACCATCTATTGCACACTCGATATCTTTTTCACATTCAGTAACGACCTCATCAACATCCGGAGTCTCATTATCCTCAACATCATCGTTGACAATATTGTCTGAAATCTCATCCTGAACCTCGTTATCCACCGGATCCTTGTCAGGCAGATTCTCTTCCTCATTATTCCCAATGTCTGAACCGTTTTCATCTTCATCAGCCATCTTATCTGAATCGTCCTGAACGGAAGTTTCATTGTCGGAGTCATTCGACTGTCCTATAATTATTTTCCTTCCGCCGTCACATGAAACTGTAAAAACAAAAAGAAAGGCAAAAAAACCAATGGTAATTCTCATAATAATCTCCCTTGTAGATTCAACACTGCTATATATTTTAGCATAGTTTCTGTTAATATCAATTGAATTCTCCAGCTCATTTTATTTATAATACCTTATTCGTTTGACATAAGAATCATTATTTGTAGAATAAATTCAGATTGTTGAATTTCACATAGTTTAGGGGGATGCCATGAAAAGGCTGTTTGCAGTATTAGTTCTGTTTTTAGTAGTTTCAGTCGGATGTGAGTTGAAAAAAACGCCCAAAGACGGAGAAAACTATCAGGACACGGAAGTTTATGACAACGACATCATTCAGACCAGTGATTCTGACGAAGAGACTGTCACTGATGACGATACTGTCATAATTACCGATGATCCTGTCGAGACACCGGATGACGGTGGTGAAGATGACGGCTGGGGAGGCGGAGAGGACGACCCCGAAAAACCGGACCCTGTTGATGACAAGGACTGGCCGGACAAAAACCCGAAACCTGACGAGAATGAAACTCCTGATGTCGATGAAATAATTGAATTCACAGGATCTTATTTCACATATATCTACAATGGATCAAAAGTTACAGCTGCAATGGTTGCGCTTGACGGCACAAATACGATTAAGTTCAATAAGGCCACACTTCCTTCTGAAGATGACAGTAAAATGATAATACAGTTTAAAAATGATTTTGATGAAATAGTGATCACTATATCTGAAGAAGACCTTGCGAACAAAGCAGATATTGAGCTGGGTGAAGACAATACCGCTATCTGGTACAGGAACGGAGTTGCTTACGGCTCTTTTGAAGGACCAATGAAAAAAATGGCTTTCTCTAAATCAGCCACTATTTTTGAAGAAGTGGACATATCGTCAAATGATCTTACATTTTCCACAAACATCCCTGAAGACCCGGACACTGATACTGACGCAGAATACCCGGATGATGAAACTCCTGACCTTGATCCTTCAAACTACTCAGACATATCATTCCAGCAGACAGATAAAAACTACAGCGGTGAAATAAACGCAAAAACAGACGGAAACACAATAAAGTTTACGGCTTCATCTGAAGCAAGCGTGCTTGGAAGCTGCCCTAAAGAATACTGTTTTTCTACTGAATTCACAAGTGCTTATGGAAATATCGTCCTCAGAGCTGCAACAGATGCTGAATCATTTCCAACCACGATAGACCTTGAAAATGATGGCTATTCTTACCTCAGATGGAATGCAAACGGCAATCAGTACGGACATTTCCTGGGAATAATAAAAATATATCAGTACGAAGAAGAAGATATGTTCATCTACCAGAATGTTACATTGCTTGATCTTGATTCCGATTCTATTGGATTTGTTAAAGACCTTGTAGTTGAAGATTCAGATGGTGACGGGATATTTGATTCAATAGACAACTGTCCTGAATACCAGAATCCTGGTCAGGAAGATATTGATAATGACGGTCTTGGTGATATTTGTGACGATGACAAGGATGGTGACGGAGAGCCTAACCACATAGATGGATGCCCGTCAGACCCTGATAAAACTGAAGTCGGCATCTGCGGTTGCGGTGTTGCTGACACTGATAGTGATGGAGACAAGACTCCGGACTGTAACGACCTGTGCCCGGATGATCCTGACAAAACAGCTGAAGGAAGCTGCGGTTGCGGAGTAAGTGATGCAGACGATGACGGAGATGGCAAGATATTCTGCGAAGATAACTGTCCATCTGACCACAATCCTTCCCAGACAGACACAGACAGTGATGGCAAAGGCGATGCCTGTGACAGTGATATTGACGGAGACGGTGTTCTGAACAGGAACGATAATTGTGTCTATATTGAGAATTCTGATCAGAAAGATCTGGACGGTGACAGCATCGGAGACGCCTGCGATCCCGACAGAGATGGAGATGACGTTGCAAATGAGAGTGATAACTGTCCGGATACTGCCAACAACGACCAGAATGATGCTGATGAAGACGGGACAGGCGATGTCTGCGACGGATGTCCGGACGATGTAAACAAACTGGAAGAAGGCGTCTGCGGCTGCGGCGTTGCAGACGATGACAATGACGGTGACACTGTACTTAACTGTCTTGACAACTGCCCGGACACATATAACTTTTCACAGCTTGACAGTGATGAGGACGGACTCGGTGATGCATGTGATCCGAATCCATATGTCCCTGAAATAGACTGAGATATCATTTATTAGTAAAATCATATACTAACAATTTCCTTAATTTTTTCAGATATTTCCTACATTTTCTCTTCATTTTATAGTTTGCATATGTATAATCCTTATCTGAGTGTTGTTGCGAGGAAAACAAAAAAACATCTAAGGAGGATTTGAAAAATGAACCGTTTATTTATTTTGCTGCTTAGCATTTTACTTATTAATTTTAGTTCCTGTACAATAGATGATACCGGTAACACCGGCGACACTGGAAATACAGGCAATACTGGCAACTCTGGCGACACAGGAGATACCGGCGACACAGGTAATACTGGAGACACAGGTGACACAGGAGATACCGGTGACGATACAGATTCAGGAAATACCGGCGACACCGGCAACACAGGAGACAGCGGAGATACAGGAGAGAACTGGGAAGACCATGCCTGTTACGACAGAACTGGTGACGCTGACGGTGACGGTATAGACAATCAGACCGAATGTCCTGAATTTCCATGTAACGACAGTGATGGAGATGATCTTCCGGACTGTCTTGACACCGATTCCGATGGGGATACGATATCTGATTCCATCGAATGCGGAACAGAACTCCCCTGTGCAGATACAGACGAAGATGAGAATCCTGATTTCTTAGATAGAGATAGTGATAATGACGGACTTCCGGATAAAAAGGAGAAGGATCAGGGAACAGACCCTCTTCTCAAGGATAGTGACGGCGACGGCAGCGATGATCTTGCTGAGATAGCCTACGGATCAGATCCTCTTGATGATAACGATTCTATTCCGGCTGGTATTTTTTATGTGGTTCTTCCTTACAACGCTCCGGATGATGTAACAAGAACGCTTACTTTCTCTACAAAGATCGAAGCGATCGATGTCATAATCATTTTTGACAGAAGTGCTTCGATGGACGAGGAGGCGGACAATCTTAAAGCTGAGGTTAAAACAGAGATCATTGACGGTATCGCAGCACAGTTCCCAAGCCCCGGATTTGCTGCTTACGGTCTTGCCAGCTTCGGTTATGAGACCATGTATAAAATGCATCAGACAATGACAACAGATACCAACGAGATCAAAACAGCAGTTGACGGTCTTGACACCCCTGACGGCAACGAAATGACTACTGAAGCTATCTATCAGACAACAACGGGTGAAGGAATACAGGGACATTATTACACTGAAGTTCCGGGATTTGGTCAGATGATGCACCAGGATGTCAATATTCCGAAGCAGGACTGTAACGGAAAACTGGGAAGTGTTGGCGGTGCATGTTTCAGAAAAAAGACTATGCCTATCTACATCTTTATAACAGATGAAGTATTTACAACCTGTCCTCTTGCTATTAATGCAGGAACTTGGGACCAGTGTAAATGGGACTGGGCGAATCCGGAACCTCATTCAGTTGAAACAACAATTGCCGCAATGAACGGTATCGGTGCAAAAGTTATTGGAATAGACTCAGGTTTTGATGATGAGAATTCAAGTAAAAAGACTTATGCAGCTGAAGATGATTTCCAGCTTTACGCTCAGCAGACAGGAAGTCTTGACGGCAATGGAGATGCATTTATTTATCATACTGAGAATGCGAACGGATCAGGAATCGGTGGACAGATAGCAGATGCTGTTATCTCACTTACCACATGGATCGACATGGATGTTACAACTGGTAAGATGAGTGATGAGAACTGCTATGGTCAGACTGCCGCAGATTTCGTAAAATCATCAAAAACTATCGAAGCTGATCCTCCGGATGGTGTTTCAGGCCAGGATGAGACAACCTTTTTCTCAGTTACTCAGGGAACTGACGTAACATTTGATGTACGTTTCTACAATGACTTCTGTGTAAACCAGACTGAATCATGGCTTGAGTTTGAAGCTCACGTTACAGTTCTCGGGAACGGAAGTTACCTTTCAAGCAGACTTGTTCACGTAGTTGTGCCTGAAGGCGAGAACAAATAATTTCATAGATACATCTCAAAAACATCTTTAAGATTCTACTCTCCGATCTCCACAACTCTTTCAGCGGACTGTGTCGCGTGTAGTTATTTCCATCTTTTTTCTGCAAACAATTCTAAGCACGAAAAAAGCTTTTGACCAGATCTTACAAATTAACCACCTGTTTAAACTAACATTTTGATTAAAGACCGCAATGAATCCAAAAAACAAAGCTTGTAGCAGAAGCTCTTGACTTTACGTCTTTTTGTGCTATCATTTTTCCGGTGTGCGTAAATATTTATTGGAGTTCAGCAATGAAAAAGATCTTATTTGCTTTAATTATTATCTCGTTACTGGTTTTTTCTTCCTGTGTAGAAGATGAAGAATTTGTTTCGGATTCTGATACGGTAGAAGGAAATGACAGTGAAACAACGGATATCGGAACCTCTGATGGATCAAACGAAGATCCAGACAATGAAAATTCTGACGATGAGAAAAACGATTCAGGGAATAATGAAGAACTCTGCTCTGACCCTGAAGGTGATCAGGATGGAGATGGCATCCCGAACAGTGTCGAATGTCCCGATTTCCCCTGTGTCGATTCAGATGGAGATAATACAGCTGACTGTGTTGACCCGGATTCCGATGCCGACACTATTTCCGATTCTATCGAATGCCCTAGTCAGCCTTGTACTGATACTGATGAAGACGGTGTTCCGGACAATCTTGACAGAGATAGTGACAATGACGGAATGAGAGATAAGAAAGAGGTTGAAGAGAACACTGATCCGACTAAGAAAGATACTGATGGTGACGGAAGTGATGATCTTGCAGAAGTCGTTTACGGGTCTGACCCTCTTGACCCGGATGATACCATCCCGGCCGGAATCTTTTACGTTGTCCTCCCCTACATGAACACTAACGAAGTGGAAAGAGAACTTTCTTTTTCCACCCTCATCGAAGCGATCGACGTTATGTTCGTGATCGATGCTTCCGGAAGTATGTTCGAAGAGATCGACCAGGTCAGAGATAACATCAAGACCCAGATCATATCAACAATTAAAGATGAATTTCCCGGCGATGAATTTGCAGCTTTCGGGCTTTCAAGGATAACATTTGCCAATACAGGATTCTTTATGAGACAGCCGATGACTCTTGACGAGGAAAAATTTAAAACAGCTCTGGACAATTTCGGCGAAAAGGAGGGTGGAATGGCTCAGGGAATTGCTGAAATTCACAGTTTTCCACTTTATTTCAATGCAAACCCTGAAGGATTTTTCGGAACAGCAACTTTGGCAGGCGTCGGCATTCAGGCTCCTATAAATCTTGCTCCTGCCGATTGTTCTAACGAACTAGGTTCAATAGGTCATGCCTGCTTTAGAAAGGAATCAATGCCTATCTACATTTACATTACAGACGCTGAACACGGAGACTGTGCTGACTCACCTCACTGTTCATGGGATTCAACTCAGGAAACAGGACCTGTTTTTCTCGATGCTCTCCAGATGATGGGCGCTATAGGTGTAAAAACTATCGGTATAAACACATGGCACGAGTATCAGAGTGACGGTTCTCCTGCAGATGGAGAGAATCCCATTGACGACATGATACTGATGGCCCAAATGACCGGATCACTGGATAAAAACGGAGATCCCTTCATCTACCAGACGGCAGACAATGAAGGCAACGGAATGCCGACTCAGATCGGTCAGGCTATCGTTGATCTTACAACATACATAGACATGGATGTTACAACAGGAAAGATGAGTGATGAACAGTGTATGGGAACAAGTGCTGCGGAGTTCATTGACTCGTCAACAACAGTGAAAGCTGTTCCTGAAGATGGAGTTGAAGGTCAGAGTGACACAACATTCCTTTCTGTCACTCAGGGAACAGAAGTTTTCTTCAATGTTAAGTTTAAAAACGAATTCTGTAAGAATGAGACCGAAGAGCCTCTCACATTTAAAGCCCAGGTTACAGTTCTGGGTAACGGCAGTTATCTTTCAAGCAGACTTGTCACGGTCATTGTTCCAGTGGACGACAACAAGTAGACCCGACTGTTCAAATTTCCAATTTCCTCTTTTCTTTTATAAATAAATCTATATAATCAATTAGTGTGTTGTAGTTAAAAAAATACATAACTTCTTGATCGGAGGAAATAATGACAAAACTCTGTGTTCTATTTTGCGTAATTGCATTCATGTTTTTTACGTCCTGTTCTATAAGTGAGAGCAATAACGACAGCGACTCAATCTCAGGAACCTCAGATAAATCGAACACAGGTTCTGACGAGTCTGAAACAGGAAACGATGATGAAGTGAATGACGACAATGAAACAACTGATAATAGTGAATGGGAAAACCACGCATGCTACGACAGAAACGGAGATCCTGATGGTGACGGACTGTCCAACGAAGTGGAATGTCCTGAATTCCCATGTATGGATAGCGACGGTGACGATCTTCCTGACTGTCTTGATGCTGATTCCGATGGCGATGGATATTCCGATTCAATTGAATGTCCCGAAAAAGACTGTACTGATACTGACGGCGATGAAACCCCTGACTATCTTGATAGAGACAGCGATAATGACGGACTTCCAGATAAAAAGGAAAAAGACGAGGGAACAGATCCATATCTTAAGGACACCGATGGTGACGGCAGCGATGATCTTGCTGAGATAGCTTACGGTTCAGATCCTCTTGATGATACCGATACTATCCCTGCCGGTATTTTTTATGTTGTTCTCCCCTACAATGCACCTGATGATGTCACAAGAACACTGACTTTTTCAACTAAGATCGAAGCCATTGATATTGTTATTATGTTTGACACTTCAGGCTCAATGAGCGATGAGTTCTACAACTTAAAAACAGAGATCAATGACAAGATCGTGGACCAGATAGATGCCGCTTTCTCAAGTCCCGGATTCACTGCTTACGGATTCAATACTGTACCGTGGGATCTTAGAAGCCCTGTAACAGATGATGCCGAGTATATCAAGTCTCAGGTTGACGGCACTAAATGTGACGGGAGCGGAAACGAGCTGCAGGTACAGACTATCTATCAGGCAGCTACAGGAGAAGGATTTCAGAGTGTTGTGAGAAGCTGTATGAACGGACAGTGTGGTCAGATATTCGGAATGACGGTGCCGGATGAGAACATTAACTGGCCCGAAGCTGACTGTACAGCTCAGCTTGGCAGTGTTGGCGGAGTATGCTCAAGAAAGAAATCCATGCCTATTTATATAATGATAACAGATGAATCTCTTCAGACCTGTCCTCCTGAAGAAAACCTAGGCACCTGGGATAGCTGTGCATGGGCATTTGGAAATCCTGTCGGAGTTTCAAAAGAAGAAGCCATTGCCGCTATGAACGGGATAGGTGCAAAATTTATCGGTATCAATACAGAATTTGATTGTAATGATAACAGCTGTACTGAAGGTCATGCTCCCGATGATGATTTTGAACTTTTTTCAATGATGACAGGATCTCTTGATAAAGATGGGAACAGCTTTAACACTCACACCGCGAATGGAGATGGAAGCGGGATGAGCGACCAGATAGCAAATGCTGTCATTTCGTTGACCACATGGATCGATATGGATGTTACGACAGGAAAGATGAGCGATCAGAACTGTAACAACACCGATGTTGCAGAGTTTGTAAAATCCTCAACAACGATAAGTGCCGATCCTGCTGACGGAGTTTCCGGACAGGATGAAACAACTTTCTACTCGGTAACACAGGGAACAGACGTTACTTTCGATGTACATTTTTATAACGATTTCTGTGTGAATCAGACAGACTCCTGGCTTGAATTTGAAGCGCAGGTAACTGTTTTAGGAAACGGTAGTTATTTAAGTAACAGACTTGTCCATGTTGTTATTCCTGAAACTCTGAACAAGTAAAATATTAGCGGAGGCATTATGAAAACTTTTCTTATTTTTTCTCTCACATTATTTCTTCTGGTCTTTACCGGATGTACAGTTGATGATGATATCGGAAACACAGGAAATACTGGAAACACGGGCAATTCCGGTGATACCGGAGACAGTGGTGATTCAGGTGACAGCGGCAATTCCGGAAACACCGGCGACACGGGAAATACTGCCGATGACAGCGATGCCGGGAATACTGGAGACACAGGGAACACAGGAAATACTGGAGACACTGAACCAACCTGTCCATGCGGAGCTGATGATGCTGACGATGACGGAGACGGTATAACCAACGGAGAAGAAGGTTGTGAAGATGCTGACGGCGACGATCTTCCTAACTGCCTTGACGGTGACTCGGATGGAGATACGTTCAGCGACTCCGAAGAAGGCACTGTCGATACAGACGGCGATGAAGAACCTGATTTCCTTGACAGAGACAGCGATAACGATGGTCTTCTCGATAAAAAAGAGAAACTCGAAGGAACCGATAGACTGAAAAAGGATACTGACGGAGACGGAAGTGATGACCTTGCCGAAATAGCCTACGGGTCAGATCCTCTTGACGATAATGATACAATTCCGGCAGGTATTTTCTATGTTGTACTTCCCTACAATGCTCCTGAAGATGTTACAAGAACCCTTACATTTTCAACAAAGATCGACGCTATTGATGTAATGATCGTTCTTGATATCTCAGGTTCTATGAGTGATGAGATCGATGCTGTTTCCGAAGGAATTAAAACGCAGATAATTGATAAAATAGCAACTGAATTTCCACAGGAAAATTTTGCAGCATTCGGAATTTCACATATCAGCTGGGGAGGAACCAGTAGGTATATGAGACAGAAGATCACTTTTGACACAGATAAAGTTAAAGCTGCTGTTGAGCTTGGCGGAGATGAGATGGGAATGGGTGTCGGAGCTAATGAACTTCACTCTGAGGCTCTCTATCAGGCAGCTATTGGAGAGGAATTTATCGGTAAAGCCCTGTTCTGTTTCATGGGCAACTGCGGTGGAACAATGATACCTGATGCAGAGATCAACATACCAAAATCAGACTGCTCAAATGACCTTGGAGATATTGGCGGAGGATGCTTCAGAAAAAAATCCATGCCTATCTTTATTCTTGTAACTGATGAAGAACATGAAGACTGTGATCCTGATGGAATAAGAGTAACTGCTGAATGTATCTGGGAAAACATGTTTCCAAATCAGATGAACGGACATACCTTTGAAGAAGCGGGAACTGTTATGTCAGCTATCGGTGGGAAGTTCATCGGGATCAACACCTGGCATGAAAAGGATGCTGACGGGGAAAATAACGCCGGCATAGATCCTCAGACAGACATGGAATTTCTTGCTCAGAAAACAGCATCTCTTGACGGAAACGGAGATCCTTTTATCTATCATACTTCAGGTCCTACAGGAGAGGGAATGCCTGAACAGATAGGACAGGCTATCATCGACCTTACATCATGGATAGATATGGACGTTACAACCGGTAAGCTCAGTGATGAGGACTGTAACGGTCAGACAGCGGCAGACTTTGTAAGATCCTCGAAAACTATTGAAGCAGATCCTCCGGAAGGTGTTTCAGGACAGAGTGATGATACTTTCTTCTCTGTTACTCAGGGAACTGATGTTACTTTTGATGTACGTTTCTATAACGATTTCTGCATAAATTCCGGAGACACATACATGGAATTCAACGCAGAAGTTACAGTTCTTGGAAACGGAAGTTTCCTTTCCAGCAGACTTGTTCACGTAATTGTTCCTGAGACAGCCAACAAATAATTCTACAATAATTCTGAACAGTTAAACTAAACTCTATTAAAAGCGATAAGAATTCCGCGAAGTATCTCTATATGATTTGAATTCAGATCTCCTTCGGTAAATCTCCACGTCCAGTTCTCAGGCCCCATAGTGCCAGGTGTGTTAAATCTGCAGTCACTACCCCACCCGAGTATGTCCTGAACAGGAAAAAGTGCTGTGCGGGCAATTGAGGAGCTTGCGAGCCTGATCATTTTCCAGTGAATATCATCCCCGTCACTTCCTATATAATGATCAACGAAAGATCTCGTCCTTTCATCCAGGCTCATATACCATCCCAGAGTTGTATCATTGTCATGAGTTCCCGTATAGACCACACAGTTAGTGTTTTCATAGTTATGAGGAAGAAACTCCTGATCTGTGCCGTTATAGAAAGCGAACTGAAGAACTTTCATTCCCTCAAAATTAAAGCCATCTCTCAGCTTTTTAACATTTTCATCAATATTTCCGAGATCTTCCACCACAATAGGAAAATTTCCAAGATCCCTGAATACCTTGTTGAAGAATTCTTTCCCGGGAGTCTTAACCCACTTGCCGTTTACCGCGGTAGTTTCACCGGCCGGAACTGCCCAGCATGCACTGAATCCCCTAAAATGGTCAAGTCTGATAATATCGTAAAGCTTTAAATTCTGGGTAAACCGATCTATCCACCATGAGAATCCGGTTTTTTTCAGATAATCCCAGTCATAGAGAGGGTTTCCCCAAAGCTGCCCTGTTTCGCTGAAATAATCCGGCGGAACACCTGACAGAACTTCCATTTTTCCATCCTTCATTTTAAATATCTTCTGATTAGCCCAGACATCTGCACTATCAAAAGAAAGAAAGATAGGAATATCACCCATTATTTCGATGCCCTTACTATTGGCATAAAGCTTCAGACGCTTCCACTGCGAGAAAAAGATCCACTGACCGAACTGATATCTGAAGATCCTGCGTTCGTGTTCTTTAACAAAATCCTTTAGAGCCTTTTCATCTCTTTTTCTGTATTCTTCAGGCCACAGTTTCCAGCTATGACCATCAAACTCATCAGTCAATGCCTTAAAGAGAACATAGTCATCAAGCCACCAGTTATTTTCGGTCCTGAAAGTTTCAAAATCACCGAATCTTGTCTGCATAGGATAGAAACGCTGAGCCGCTTTTTCGATAAGACCTGATTTAAATTCTATAACTTTCCGGTAATCAACTCTGTATTTACTGAACTCAGGAATATCAAAATAATCTGAAAGCAGACCCATTCCCTGAAGTTCAGTAATATCTATTAACAGCTCGTTACCTGCAAATGCACTGTATGAATTGTATGGACAACCATCATCACCGGTAGGAGTAAGCGGGAGTATCTGCCAGACAGAAAGACCGGCACTCTCGATCTGATCGACAAAATTATATGCCTGTCCCCCGAGATCACCAATACCCATTCCTCCGGGAAGAGAAGTCGGGTGAACAATTATTCCTGCATTTCTTTTCGTGTTGTTTCTGATCCCTACCATGTTTTCCTCACAGGAATTGAACTTTCAGTAAGATTCTGTATTTTTATAAGAAAAAGTCAATGAGAATTAATTTAGAAACTTATTAAGTTATTAATGCTGTTTTTCTTCGTAGAGTCTTTTGGCATCTCTTGCGATCACAAGTTCCTCATCAGTAGGAATAACGAGAACCTTTACTTTTGCGCCTTCGGATGTGAGATCGGCATACTTTCCGAAAATGGTCTTGTTGAGTTCCTTATCTATGCTGATTCCCATGAATTCCAGGCCTTCCAGTGAGCCTTCCCTGACTTCATGGACATTCTCACCGATCCCTCCTGTAAAAACTATTGCATCGACACCACCCATTGCACAGGCATAGGCTCCGATATACTTCTTGATCCTGTATTTGAAAATACTGAGCGCAAGTGCTGCTCTTTTATTTCCATTATCTCTTTCTGCTCTGACATCACGCATGTCGTTGGAGATCCCGCTAACGCCCTTCAAACCACTGTTTTTATTAAGCATTTTGCTTACAGCATCGAAATCTCCGCCTTCTTTCTCAGCAAGATAAAAAATGAGTGCCGGATCAATATCGCCTGATCTTGTTCCCATCATTATTCCTTCAAGAGGAGTAAGTCCCATTGATGTATCGACACTTTTTCCGCCGTCAACAGCCGCAATTGATGCTCCGTTTCCAAGATGACATGTGATTATTTTAAGATCTTTTATGTCTCTACCGAGAGCTTCAGCAGCTTTTCTGGAAACGAAGAAATGGCTTGATCCGTGAAAACCGTAACGGCGGACACGGAACTCGTCGTAATACTTGTAATCTATCGGATAAACATAGGCATAATCAGGCATTGTCTGATGAAAGGCCGTGTCAAAAGTTCCTGACATGAATGTTCCTTCAAAAAGTTTCTGACAAGTCTTAACCCCGAGGATATTCGGAGGGTTATGAAGAGGAGCCAAGTCAGCACATTCTTCCAGTCTCTTTACTACATCAGCTGTGATCTCGACACTTCCGCTGTAATACTCCCCTGCATGAACAAGTCTGTGTCCGACAGCTTTGATCTCTGATCTATCTTTAATAACACCATTTTCCGTCATAAGGTCCATAATTGTCGAAAGTGCCGCACCATGATCGGGAAGTGCCAGTTTTTTCTCGATCTTCTCGCCATTACTGCACATTTTCAAAGCAACACACCCCTGCTCAAGGCCTATCTTTTCCGCAAGACCTTTTGCAATAACATGTTCCGTATCCATTTCAAAAAGCTGATACTTGATAGAAGAACTTCCGCAGTTAATGACAAGAACTTTCATTTTTTCCTCCTTAGGGGTTATTACTCGACCAAACGCTTCGATACTATAACTTCAAAATACCTTTTTCAAGAAAAATGACCCATCTTTGAGCTTAATTTTCCGATTATTGATTTTTGTGCATTTTTACAGACAATTGTCATGACGTTTAATGGAGCTACCATGATATATCTTCTGCTTTCAGTTTTGTGCAGTTCATCAATTGTACTTATTCTTAAATTCAGCGAATCAAGAGATCTCAACCGACTGGCTGTCACAACTGCTAATTATGTGGTCGCTTTTTCTGTCAGTCTGTTCTTTGTTCTTCGGGGAGGGATCCACAATACGGCACCTTCTTCTATTTCCCTATTTCTTTCAGATATCAGCACTGCTTTTTCTTCAGCAGGCACTTTTTCCAACGGTTCAAGTCTGCTTTGGGCTCTGTTAACCGGTTTTTTAGGCGGAATTCTCTACTTCGGCGGATTTATCTTCATTCAGAAAAGTATCCGAGAGAACGGTGCAGGAATAACAGGAGCAGTTTCAAAAATAGGAATATTCATACCCATGGCGCTCTCGATAGTGCTTTGGAAAGAGTATCCGTCGATCGTTCAGTGGATTGGAATAATTCTTGCCACGGGAGCCATTGTTCTTGCAAGCTACGACCCCAAAGAAGCCAGTGAAGTCAAAGACTTAAGAAAAAGCCTCATTCTCACTTTCTTTGTCGTCGGTCTTGCGGAATTTTCAAACAAATTCTTCCAGAAATACGCTCTTATCGAGTTTAAATCTCTGTTCCTTTTCACAGTTTTCTTTACAGCTTTTATCATCAGCGCAGTTTTCACTTTTCTGAGTAAAAGAAAGATCGAAAAAAAGGATATCCTTACTGGAATTCTTGTAGGAATCCCAAATATGTTCACATCATTCTTCCTTATTTCAGCACTGAAATACATTAAGACTACAATAGCTTTTCCTATCTACAGTGCGGGAACAATAATTGTCATAAATCTGGGAAGTTATCTTATCTTTAAAGAAAAAATGTCAAAGAAGGACCTTACGGCGATAGGCATTATCGTTGCCGCAATTATTCTTATGAGTGTTCAGTAACTAGACTACAGTTAAAGAACAGCCTGAATCTGATTTTTCCTCAACTGCATCATCATCATTAACTTCGTCATCACTGACTGTATCCGCGTCATCTTCTTCGTTTTCAAGAGATACGGCCTCTTCACCTTCAACGACTTTATAAATGCTGTTTATTTCCACATCAGTTAAGACCTGTTCTTTCTGTCCAAGCCATTTTATTTTCACTTCATCGATCTTTTCATCCGTTCCCAGACCGAAATGAACTTTAAGGTCACTTTGAGTTCCTGTTCCCTTTCCGCCTTCGACCATACGCATCATCGTTTTATCTGCCGTTTTGAGAACAACGGTCGTACCTATTGCAGCTCTGTTGGTATCCTTTCCTTCGAGAATAAATTCAACCCAGTTTCCATCTTGTCCTGTATTTACAAAAAGTCCGTAGGAAAAAAGGTCAAGATCGCCGTCATTATCAACATCGGCCCATGCACCGCCCCATCCGTTGTAGACAACAAGTCCCGAGCTGTAGTTAACATTTGTGAAAGTCCCGTCACCGTTATTTTTATAGAAAAAGCTCTCTCGGCCTTCATAGATGGAAGTTATGAACAGATCGAGGTATCCGTCGTTATCAAAATCGCCCCAGGAAGGATCGGAATGAGTTTCAGCGAACGTTATGCCGGCTTCTTCCCGCACATCTGCAAATTCGCCATCAGAATTGTTGAAAAGCATTGATTTGTCTGAGAATTCTATAAATCTGGGGTGAGCAAGATTTGCACTGAAAAGATCCCAATCCCCATCATTGTCGTAATCGGCCCACTGACTTCCGATCGTATGTCCGTAGTTACCGTCTATTCTTTCACCCATGAGTGGCGTACTGATGTTAGGATCGAATTTTCCTCCTCCGATATTTTTGAAGAGAAAGTTCATGTCGAGTCTGTAGTTTGAAACAAAGATATCCATCTTTCCGTCCTGATTGAAATCTCCCCAGCTGACACCTCTTCCGCACTGATCGTTCATGTTTCTTATTCCCGAATCCTCGGAGTTATCAGTAAAGGTTCCGTCTCCGTTATTCTTCCACAGATAATCGGGATTGGGGGATGACATGTTTTCGGGGTCTTCATAATTTGCAACGTAGAGATCAACAAAGCCATCGTTGTCAGCATCTCCCCAGCCAGCCGCTTCTGATGGAAGTTCATCAGCCGGATGTCCGGCAGCTTCAGTTACATCGGAAAATGTCAGGTCACAGTTGTTTTTCCAAAGTCTATCACTGCTACCTGCACTTGTTGCACTGTAAAAATCCAGACATCCATCGTTGTTGTAATCGGCAAAAACTCCGCCGTTGCTATTAGCTTCAGCTAGACCTGCACTTTCTGTTATTTCAGTAAAAGTAAGATCTCCGTTATTGAGAAAAAGCCTGCGACCCTGATAAAGAAGATCCGGGAATCCATCGTTATTCACATCGCCCCACGCAACTCTTCCGTTCCCCAGTTCTTCAAGTCCGGACCCTTCAGTTCTGTTCTCGAAATCAAAACTTTCAGCGACATCGTGAAAAACAACTGTCATCCTTATCATAAAGTTTCCGTTCTCACCGAGAATGTACCAGTTATCCACACCTTCCTCGTTCATTCTTATCATACTTCTGTTGGTCAGATCATCGGTATCGGCAACACAGAACTGTATCAGATCGCTGCTCAGGAAATGACCTATCCAGTAGTTTGTTATAGGATCAAAGTTAAGTTTGGCAGTAGACATATCCACATCGACCCACTCCATCTCCTTTGTTTCAATTGTTTTTTTAGTTATCTCACTTTCCAGATCAGGCATATGCGCTCCGTTATCATTCCATAGCTTAATTTCGATACTTCCAGCCTGAAGAGCCATAATGCTCAGAGTTTTTACAGTAACTGGTGCGGGAAATGAGAAACGAATACCTTCAAAATCACCTTCAGCCATATTAGAGAGAGAACCTTTACACTCTCCTTTCTCGTATTTAAAAACAGCTTCCTTCCCATTTTCAGGGACTATCTCCTCGCAAAAAATGGTTAATGAGAAAAGTAAAACCGCTAAAAACATAAATTTTTTCATATCTGCCTCCTTACACACAGTGCTTAAATATTAACAGGTACAGGCTTATAAAAAAGTTTTTATGGAATTTTATCTATCTTTTGCTACGTTTAACAAGGATCGTTTTGGAGACATTATGCAGATCTCTCTCTTTTACATTTTTCTTCTTGCCTTAAGTCTTGCGATGGACGCTTTTGCCGTAAGTATCAGTGCGGGAATATCGGGAAGCAGATCAAATACAAAAGAATCTGTGCGGATAGCCTTTTTCTTCGGGCTTTTTCAGGCTGTAATGCCTGTTATCGGTTTTTTTCTTGCGAGATCTTTCTATGACTTCATCTGTTCTGTCGATCACTGGGTTGCGTTCTTTCTCCTTGCCTTTATCGGCGGAAAAATGATATCTGAAGCCATTAAAAAAGGTGATAACTGTGAAATTTTCCCGGAAAGGATATCCACACCCAAACTACTCGGCCTTGCAGTTGCGACCAGCATTGACGCACTTGCAGCAGGTGTCAGCCTTTCGATCCTGTGCAATGATATTTTTATACCTGCAACCTTAATCGGGATCATCACATTTTCACTCTCTTTTGCAGGGGTATATTTCGGCAAGAAACTGGGATGCTCTTTCGGTAAAAAAGCTGAAATTGCAGGAGGAATCGTCTTAATTCTTATCGGTCTGAAAGTCCTTATTTCTGATATTTTCTGAGATTTTATTCTCTTTAGTAAATTAAGACTCATTTAAAAGAAATCTTTTAATATCGCTATAGAAAAAACTAGAGAAAAAACAATAACGAACACTCCTAAAACCAATTGAACAACTCCCAATTTTAAAGCATTTGAACCATGTGAATAATTATCAGGATTTCTAACAATAATCTTTTTTCTAATTATTCCATTAATAACCCCGTTATATACAAAATATATACCTAGCATAAAACCAAAAACGTTAATAATAACCAAAAGGATTTTGTTGTATAACTGCATTTCACCTAACCCATCATCTTACGATTTTCCTATAAACTCCTCGTTTCTCGTTCAATGGCTTATTTTAGAATATATCTTTGCGAATTGCAAAACTTCTCGTCAGTTCATTTATTTGACTTCTTAGATTTACTTTACTAATCTTTATTTGATTTATCAACTTCTCGGATATTTTGCCATGCCTAAAAACAAGCCTGTTCACAACAACTTTTTCATGAAGACTTTCCAGAACTATGACAACACCCGTGACTTCATTAAAGAAGCTCTTCCCACAGGAATAACTAAGAAACTTGATCTTTCAACAATCGAGATTGAACCGGGAACTCATGTTGATGAATCACTGAAAAGTCATCTGAGTGATCTGATAATCAAAATGAAGACAAAGGATTCAGATGATGTCGATCTGTACTTTCTTTTTGAACATAAATCATACAAAGACAGGAACATTCTCTGGCAACTGCTCAAATATCAGTACCTGATGCTCGAAGAGGATTTTAAGGCGAAAAGAGACTTCAGAATCATTATTCCCATAGTTTTCTATCACGGAAAAGGCAAATGGAATCTTTACAGAAAGTTCTCGGATTCATTGAGAATTCCCAAATATTTCAGAAAATACGTCCTGAACTTTGAATACTTTTTCTACGATGCGAATGAACTTGAGATCTCAGACAGCGAGAAGTTTAGTAAAAACGCTTACCTGATGAGTGCAATATCCCTGATGAAACATTATGGAAAAATGGACGCTGAAAAAGCCCGCAGCCTGCTTCAGTATCTTAAAAATGCAGGATACCGATGGGATGAGGATGATGTTTTTATTCTGCTTCGTTACTTTGTGATGACAAATACAGTTGATAAAGAAGAAGTGATGAATATAATTAAGGAAGAATTTGGTGATGAAGCGGAGGAGCTGATGCCGTCACTTGGAAGAACAATATTTAATGAAGGGAAAGAAGAAGGTGCTTTAGAAAAAGCAATTGAAACATGCAGGAACTTACTTGTTTCCGGCATAGATCCTAAAATTGTTAGTAATGCAACGGGTCTTTCTGTTAAAGAAGTTCTAAAAATTCAGAAAACTCAAAAGAAGTAAATTCATTTAGCACCAGAATAATAATTTAAGATCAATCCTTATCGGGAGCAGTAACTTTAAATTTCTGGGTTCCGGTGATTCCGCTTTCTTCATGCCAGATGGTGAATTCAACGTCGCCTTCTTCGATGAGATAGTATGAACTTGCGTAGTTTCCTGTCCATGAAGCGGATTCTGATTCTTCAACCCATTCAACGTCAGGAACCGCCATCCACTCAGGGTCAGCTGTGTATTTGCAGTCAATGTCGCCGATCATTCTGACATTTGAGCTTGTGTAAAAGTAAGGGATAAAAACAACCTGAGATCCTTCTTCTGCAGTGATGGTTCCGGATTCTGTCGCCTTATCAAAATTTGTCTCGTAAGGTTCTCTTACCTTTGTGACAACCTCAAGTGATGCAGGAGTTTCAAATTTAAGCTTAATACGATCAAGCTCACCATCCTCATTCTTTGAGATAACAGTGTAAGTTCCTGCTTTTGATACTTTTATTGTGAAATCAGGAACTGAATATTCTCTCTCTTCGGAAATGATGATAGCATTCTCTGAAGGCTCAACTGTGTGATAGATCTCGTCGTATCTTCCAATACTCTCTTCTCCGGTAGAATAAACGTTGATCCTGTGAGTTACAAGTGTCGGAAGTGTTCCGCTTGAAAGATCTCCAGCAGCTTCATACCTTGTGTAGAGTGAATAACGAAGCACTCCGTTCTCCCCGTTTGATGCATTGGAATCCAGGTCGAGACAACCCGCCATCAAAGTGATTACTGCTGAAAAGAAAAGAACAGCTTTAAATAACTTCATAACTTTCTCCTGAAAAAATTAGCAAAGTCAGAGGTATTGTGTCTAAACAGAGTGAATTTTATTATATTCTATTGAATTTGTCTACCATTTGTATTCAACTGAGGCAACATAAGCCCAGTTGGTAGTCATGGCGTTTCCTGAGATCAAGTAAGGTCCCTGTGTGAAAAAATCAAGGTTGATCATTGAAATAAAAGCAAACCCTTTCCACATGAAAGAAGGACCGAAATATGCTCCGAAACCTTCATCAATTCTGTAATCATATGAACTCGTGTCAGCCACAACTGCGGAATCAGATTCATCAAGAACGAGAAAATCCTTCACTACACCGGCCTTGAGAGAGAACCATTCTACAGGAGTGACATCCATTCCCAGCATAAGTGAAATTGTCACAGCATGCATCTTGTCAGTCACTTTCTCAGGTGTAGGCACATTGATCTGCTTAACAACGTTCTTCTGATGAAAACCGGTAAAAAGCAGCGACGGATGTATCTTCATCCATTCGGTGGGTTTAATGATCGAACCCACTTTGAAATTCCAGAAGTATGAATCAAGATCGACCGTGGCTATCTCAGTATTCGTTCCGGCTACAAGAGCAAGCTGTTTTTCTGAAATAGGAAGAACACCGAAACCCGCAGACATTACAATGTTCGAATACTTGTTTAAAGGCAATCCGCCTCTTGCAAACATTGAAAAATCAGCATTACTCTCATAGGTTGTAGTCCTGTCATATTCAAAAGTTCCTTCAGCCTTCTCGGTAATCCACTGAAAATCGACATTAAAACCGAAATCGACAAAAAACAAACCCTGACGATAAGTTATGGAAGGAGTAAGCTCTATTCTGTCTGTGTTCACCTTGTATCTGTCAGTTGTGACTCCTGTAGTATCTTTTTCCTCGGATCTTCCCAGAAGATACCTGAAGTTAAGCCCCAGAGCTATGTTCTGATTGATGTTTCCACCCAGACTAAGTCCCATAAGATGCTTCGTGTCAGGCATGGCGGGACCAGTTGGCTGAAGTGTTCCCATTATATCAGGAATATCTACAAGAGCTCTTGTGTTGCCATTCTCATACCATACTGAACCCACAAGACTTTTGCCAAGAAAAGGAACGATCAGACCGCCTTTGGTAAAATTTGAATCGATAAAAGCATACCCCTCTTTGTTTGCAGCAAGAACAGACGGCAGATAGTATCCGTCAGTCCTGTCATTTGTGTCTGAAAGAAGAGGAATCAGCCCGAATCTTGTAGTTCTTTCAACTGCTTCATAAGCCTGCCCGTAGACATTCAAGGCAAAAAGCACAAACATTAAAATAAACAAAACTTTTTTCATTTCTTCTACCCCCAAATAAAGATTTAACTAAGCCCGTAGAAGCGATATAATTTATTTAGAAAAAAATCAAGAAAATCAGTTAAAAAGGAAGAGGAACAGCATAACCTGCAAGTACCGCAAAAGATCCTCTGTATGGAGTTCTGAAGCTAGGTGTATATCTGAAGTCTGCAACAAAAACACCAATTTTTGTATTTATTTCAAGAGCAGTTTTAGCGATAAGACCTCCATCTACACCGCCCCACCAGCCAACTGAAAACCACAAACCGGCACCGGCATTAAGCCAGAACATGTCAGTTAACGGAAAGTTAGCCTGTGCAATAACAGGGATCGTAAAAGACCCCCAGCCTGCTCCACCTCTGAACTCAAGCTCTGCCTGAAGACCGAAGTTCTTTACAAAATTATACTCAAAAAATGCATCAAAATGACCACCGGCCCAAACCCATCCGTTTCCATGCCAGAGCTCAAGACCTACCTTAACACCGGCAAGCGATTTTTTGCCTTTTCTGTTTACGAACTGATTGAACTTGTTGCCTTGGGGAGCCGCTTCCTGTTTTGCCGGAGCAGAATTTACTTCCTTACCCTCATTTTCAGCAAGCTTATCATCATTGGTTACAGGCTGATCACTATAGGTTTCCTCATTGTTATACTCATCAGTTGTCTCGCCGACAAGAGATTCGTCCTCCTGTGCAAAACACAGACCAAAACTTAAAAGAATCAAAACAAATAATAATCTTTTCATATCCACCCTCACAATAAAAGTTAAGAAAACCGAAGCAGTATTAGCAGAATCAATAAAGAAAGCAATTATTTTTTGACAAGATCGAACATACCGATATTATAAGTGCAGTTAGTTTTTAAGGTGATATTTATGTTCATCATTCCCGGGATACATACCATGATAATGCCGAGTTCCCCTGACCGTTCTGCGGAAGGAACCGGCTGAAAGTAATTTAATTTGCTTTTTTATGCCACCGGTCCTGCCGGTGGCTTTTTTTTATCATGGAGGGAATAATGAAAGAAAAAACCTATCAGGAAATAAACGAAAAGATCAGAAACGGTGATGCTGTCATTCTGACTGCTGAAGAAGTTTCAAAAATGTCTGAAAAAGTGAGTCCGGAAGAAATTGTTGAAAAAGTAGATGTGGTAACCACAGGAACCTTTGCGCCGATGTGTTCAAGCGGTGTTTTCATAAACTTCGGTCATACTGAACCTGCAATGAGAATGGAGAAAATCACTTTAAATGATGTCCCCGCCTATGGAGGAATAGCAGCAGTTGATGCTTATCTGGGAGCTACTGCCGAAAGACCTGGAGATTCAATTTACGGTGGAGCTCATGTGATAGAAGATCTCTTAAACGGTAAAGGTGTCTATTTGAAAGCTGAAGGCAAAGGGACGGACTGCTATCCAGGGAAAAAATGGGAAGGTTTCATTCACAGGGACAGCATCAACGAAATAACTATGTTCAATCCCCGCAATGCATATCAGAACTATGCCGCCGCAGTTAACGGAACAGGAAAGACGATTCACACCTACATGGGAACACTTCTTCCTGAATTTACTAACTGCACATATTCGACAAGCGGAGAGCTAAGCCCGCTCATTAACGATCCGTTTTTAAGAACTATCGGCACAGGGACAGCAATTTTTCTGGGAGGGACCAGAGGTTTTGTCTCCAGTGCCGGAACTCAGTTCAACAGAGGAAGAAAACGAAACGACAAAGGTCTGCCATTAGGTCCCGGAGCTTCACTTGCCGTTACAGGAGACCTGAAAAAAATGAGTTCCCGGTTCATCAAGGCTGCTGTCTATGAAAAGTACGGAGTAACTCTTTTTGTGGGAATAGGCATCCCGATCCCTATTCTGAATGAAGAAATTGCAAAATCGGTCTGCATAAAAAACTCTCAGATCGAAACATATCTCTGTGACTACGGAAACAGTGGAGAGGTTCTGAACAAAGTATGCTATGAAGACCTTCAAAGCGGAAGTATTGAAGTTGAAGGAAAAAAAGTGAAAACTGCTCCCCTTTCCAGCATTTCAAAAGCCAGAGAGATAGCTGAACTTTTAAAAACCAGTATCGCTGACGGAAGTTTTAAGATCACTCAGGCTGTCGATCTGTTCGATACTTCTCCTTCCCGACTGAGATCACTTGGCAAAAATGCTGGAGGTGTAAAATGAAAAGTCGACTTGTACTGAATTTTTCAGAAAACCTTTCAAAAGAACCGGTAACGTTCAACCTTGTAAAGAAATATGACCTGTCAATCAATATCCTCAAAGCTGAGATACTTCCGGGAAGAGGCGGGGAACTTCTGATTGAAGTAGACGGACATGAAAAAGACCTGACCGAAGGTATTGATTTTCTGCAAAACAAAGGTGTCAGGGTCGAAGGCGTCGAAAAAAGAATCTCATTTAACGAAAAAGACTGCATCAGCTGCGGAGCATGCACTGCTGTCTGCTTTTCTGAAGCTCTTGTAATTGAAAGACCCCGATGGGAACTGAAATTCGATTCAAACAGATGCGTCGCCTGCGGACTTTGTGTAAAATCCTGCCCCCTTAAACTATTTTCAGTCACTTTCGGAAGCTGATCATCTTTTTGACTAATAATCTATATCTATTATAATTTTCCTGAATTTCTTTTGGAGTCGCAATGAGAAAAGCTTCTATCCTGCTTGTCCTTACATCAGTTATCTCGTTGTTTGCCGCTGTTAAGAATACAGGAAAAGGGGAAGAAAAAATGATAAAGAAGTCCGTAGAAAAGTCTAAAGTCTACTTTACTTCGGATATATCTCAGAATGGAATAATGAAGGTCTTTGATAAGGTTAAACACGGTGTAAAAGGCAAAAAGACTGGTCTGAAAGTTCATTTCGGCGAGGACGGGAACAAGTATTTTATAAAACCGGAGCTGATGAAAAAACTTGTTAAGGATATTAATGCGACCTTTGTTGAGACTAACGTTCTCTACGTCAGCAAAAGGCGCTATACTGAAAGTCATATAAAACTGGCTAAAGAGCATGGATTCACCTTTGCTCCTATCGACATTTTAGATTCAGAGGGAACTATCGAATATAAAGCGAAAGGACTGAAACACTTCAAAAAGGCCATTGTCGGTTCCCACATGAATAAATACGACTCAATCGTAGTTCTTTCTCACTTTAAAGGTCATAGAGGTGCCGGCTTCGGAGGTGCTATAAAGAACGTCTCAATGGGACTAGGTGCAATTGCCGGCAAAATGGCTATGCATGCTTCAACAATACCGACAGTAAGATCTTCCGGCTGCATAAAATGTAAAGCCTGTATCCCTCAGTGTCCGGGAAACGCCATAACAATTGAACCCAAAGTTGTCATCGATCCTGAAAAATGTATCGGCTGCGCAAAATGTATCGGAGTCTGCCCGGAAAGAGTTTTCGGAGTCCCGTGGGGCTCGACAGACACGCCTTCTTTTATGGAAAAGATCGTTGAGTACGCAAAGATCATTCAGGATAACAAAAACATGGTCTATATCAACGTTATTGCGAACATATCTCCAGACTGTGACTGCATGAGACACGCTTCAAAACCGTTCGTGAAAGATATCGGAGTTGTCGCTTCAACTGACATGCTTGCTGTAGACAAAGCCTCTCTGGATCTTGTTAATAAATTTTCCCATTCAAAAGATGCTTTTTCAAAACATTCGGGAGTTTCAGGTTATCCGCAGATAAAATATGGAAAGAAGATCGGACTTGGAAATGATTCCTATGAACTTATAAATCTTGATAAGAAGTGACATGCTTAACAGGTGCTATTTCAAATTTTCCTGATATTGCAACTTTATCTTTAACTATTATAACAGTTGAAAGAAGATCTCCCACCTCATTTGAATATTTTAAAGCTTTTTCAATATCATCCTGAGATGATACCATATTTCCGATCTTAGTTGCAAATGCATCGGCCAGTGCTGAATCATGGGCGGCAACAACCACGGCATCGGCTTTTCCAAATGAAAAAGAATGACCGACAGTTCCGGAAGAAGCACATATTCCTACCGGAGTATTTTGAGGATCTATTCTAAGTGCAAGTTTTCCGCTCAAAGGAGAATCTCCTGCCAGGATCTCAATTGAAACGGTTTTTTTTACATCGACCCAGACATCACCGCCATTTTCAACTATCACTTCTTTAACATCAAACCTTTTCTTAAGCGACATGCCTACCAACTCACTTGTTATACCTGCTACTGAAGCCATAGGACCAACTTCCGCCCTTACGCCAGCATTGATCATAGTTCTAATGATCGGATCAGCTGTACTGTCATCGGGAACAGGCTCCAGAGAATTAAAAAATCCCGGATTAAGACTGTTAAAAACATGTAAAGCCGTGCGTATTCTCTTTACTTCTTTTTCACAGAACAGAGGCATTTCTTCATCATAAGAATCTGTGTCCACACCGATATGAAGATCACTTTCAAAAACCTGTGCGTTAAAAAATCTGAAACGCTGTGTATTGTGATAACTGCGATATGTTCTTGGTTGACCCTGCTCTTTCATAAATTTATTTTTTTCATAAATCATAAAATTGCAAAAAAAATCCTCTCAAATAACATTGCAATGAACGATCTTTAGGAGGAAAAAATGAAAGTTGCTATTGTTCAGAACAACCCTGTTTTTGGTGAAAAAGATATAAACATCGAAGAATTATTCAAACTTATGAGTTCTGAAAAAGCGGATATCTACATTCTTCCTGAACTTGCCTACACAGGGTACCAGTTTACATCTCAGAAAGAACTTGAAGAACTTGCCGACAGGTCAGATTCTGAGGTTTTTAAAAAATTTGAGACTTTTTCTAAAGATAATGACTGCGCTGTTATCTTTGGTTTCGCAGAAAAAGCCGCTGACGGAAAGATCTATAATTCAAGTGCCATGATAACTCCCGAAGGCAATAAACACATTTATCGGAAGATCCATCTTTTTTATAAGGAAAAAACCTTCTTTGCTCCCGGCAATGCCGGTTTTAATGTTTATGAATGGCGTGGAATTAGAATTGGACTTGCCATCTGTTTTGACTGGTATTTTTCTGAGAGTTTCAGGACACTTGCATTAAAAGGTGCCGACCTTATCGCCCACTGCTCAAACCTTGTAATGCCCTACTGTCAGACTGTTGATTATGCAAGAGCAATAGAGAACCGCATCTATATCGCAACTGTGAACAGAATAGGATCTGAGGAAAGAGACGGTGAAAAACTCACTTTCACAGGTCAGAGCGTTCTTGTAGCTCCAAAAGGCGATTACCTTGTCAGAGCTCCTGAAGATGAGGCAGGGATCTTTGTTACAGAGATAGATCCGCAAGATGCAAGAGATAAGCAGTTAAATAAATTCAACAATGTTATTGAAGACAGAAGAGAATTATTTTACGGCAATTAAAGACAGACCTTCTCTGTTTCGTCACAGGTTCCTTTCTGACATGCATCTACTTCACAATCAGGCATACAGGCTCCCACAGTCTGTGAGCATCTGTAACCTACACGGCAGTCGTTGGGATCATCACATGGATGGAAACAGTATCCGTCACCGTAAGTTCCCCATCCGTAGTAAACACCGTTGTATCCGTTACATCCGTGATTTAATGCAACAGAACCGTCGCACATGAAACTGCAGTAGCCTTCCGGATAACCCTCGGTGGGAAGAAGACAGATGGCATACTGCTCATCGTCGTTCCCTGTTCCGGCCCAGTTATTACAGTCTTCATCTTTTGTACAAGCGGCACCCGGATTACCTGCCGCAGCCTGCTGACCGCTGGTGTCACCGGTATTAAGATTTGAAGAGCCCTCATCATCAGTTGTCTCTTCATCAACATCGGATGTTTCATCTACCTGAGCCGTATCATCTGATTCATCGCTAACTTCATCGTCAGTCACATCTTCTTCCGTTTTGACATCATCTTCGTCCTGAACGGTAGTGTTATCCACGACCTCTTCATCATCAGAGACAGACTCATCACTAACGACCTGATCATCATCAGAAATTTCCGAGAAAGGGTCATCTGTAGCACATGAAACAAACATAATAGAAAATAGAACTACCGACAAAACCGCATAAAATCTTCTAAAATTCATTTTTATCTCCTCACGTTAAACACACAGCTGAACACTACTCCTCGGCTTTTTCTTAGTCAAATTATTTCTATTCCTATGGATAAAGAGTATAATGTTTGGCTTAATTTATTTTTTGGAGGATTTAATGAAAAAGCTTTTTTTGATCGTTGCAGTTATTTTTTCACTGTTTCTTATTTCGTGCGGAGATAGTGACAGTGGAGATTCCGGAAACACGGGTGCAGATGATACTGCTAACACAGGAAGTGATGATGACACAGGAGATACCGGTAACACGGGAAGCGATGATGACACAGGAAATACTGGAAATACCGGAAGTGATGATGACGGCACCGGTGAAATAGTTTACGAGTGTGTCGGAATTTCGATCGAGAATATCGCTCTTAACCAGGAGTATATGACCTACGAAGGATCAACTTCTGTTGGCGATGAAACTCTTGAAGACCTTTTCTCACTCCAGTTCTACAAAGAAGACCTTTCACCTCAGGATGCTCTTACTGTCGGAACTTACGATCTTGCCACTGGTCTCAATGAAAATTACAGCTCATGTACTGAGTGTACTCTCATCTACGAAGACCTCGCTGAAGACGGCAGCGGATATGCAAAGTATTTCTACCAGATGGAAGGAACCCTTGAAATTACAGAAGTAAAAGAAGGAACAATGGAATCAAAGGGAACTCTTACAGCAAAAGTTGTAGAAGTTACAATCGACGGATCAACTTATGAGTCCACTCCTGTTGCCGGCGGCGCATGTTATGAGATCGAAACTGCATTTGACACCATCTGCATTCCGGACTGCGAAGACAAAGTTTGCGGTAGTGACGGATGCGGCGGTGCATGCGGAGACGGATGCGAAGACAATGAAGAGTGTAGTGAGGATGGAACTGCATGCAACGCCTGTACAGTTATCACACTCGGCGATGTTACCCTTGGTGACACTACAGACCCTGAATATGACTTCTGGATCTATGACGGACTGTTCACACCTGCGATCGGAAGCGCAGAGCTTCCTGACAACCTTTCAATTCAGTTCTATGCTGAACCTGAAGCAAAGTCATACGACCTTGCAGGGACAAATTTCGCAGACTGCACAGAATGTATACTCGTATTTGAGGATGTTGATACAGAAGCCGGAGTAACGACAAGACGCTACTTCCAGGAAAAAGGAACTCTTGAAGTTACAAGTTTTGAAGGAACTTCTGGAGATGTCTCTGCAACTCTTACTAGTCTTCAGCTTCGTGAAGCAACTATTGACGGAGAATACAATTCAACTTTTGTTCCGGACGGCAAATGTCTCATACTTGAAACAGGAACTGTTGAAGTTTCCGCTGAATAAGCAACTAATTTCTTGATTTAACTACCACCTGACATATCATTCCATAGATTAACTTTTTTCTAACTCAGAATTGAAAACCTGTCTTATTTGCGGAGCCAACGTTGAAAACAGCATTTTCTGCAGTGAATGTGGAAAGTTTGCCCTGAAGCTCAAACGTTACTGCGACCGCTGCGGAGCTTTTACAACAGGGCCTGACTTTTCAAAGTGTCACTCCTGTCACGGAAAGAAGCTTTCGTTTGACAGGCTTTTTTCACTCTACATTTACAGTGGAGCTATCACGACGGTCATATCGGAAATGAAATACGGAAAGGTTCGCTCATTTGCCCATATTCTCGGTCACGATCTTGCTGAAAGCGTTCCTTCAGAACTTCTTGAGAACAGAACTGTCATCTTTCCGCCGATGAAGCTTTTTGACAAATTTTTTAGAGGATTTAATCAGGCTGAGATAATTGCGGAGAAAGTAGCAGACAAGCACAACCTTAAGCTCGACATCAGACTTGTTAAAAAGACCCGCAGAACGAAACCTCAGGCATCTCTCACCTTTGAAAAACGTCAGAAGAACCTTAAAAACGCCTTTAAACTCTCCAGAGATGTCCGTGATGAAAGATTTCTCATCGTCGATGATGTCTCAACAACAATGTCAACCATAAATACAATTGCTGAACTTCTGAAAAAGAATGGAGCAAAAAGCGT
>CAZTKP010000004.1:29434-43783 GCA_964614215.1 uncultured Spirochaetales bacterium | reverse complement strand
CATGAATGCTCGGCATGTGTCCGTCTTCTTCGTAAAGTCTGGTGTAGGAAACATCTCTATGTTCTTTAAAGACATTGTCTATCATCCACTCGGCAGTATCGGCGGTATCACGATTCTCATCCATTTCCACACCGACATTGACATAGCCTTCAAACCAGATAAATGACATCGGAAGAAGGGCTTTTTTCCTGTAACTGATCTCATTTTCATTTGCGTTCATATACTTAATTGCAGTATCAAGAATGCCGTCAAGCTCATCAAGGTCTCCGTAATATGGAATACGCCCTACAATTATACTGGGAGTGAAGAGAAATCCATCGCTGTCCTTGGAGTATTCAGCGTAGATTCCGTCTCCATTTGTGTCCCAGTTTTCTTCGAGGTATCCGTAATACTGGTCAGTAGTTATATCCATGTCTGAGATGGGCCCTCCACTAGCTCCTTCTCCACGGATATAAGTGTTGAGCATTGGAATTTGTCCGTATTTTTCATGAGGATTTCCAATAAGAAGAAGGTGGCTGTAACCCTCATAGTTATCCTTTAGCCAGTTTCTGATCAGAAAAACCTTCTCCTGTCCTTTTACATCTTCACCTCCGAAATCATCTTCGGTAGCCAGCAGAACTTTAAATCCTCTTTTATCTTTTTCCGAAATAAATTCAGATAGTTTCGATGATCCATCCCTCACTTCGTTCGTTGTGACTATTATCAGGGACTTGTCATCCGCCGCATGAAGAAAAGATGTTAAAAATACTATCAGTATAAGTATCTTTTTCATGACTTTACTCTCCAAGTGTCTCAAAATCAGCGCAGTCAAAAATTCCGTCTGCGTTGTAGCACTGACACATTTGATCAATCTCATCAATTTCATAAACCTGCTTGAGCCATTCTTCATCATCGCTGATATTTACGATAGCTCTCATTTCAATTGATTCACCTTCGGAAAAGTCAACGTTGTCTTTTGTGCAGAAAAATACATCGAAAAAAGTGCTTTCTTCAGCAGGAATAGCCGTCGTGCATGCTTTCATGTTAACCACTCCGTCAACCATCTTCTGTTCACTGATATCGTAGTTGTAGAAGAAGTCATTATCTGTACCGTAAACGATATGACATGTCTCATCACCGTCAGTAAAGACTTCTGTGAGAGTTTTGTAGGGAATAAGAAATCTGGAAGTTTTAAATTCAAGATGCTCGTTTCCGTTTATAGCCTTTATTCCGCCCATTGATTCAATTATTAAAAGTTTTCCGTTCGTATCACTTTCCCAGATATATGCGCTTGACTGATAATCATCCACAGTGATCTTCTCGCCATGAAGCACAAGGTCAGTTACTCCCAGATCTCCTTTAACGTTGTCTGAAGATGTGATCTCACCTTTAAAAAGCATGTCCACGTAGTTGTCTTCAGGCGGAGTTTCAAAACTCTCAGGCAGGTCGCAACTGAGCTCTATACCTGTTTTTTCAACTTCAACTTCGTATTCCGCTTTAGTTATATCCTGATCGTCCATTCTGTATTTGCAGTACAAGCCTTCATCTTCTTCAAGGCCCATCTCCTTAAAAGCCTCTTCGTCGTAATCGAGCTCCACATTTGCAAAAACATGAAAGTTATCTCCCGGCTCGTAACTGCCGCTTCCTGAGTAATCCAGGAAATATTTTGACTGAGAGCTTTCTTTATCCTTGAAGCCGAGTAGACAGGATCTTCTTACTATAACACCGTCAGCTCTCTTTTTATACTGAACGGTCATATAGTTTATGAAATCGAGTCCATCAAGGTTAATAACCTGAGTTCCGGCATCTTTTGCTTCCATGATGGGATCAAGGAGCATTCCGAAATAGAAAGACCTGTATTTTACAAATCCGTCTTCCTGCTTAACATCATCTGAAAAGAAACCGCCGGTAATAATTCCTGTGCCTGTATATTCTTCCGGGAATCCTGTTTCTTCTTTTACCTCTGTGACATAGACAAAAGGCTGTGTCGAAAAAGCATCCTCTGTATTACCGTTAAAATCCATGGTCAAAGATGCCAGTCCGTTTGTGACTGAACCGCTTTCCATGTCTTCAAGTGAGTTGATCATTCCCTCAAATTCAAAAGTTGCGTGAAGCTTGGGCTCGTAAAAATCATCTCCCGGCTCTTTTTTGAGTTCCTCTTTCTCCTCATCTGCATCAGGGGCCTCAGTGTCTTCATCTTCAACCTGCTCCGTGTCGGAAGTGGTGGAATCGTTCTTTTCTTCAGTGTTGTCATCTCCATCACCGCAGGAAGCAAGCACAAAGACGAACACGACTGCGATAAGCCATAGTTTTTTCATGATAATCTCCTTAAATAAATGTTATTGAGCATCCTTCATTGTTGTCATTATTTTCTATAGAAGCATCATCGGACACTTCATTATCAGCTGTTTCTTCATCAGTTGTTTCATTGTCCGGTGTTTCAGTTTCAATGATGTCGTTTACAGAATCGTAAAGGGTGAGAGACGGGTCGCCGAAGTAGTTGATCATCAGCTTATTTTCGTGAGTTCTGGTAATAGTTGTTTCAGTTATAAGCTCGTGTCTTTTCCTGGCGAAGATCGCTCCACCTGAATCCCCCTGAAGAAGTCCGTCAAGAAAGTAGGCCGCAAGTGCATCGATACCGTAAGAGTTCGTATCTATTTCATTATCCACGCTTGACCAGTCCGTGTTGGAGTCATCACTTACATTTGAAGCACTTATCATGCCGATCGCGGCATTGTTCAGAAGCAGGGTGGATGTAATGTTGTCAGGAACTTCAATGCTTCCCACTTCGCAACTTTCCGCAGCGACAAAGGCAGGTTTTTCCACTTCAAACTTTTCACCGTCAACTGATTCCAGAAATGTTATTGATTCAACCTCGTTATTCTCACCAAGTTCGTTGTTGTTGGTGTCTTCCACCCAGACTGTCCTTGCAACGTGCTGAGGAAGTCCGTGTCCGAACCAGAACACCATTCCGTAGTTGTTTCCCCATTCATCGATAAAATTCTCTCTGGTAAGTGGTCTATCGTAATCAAACTCACTATGAACAACGCCTTCACCTTCATAAAGTCTGGTGTAGCTGGTGTCTTCATATTTATTAAGAACGTTGTGGATTATCCATTCGGGGACTTCTGCTGTATCTTTATTTTCATTCCGGACTGTTCCGAGATTGTTGTAGCCTTTAAACCAGACAAAAGTGGCTGCGAACATCGCCTTAAAACGGTAGCTCATACCTTCGTCTGTCTCGTTCATGAAGTTGATGATGTTTGAAAGCATTCTGTCGAGCTCTTCCATATCATCGTAATAAACAGGAAGTCTTCCTACGATAAGTTCAGGGTCGTAATCGACTCCATTATCACCGAAATCAAATTCATACTCTCCGAAAGTTCCATTTTCATTAAGGTCCCAGCTGCCATCCAGATCGCTGTAAAAGTTATCTGTTTCGACCACGTTACAGACAAAACCGAAGTTGTCCTGACAATAATCCGGAGCATCGGCACCTCTGGGAACAGCCTGAACGATAGGGATCTCACCGTACTTAGGCTGAGGATCACCGATAAGAAGGAGAAAAGAGTAGTCCTTGTACACGGTTTTCAACCAGTCACGGATCATCACGGCCTTTTCCTGTCCTTTAACGTCTTCTCCGCCAAACTGGTCTTCAGTGGCTAAAAGGATGGTAAATCCTCTTTTTTCCTTTTCCTTAATAAATCCATCAAGTTTTTCTGAATTTTCCTTAATGTAGTTAGTTGTGACAATGATCATAGACCTGTCAGCTTCGGCCAGAAGTGTTGACGTAAAAAGTAAAATTAACAAAAACCATCTCATGACCGTTTCCTCCGAAAAAACAGTTAAAACCAACAAACTAACCGAACGTTCGGTCATTTATATGCAACTGCCGTGCCATACTAAAAAAGTCAACAAATACAGTGTGTTGGGTTTTTGTTTGACGTTGTCCCTTTTAAGATGATTGAATAATTTGCTTTACAAAGCGGGTTTTTAGGGCATACTGGATGTGTTGGTTTATGTTGTTGGAACAGTTATGGTTCAGAATAAGAAAAAGGACATGAGACTGGTGAAAGGAGAGGCAATGAGGGATCGTATCCTGAACGCCACTCTGATGTATGTCGGTAAAAACGGTGTTGCAAAGCTTTCCGCAAGATCTCTTGCCGAGGAAGTCGGTGTTTCAAAAGCGAACCTGTTTCACCACTTTAAGACTATGGAAGAGATCAGGCTGGAAGCATGTTTATACTTTCTTACTATCATAAGACCGCCATCCTTTAATGAAGAATGTTGCGATGCACGTAAATTTCTGATCGATATTCAGTATGCAATGGCGGATTTTCTTGAGAAGAACAAGATTGCTCTCAGGGGTTACAGTATTCTGTGCGCCAACGAGGCGCGAGTCAATCCTGACTTTGGAAAATATATTGACGATCAGGTTCAGATCAACAAGGGAATCGTTAAAAAGAAGGTGCGGAAAGTTCTTAAACTTGATGAAAATAATCCCGAAACTGAAGATCTGCTTTTTGCACTTGATGTTATCCGTGAAGGGGTCAATATTTATATCACAGAAACTGCTTTCAAAGATAAGTCTCTTAAATCATGGGAGAAAATAGTAGATATCTTTTTAGAGAAGATCGAAAAAGAGCGATAAACTGACACTCGAGTCTACTTTTCTTGACAATATGTTGTTAAATGAATAAACTACCCCCAGTTAACTTTTATATTTGGGGGAAAATTATGGTTTGTATGGCAGTGGGAATTAATCCTGAAGGCTCCAGTGCTAACGACTGGAGAAAAAAACTTAAGGACGGAATTGAAAGCGGCGAGCTCGGTATTGACTGGGAATACCTTCTTGAAGCTGAAACGGATGACGAGTTCTATTTTGGAGATGATATCGATCTTCAGGATAAGCCTTATCACCTTTTCTTTCACGCGACCATCAAAGGTCAGACGGGTGTTGTTTCCTTTCTTTTAAAGAACAGTCTGGTTGACATCGATTTCAAGGACAGTCGCGGCTGGACAGCTCTTGACTACGCACAGAAATGCCGTCGCTACGACGTAATTCACTGTCTCATCAATTCCGGCGCTGCTCACTAAATCCCCAACTCATCCCCCAGCCCCTTCTCTCAAGAAAGAAGGGGAGTTAAACCCTCTATTTTTTAAAGAGAGGGTGGACTGAGGTTACGAAGTCCGGGTGAGTTATTATTCTTCTTTACATCACTCAAATTTAGAGCATAATTCTTAAATAGTAGCATTTTTGCGACGGAGATTTAAATGAAGACTTCCGACAGTCAGATCTCAACATCAATTCTGGAAAGTATCAGTGACGGTGTGTTCACAGTTGATCTTGACTGGAAAATAACATATTTCAATAAGGCTGCCGAAAAGATAACAGGAGTAAGAAAAAAGCAGGCTCTGGGAATGATGTGCTGCGAAGTTTTCCGCTCAAGCATGTGTGAAAGCAGATGCGCTCTGAGGGAAACTTTAAGAACAGGTGAGCCGGTAATAGACAGATCTTGCTTTATCGTGAACTCTGATGGTGACAAGATACCTGTGACTATTTCCACTGCGGTTCTTTTTGATGAGAATGGAGAAGTGATCGGAGGAGCTGAAACTTTCAGGGATATTTCAGAGGTCGAGGCGCTGAAAAAAGAACTTTCGGGAAGGGTTCTCACAGGTGATCTGAAAAGTCTCAGTCCCGAAATGCATAAGGTCAACGAAATGATCCGTGCAGTCTCGGGAAGTTCAAGTCCGGTGCTGATCTGCGGAGAGACCGGAACTGGAAAGGAGGTTGCCGCAAGAGCGATCCATTCTCACGGAAAAGATGAAGAAAGTCCCTTTGTTGCCGTTAACTCCGGAGCATTTCCCGACACACTTCTTGAGTCTGAGCTTTTTGGATACAGAAAAGGCGCTTTTACAGGTGCTGATCGTGATAAAAAAGGCTGGTTAAGTGTCGCAAAAGGCGGAACGCTTCTTCTTGATGAGATAGGAGAGATCTCAAAGACTGTTCAGGTGAAACTGCTTCGCGTTCTTCAGGAGTACAGTTTTCAGCCTCTCGGTTCGACTGTTTCTGAAAAACTTGACGCCAGACTCCTTTTTGCGACGAACAGGAACTTGAGGAAAATGGTAGAAGAAGGAACTTTCAGACAGGATCTTTACTACCGTATCAATGTCGTTGAGATAGAGCTTCCACCGCTTAGAAAAAGGCTGGCAGACATTCCTTTTCTTGTCGATAACTTCATTGAAAAGTTCAATTTAAGACAGAAAAAGAAGATTAAGACGGTCTCTCGCAGTGTACTTTCAGTTCTTTCCGGCTACGATTATCCCGGCAATATCCGTGAACTTGAAAATATTATCGAAAGAGCTTTCATACTCTGCGAAACAGACACTATCGGCATAGAACATCTTCCGTCTGAACTTTCAGGAAACGCCGAAAATAAGAAAGTTTCAGGGAGCATAAAGGACATGAGAAAAGATGCCGAGAAACAGCTTATAATCGAAGCTCTTAGAAGGAACAATTTCAACAAAGCCGCCACAGCCAGAGATCTCAAGATCCACAAAGCCACACTCTTCCGTAAGATCAAAAAACTCAATATAAAACCATAAGTTTTTCTTTTTTCAAGGATTATAGTCGCATAAACGCGACGCCTTGCCTGCTAAACAGTTGTGTTTTTGCGTCCACAATGTCCACTGCGTCCTCTAAGTCCTTTTTCCTTTCTTCAACGAAAACAAGCTCTTAGCCTTGTTTTTGTAACGCTCCTTTTTCTTGGCACAATTCTTGCAATTTAGCACCCGATGTTTGTTTTGAGGTGAAGAATGAAAGTCGCTTTTTCGGTTTGGAACGGTCGTATAGCTCCTGTCTTTGATGTGGCGGGAACTGTCATTATCCGTGAGATCGCTGACGGAAAGATCGTGAATGAACAGACGGTCGCAGTTTCCGTTGAAGATCCTTATGAAAAGATCGATACCCTTGTGGAAAACGGTGTCACGCATATTGTCTGCGGAGCACTTTCAAGGCGCTTCCAGTTCTTCATTGAAAGCAGAGGTATAAAGGTAACTCCCTTTATTTCGGGGGATATCGATACAGTTTCTGAGGCGTTCATTAAAGGAAAGCTGGACGGCAGCTTTTCAATGCCCGGCTGCGGAAAGAGAGACGGCCAGGGTAGAGGAATAGGAAGACGTCGAAGGAACCGTTTTAATAATTTTTAAGAAGGAGGTTATAATGCCGGGAAGAAATGGAACAGGCCCTATGGGTCAGGGACCGATGACAGGAAAAGGTATGGGATTCTGCGTTGTTGATGGACAGACAGCACAGAACGTAAATCAGAACTTCGGTTTCGGAATGGGCCGCGGAATGGGTCGTGGTCGCGGAAGAGGTTTCGGAATGGGAACGGGTTTTAATCAGAACCAGACGGCTGTCAATTCAAGCAGCGAAGTTGCGGCTCTTAGGAAAGAGATCGCGGAACTTGCAAAACAGATCAGCGAAATGAAAAAAGGAGAATGATATGAAGGTGGCAATACCTGTAATGAGTGAGAATTTGCAGGATCAGATGAACAGAACTTTCGGTCGTGCGGGCAAGTTCATGATCTACGAAACGGATAACGATACTTTTGAGATCATCGATAATCTTCAGAACCTCAATGCCGCTCAGGGTGCCGGTATCCAGTCGGCGCAAAATGTTGCAGGATCGGGGGCAAAGGCTCTGATCTGTGAGAACTGCGGTCCCAAGGCTTTTCAGGTTCTCAGTGCTGCAGGTGTTGAGATCTTTATCGCCGGAGCCGGCAAGGTCAGTGATTTAATTGAGAAGTTCAAGAAGGGAGAGCTCAAAGCTTCCGGCGGGGCAAACGTTCAGGGACACTGGCTATGAGACTCGCAATAGCATCAGGGAAGGGTGGGACTGGAAAGACCACCCTTTCCGTAGCGATAGCAAAGAGTGCCAGGGGCAGGGTAAGACTGCTCGACTGCGATGTTGAGGAGCCGAACAGCCACATTTTTCTTGATATCAGGGAAAAACGCACTGAAAAGGTGACAGTTCCAGTTCCTGTTATTGATGAAACTAAGTGTACTCACTGTGGAAAATGTGCGCAGATCTGTGAGTTCAATGCGATAGTTTCGATCGGCGGTACTACAACTATGGTGTTTAAGGACCTTTGTCACAGCTGCGGAGGTTGTCAGCTTGCCTGTCCTGAAAAGGCTATAACGGAAATTGAAGAGGAAACAGGAGAGCTGACTTTTTCAACTGTGGGAAACATAGAGTTCACGGAAGGAAAGCTCAATGTGGGGAAGGCGATGTCTCCACCTGTTATCAGGGCTGTACTTAATTCCGTTGAGGATGATGAGGGTCTTATTGTGATCGATTCTCCTCCCGGAACTTCATGTCCGATGATAGCTGCTGTAAACGATGCCGACTATATTCTGCTTGTTACGGAGCCGACTCCTTTCGGGCTTAACGATCTGAAGCTTGCAGTTGAAACTGTAAGAGGTCTGGGAATTCCCTTCAGTGTTGCAATAAACCGCTATGACATCGGGGACGACAGAGTTGAGAAATACTGTCTTGATGAGGATATTGATGTAAGTCTCAGAATTCCTCAGAGTAGAAAGGTCGCTGTGGCCTATTCAAAGGGTGTGTCGCTTGATTTTTCGATGCCGGAAATAAAGAAGGACATCCGAAGGTTCCTTGAGTCGATCGGGTACAGTGGGAGGAAAGATTGAAAGAGATAGTGATAATTAGCGGAAAAGGCGGAACAGGTAAGACGAGCATAACATCTTCTTTTGCGGCGCTGGCTGAAAATTCAGTTTTTGCAGACTGCGATGTCGATGCGGCCGATCTTCATCTCATTCTTGCTCCCGAAGTTCGTCAGAGACATGATTTTATCAGCGGTCACATCGCACAAATTGACAGCTCAAAATGTACGGGCTGCGGCAAGTGTCAGGAACTTTGCAGATTTGATGCGGTTAAAAGTGAAGAAGGTAAGTTTGAGATAGAGGAAAGTTTATGCGAAGGCTGCGGAGTGTGCGTTCATTTCTGTCCGGCAAAAGCAATAGAATTTCCTGACAGAAACTGCGGCGAGTGGTTTATTTCCGACACGAGACACGGGCCGATGGTTCACGCAAAGCTCGGGATAGGAGCTGAAAATTCGGGAAAACTGGTGAGTCTAGTTAGAAAAGAGGCAAGGGAGATCGCCGAAAAAAGAAACAGCGAATATCTCATTGTTGACGGCCCTCCCGGAATAGGCTGTCCTGTTATTGCATCGCTCACAGGAAGTGACGCAGTTGTTGTGATAACGGAGCCGACGATATCGGGAAAACATGATTACGATAGAGTTTCAAAGCTCGCGAAACATTTCGGGATCGCACTTTTTATAGTTGTTAACAAGTGGGATATAAACCCCAAAATGGCTCAGGAAATTGAAAACCTCGCCGCTAATGAAGGAGCAACTGTTCTAGGCAGGGTGAGTTATGATAAAAAGGTGACATCAGCGCAGATTTCGGGTATTAGTATAGTGGAGTCCGGAGATTCCAAAGCTGGTGATGAAGTGAGAGATATCTGGACAAAATTGACAGAATTAGTGAGGTGAATCATGAAAGTTGCTATCCCAATGGCAAACGGTGCGTTATGCATGCATTTTGGACACTGCGCAAAGTTTGCAGTGCTTGATCTTGATGTTGAAAATAAGAAGATACTTAAAAAGGAAGAGCTTGATCCTCCGCCACATGAGCCGGGACTTCTTCCACGCTGGCTTGCAGAGAAGAACGTCAATATGATAATTGCAGGTGGAATGGGCCAGAGAGCTCAAAGTCTTTTCACATCTAACAACATTCAGGTTATTGTCGGTGCACCCGCACTGTCACCTGAGGACCTTGTGAACGCTTTTATGAACAATGAACTTAGATCGGGACAAAATGCTTGCGACCATTAAGGAGAGAAAGTCTCATAGAAACTGTATTATGTGCGGGCCCAAAAATCCCGCATCGTTTCATCTGAAATTTAAAAGGGAAAGCGAGAACGTTGTTTCAACGGATTTTGCCGGAACTTCAATACATCAGGGCTATACAGGGATCATGCACGGCGGAGTTACCAGTGCTATCTTAGATTGCGCAATGACACAGTGTCTTTTCGCAAAGGACATTGAAGCCGTCACAGCAGACCTTAAGATCAGATTCCTTAAACCCATCCCTTTCCATGCACCGCTTCATATCACAGCGGAACTTGTGCATGAAAGGTATCCGCTTTACAGACTCAAGGCGGAAATTCTTGTGAATGGACTCGTCTGCGCCAGAGCTGAAGCTAAGTTCATGGATCTGAGGTTTCTTCAGTAAAAATTTAATCTTTAAACAGGTGAAAAATGAAAGTAGTCATCGCATTAAACGGGGAAAACTCACTCAGTAAAAGTCATTTCGGGGATGCAGAAAGTTTTATGGTTCTTGAAATAACTCAGGAAAATTCAGAAGTTACAGCAACATTTGACAACATCCACAAAAAAGCTGATGAAACAGGTGAGCATGGATCGAAAATGAAAAGAAGATCCGTCCTCTCACTCTTTGGAAAAGACGTGAACCTCATCATCGCCAACAGAAAAAGTCCCAACTTTGACCGCATCAGCCGGGAAACACAAATCATCCCCGTAGTCTCTCATCTCACCGAAGTGGATGATATCGTAAAACACATCCAGACCAACTATAACCACTTCACAAAACTCATCGCTGACAGAAAAAATGACGTTGAAGTCGGTGTTGTAGGGATTTGAAGTTCAGACATCTCCGATAATTTCTAAACCCCGGGCCTACGACTGCGTCTCCAACCGCGGGCTAAGCAAACACCACCTTTCAGGCGGTTCAGACCTCTTCCTCAGCATCTTCAATTTAATCGTAGGGGTTGATCCATGTATCAACCCGGGCGGATACTCAGATCCGCCCCTACATTTGGGATTTAGGGAAAGGTCAGGAAGGGCTTGGGTTCTTTGAGGGGATTTCACAGAATTATCCCGCCACCGATTAAAAGGTCCTCATCATAGAGGGCGACGGCCTGTCCGGGAGTGATGGATAGCTGAGGTTCGTCGAAGATGACTTTAATTTTTCCATTGCCGATAACTTTAACTGTTGCGGGTGATTCTTTATGTTTCTGTCTGATCTTTGCGAGCGCTCTGAATTCCTGCGGGGTATCCCCATCAAAGAACGAATTGAAGTAACCTGCGGTAAGTTCCGTTGAGAACAGATTGTCCTTTTCTGTGACAACTACCTGATTTTCCTTTGGATCTACTTTAAGGACGTAAAGCGGAACAGGGTTGCTGATGCCGAGCCCTTTTCTCTGTCCGACGGTATAGTGAATTATACCGCGGTGCCGTCCGAGAACCTTTCCTTCCTCGTTGACAATATCGCCCGGTTTAATGTTTTCTTTTGAGAATAGGAGCGAGTAGTCACCGCCTGTGATAAAATCCTGACTTTCAGGTCTTTCTGCAACTTCAAGTCCAAGTTCACGCGCCTTTTCACGAACTTCCTGCTTGTTCATCTCTCCGAGCGGAAACATTATTTTGTGAAGATTTTCTTTTTTCAGCGATTGAAGGAAGTATGTCTGATCTTTTGATGCGTCCAGAGCTTTTTTCATAAAATATGATCCGTTTTCCTCAACTATTCTTGCGTAGTGACCAGTCGCAAAGAAGTCAAAACTGAGCTTTTCTGAGGCTTTTTCAAGAAAGGACCCGAACTTTAGCTGTCTGTTGCAGATGATGCACGGATTGGGAGTTCTTCCGTTAAGATACTCGTCTCTAAAATAGGAGATCACCTGTTCACGGAATTCATTTCTCATATCTATTTCTTCAAAGGGAATACCCAGTTGTCCGGCAATTTTTGCGGCATCTTCGACATCCTTTTCCTTGTTGGGGCCGTAGCAGCCCTTTTTGGAAAGGTCCTCGATTTCAATGGCTCCGTCCCAGGTGAACATTGTGATGCCTCTGACGTCAAAGCCTTTTTCTAAAAGAATATTAGCAGTTACAGCTGAGTCGACTCCGCCGCTCAGTCCCACGGCCACAGTTGTTTTTTTCATGGTCTCTCCTAACGAACTTCTGGAAAAGAGTACTCACTGCTACTGCAAAATCAAGACTATCTATCTTGACCTAATATTGTTCAGAGGTTAGAATAGTTAGGCTATGTTTCAACGGATGGAGTTGTAATGAAAAAACATCACCTCTTTTTTCTAAGTATTTTACTCATTAGTTCATGCACTGCGATAGTTGATGAGCCTGAATGTATCACGGCACTTGACTGCGCCATGGGCCAGATCTGTCAGAACGGACTCTGCGTCGATGAACCGTTCGGTGATAGCGGTGACACAGGAAATACTGGTGACACAGGAAATACTGGAGATAGCGGGAATACAGGAGATAGCGGGAATACCGGGGATAGCGGGGATAGCGGGGATAGTGGGGACGACTCGGGCGACTCCGACATGTCAGACGAGTCTGAACAGTCCGACATGTCCGACGAATCCCAGTCCGACAAGTCTGAACAGTCAGACGACTCCGACGATCCTAACTGCGGAAACGGTACGGTGGGGCTTGGAGAGGATTGTGATAATGGTGAGGAAAATGTTGAGCCGGGATATACAGATCTGAAAACATGCAATACTGACTGTGAATGGAATTCATACTGCGGTGACGGTGTGATTGACAGTAAGTCCACTTCTTTTGATGAGGATGAGGTGCTGCTGAGGTTTGAAGGTGATTCCAATACCCAGGTGATAGAAGATTCCTCCAAAGCTATCAACAGAACTCTTGAAGGCGGAGAGAGAGTTGAGGACGGAATGTACGGCAAGGGCCTGAAATTTACAGGAACCTGTGTTTACAATACCGAAGATTACTGGATATGTGACGATAATCAGAGGGTTTTCTGGAGCTTTGATCCGGAAGTTACTGATAATTTTACGATGATGGCCTGGGTTAAGGCTGTTGACGAACATGAGGTCGACGAGGTTTCGACTGAAGGCACGGATGGAACGAGAGGGCAGAGATTTCTTTTCCCTGCCACTAATATGGGTGATGATGCAGGAGCGGGGGTTTCTGTAGGAACTAACGGGATCTCTGTTTACGAACATGGAACAGGCTATATGCCGGCAGTTCTTGTCTACGAGACAGGGCTTGGTACGGAATGGAATCATATAGCTGTAACTTATCTTCAGAAAAGACCTTTTATCTACATTAACGGCAGACTTGCCAAGACGGGTTCAATATCGACAAAGAATGCTATCTATCCTCCGGAAGCTGTGGGTTCTGGAGATTATGGAAACTTCAGAGGTACAGTTGATGAGGTCAGAATTGTCGGCAGAGCCCTTTCGGAAGATCATATCCGTCTTGCGATGGGTGAGATCTGTGATGAAGCTACTGAAAACAAAAGTGTTGAATACGGTCTTGCGGAATGTAATACCGACTGCATGCTCAACTCCCACTGCGGAGACGGGATTCTTGATGCGGGAGAAATCTGTGATAAAGGTGCGGATAATGGAAAAGCCGGTGGCTGTCTGACTGACTGCTCGGGGTTTGAGTGTAATCCCGGGAATTGGGCTTTTACCTACACTGGAGGTGCCCAGACCTTTACGGTGGAATATCCCGGAACATACACGATCGAAGTTTGGGGAGCTCAGGGTGGAGCAGGAAGTGCAAGCGGAGTAGGCCAGGGAGGTCTCGGAGGGTATGCAAAGGGAGATATTGAACTGGAAAAAGGTGATGTGCTCAATATTTATGTAGGTCAGGGAAATGTTTACTCGACAGGGGATTACGTAGGTGCCTACAATGGTGGAGGAGCTGGCCATGGTAATGCAACTGACAACTTCAGAGGTGCAGGCGGCGGAGCCAGTGATGTGAGATTAGGAGGAACCGAACTTGCTGACAGAATAATTGTTGCGGGGGGTGGCGGCGGTTCTTCAGGTTCTGCCTATCTTGGTGGAGCCGGAGGAGGAGAAAATGGAAATGCAGGACAGGGAGGTTTGCCCGGTGAAGGTGGAACTCAGATCGCAGGGGGGGCCGGATACAGCGATTGGAACGGGGCTCTTGGTCTCGGTGGAGGTGTTCCGACAAGTTCATCAAATACTGTTGCCGGCGGCGGCGGTGGATACTACGGAGGCGGAGCAGGGCTTTCAGCAGGTGGCGGTTCAGGCTATATCGGCGGAGTAATGAATGGTTCTATGCAAAGTGGTGTTAAAGATGGAAACGGTGAGGTAAAGATAACTTTAACCTGCCCGTAATTCCAGTCATTGGCCTTTAAGGACTTGACCAATTCTCTAATAATAGTAAAATCTTTAAAGTGTTGATATTAAAATAATACAGTATTGAGGTCTTATATGAAAATTTTAATGATCTTAGCAATATCCTTAATTG
>CAZTKP010000004.1:27837-29334 GCA_964614215.1 uncultured Spirochaetales bacterium | reverse complement strand
AGTGGTGACACAGGAAACAGTGGAAACACAGGGGAAGATAAAGACACAGTGGACGATAAGGACTTAACGGACACAGATTCTGACGACTCCGACCAGTCAGACGAGTCCGAGATGTCAGATGACTCTGAGCAGTCCGACGAGTCTGACGATGCAGATGCAGATGTTGTTGAGCCTGTCTGTGGAAATGAAGCTGTTGAGACGGGAGAGGATTGTGATAACGGTTATGAGCAGAACGGAAATCCATACTGTGCTTACGGTGAGACAGATCCATGTACTGTCTGTACGATCGAATGCAAGGAGGCGGCGGGACAGAATATCTACTGCGGTGACGGAGTGGTGCAGAGAGCTGACTGTACAGGATACGATAACTGTGAAAAGATCACAGGGATAACTGATGAGGAATGTGACCCGGGAGATAACGCGGCCTGTCTTTTAGACTGCAGCGGGCTTGATGAAGGAAAGAGGATATACGTCAACGCAGTAGCCGCAGGAGCTAACAACGGAACAACATGGGTGGATGCCTACACTGATCTGCAGAGAGCTCTTGATGATGCTGAGAAATCTATCGGAGACGGAGCAGCCACGCAGGCTGAGATCTGGGTTGCCGGTGGAACTTACAAACCTTCTTTTGCCGCAGGTAACTACTGCATAAGACTTCGCGGAACAAATGGCTGGTACGGAGCCGCACTCAAGGTTACTATCGGTGGAACGGTCGTGCACAGCGGTCTTACACTTGCAAGCGGTACTCAGTCCCCGTGGTATAATTTCACTGTTGAATCCGGTCAGTCTGTTGCGATGACCTACACATCAAATGGAACATGGCCTGAGCAGATATGGTTCGAGGTGAGAACAGGAAGTGACGGAAACGGAGCGGCCTATTTTGCAACAATAGCAGGAAAGTCACCTCCTCAGCCTTTCGGAAACAGACATAAACATTTTTCACTTGTCAACAATACAACGGTCTACGGTGGTTTTCTTGGAAATGAAACAGATCTTTCTCAGCGAAAACTTCCGGGAGACGTTGGGCATACGGCCTCTTATGTAGCCTATTTGAGCGGAGATCACACTGGGGCTGACACCCAGAAATCCTACAATGTTTTCAGACACAATGGAAACGGTGTGAACAGTTCTGCAGTTCTTGACGGAGTTACTATCACGGGAGGAAGAGCTTATCCTGAATGGACCACATACTGGCTCAGATATGACGGTGAGGGGATGCTTTCAGGTATTTATTACTGCGAGGATTATGATGGATGCTGGCCGACAAACAGTGTTTTTATTCCGGGCCCTCAGTGGATGTATGCGCGTGGAGCGGCAATGGCAAACTACGCTTCAGATAAGGATTACCCGACATTAAACAATGTTACAGTGGAAAACTGCAGTACTTTAAACACAGCTGATGATGCGACATATAGCGGACATGTTTATTCCTGGGATGACTGATCAAATTAGGAGAAATCAATGAAAATCACCTTGTTTGTGATCTTTTTTACTGCC
>CAZTKP010000004.1:6654-27737 GCA_964614215.1 uncultured Spirochaetales bacterium | reverse complement strand
GACGACTCTGACCTGTCTGACAATGATCCCGATGAAGATGTTGTCGATGAAGATATAAATGACGACGATATAATCCTGCCGGAAAATGTTATTTACGTTAAACATGATGCGGCAGGACTTAACGACGGGACAAGTTGGGAAGATGCTTTCACAGATCTGAGCGTGGCGATATGTTCAGCGACTGAAGGCAAGGATATCTGGGTTGCTGCAGGCATTTATCATCCCACTGACTGTCCGAATATGTATGAGGAATGTACTGTGACCACTCCTCAGAGAAAATATCATTTTGAGCTTGTGAACGGAGTCGGAATATACGGAGGTTTCATAGGTAACGAGACTGATATCTCCGAGAGGGACTGGGAAAATAACGAGACCATTCTCAGCGGAGATTTTAACGAAGACGATGATACTGCGGGAAGATCGGAAAATGCCTACCATGTTTTCTACCATGACGGATGGGAGCGAAAAGACAACTCGGCGATCCTTGACGGTTTTACAATATCTGACGGCAATGCCGACAGCGCAGAATGGCCTTTTAGTGACGGTGCAGGCATAAGATTTAATAAGCGTTCTGAATTCGGTGCTACTCATATCACACCCATTGTCAGGAACTGCACATTTAAGAACAATTCTGCTCTTGATAAGGGTGGTGCGATATACAACCACGAAGGTGCAAGTCCTACGATCGAGAACTGCACTTTTATCGATAATTCAGCTCAGGATGGGGGAGCAATTCATAATTATCAGGGAGCGCCTGTAATAAAAGATTCCACTTTTACAGGTAATAGTGCAACTGCCAGAGGAGGAGCTGTCGGAGTAGATGATTCCGGGATAACGATAGATAACTGTACTTTTAATGATAACACTTCAGACAATAACGCAGGAGGAGTGCATTTGAAAGGAACAGAGCCTATGGAAGTCACAAACTGCTATTTTAATGGAAACAATGCGGTCAATGGCGGTGCACTAGTTAGCCACGAAGCTGATAATGTGCTTGTTCAGGGCTGCTATTTTGTAAATAATGAAGCCGTCGGGGCTTCTCTTCCGCAGGGACTTGGAGGAGCTGTCTACAATGATGAAGGCAGTAGTTTAGTTGTTATAAATTCAGTTTTCGACACGAATTCAGGTGTGGCAGGCGGTGCTATCTTTAATCTGACAGCAGCGGCTTCAGTTATCAACTGCTCGGTAAGCAACAGTTCAGGGTCTGGAGCTATCGCCAATGGCGGAAGTAATCCTGATATTGTCAATACGATCATTTATGATAATCCGGGCGGCAGTCTTTTCAACGTTCCGGAAGGAACTTACAGTCTTCCAAAAAGTACACCCGTCATTGGTTACAGCAATGTCGAGGGCTGCGGCGGAAGCGGAAGTGACTGTGGATCAGGTTCAGACCCATGCTGGGTTGAGGATTGCGGTACAGATGATGGTGGAAACATTGATGAAGATCCGCTTTTTGTAGGAACAGGTGACAATCCTCTTGATATAGACGGTCTTTCCCCGTGTGTAAATGCCGGGGACAGTGCAGAAGTCCCTGTAGATGTAACACAAGACATCAAAGGGAATGCAAGAATTCAGGGAATAGTTGATATGGGGGCTTATGAACATGAATAAACCGCTTGTTATTTTTTGTCTGGCACTCTTTTTTTCTTCATGTACATCCGAAGTAGTTGATAATTCATGTATTACTGCACTGGACTGTGAAGAGGGTGAGATCTGCAAAGGTGGAGAATGTGTGCCGGGAGAAGCTGGTGATACCGGAAACACTGGAAATACAGGAAATACCGGGGACAGTGGAGATACAGGAGATAGTGGGAATACTGGAAATACAGGGGACAGTGGTAATTCGGGAGATAGTGGAAATAGTGGTGACGACTTGGACAACTCCGATTTGTCAGATGAGTCTGAACAGTCCGACATGTCCGACGAAGAGCTTGATGATCTGGACCAGTCGGAGCAGTCCGACCAGGACGATGATTCAGATGTTGATGATGCTCCTGTCTGCGGAAATCATGTCGCTGAGGATGGCGAGGATTGTGACAGTGCCGATGTAAATGTTGCCCCCGGATATTCTGACACGCAGGTGTGCAACACTGACTGTCAGTGGAATCCCTACTGCGGAGACAGCACGATAGATTACAGACAGGCAGTTTTTGCTGAAGATGCTGTGATCCTCCGACTTGACGGCGATTCTTTGACCGAGGCGGTAGACAGTTCACCAAATACATTGGGTGTAACGATCGAGAATGCCACCAGAGTTCCAGGGAAGTTCGGGAATGCGCTGAGCTTTACAGGAACTTGTGCCTATGACAGTGAAGACTGGGTTTGCGATAATAACGGTAGAGTTTACTGGACTTATGATACGGTGCCGACTGATAACTTTACAATGATGGCATGGGTTAAAGCTGTTGATGAACATGAAATAGATCTTGAGAGCAATACGGGGACACTGGGAGTTAAGGGACAGCGTTATCTTTTCGGTGCAAATCATGGAGGTGGTGATTCTGGCGGAGCAGGTGTTTCTGTCGGAACGAACGGAATTTCAGTTTATGAACATGGTGACGCTTATATGCCTGCACTTGCAGTTTATAAAGGGGGTATGGGCACTGACTGGAATCATATTGCGGTGGTTTACGATAACAGGCAGCCGTCGATCTATCTTAATGGAAATTTAGTTAAAACTGGTCTGACATCTGCAAGAGCCACAGTAAGTGCACCTACATCGGTTGGTACCGGAAGCTATGGGAACTTTAACGGCTCTGTGGATGAAGTTAGGGTGGTTGCAAAAGTTCTCAGCGAAGAGTCCATAAGAGAGGCAATGGGAGAGGTCTGTGACAACGGACCCTCAAATGTTGCTGTTTCTTACGGAGCAGCTGAATGCAATACTGAATGTGAGATCAACGCTCACTGTGGAGACGGTTTTATCAGTAACGGTGAGACCTGTGATGACGGTATCTACAATGGCGAGGCAGGAAAATGTAAAATTGACTGTTCGGGCTGGGATTGTATTCCGGGTACATGGACTTTTACATACACAGGAGCTGTTCAGACGTTTGATGTTGAGCTTCAGGGAACTTATACAATTGAGGTCTGGGGTGGACAGGGTAGAAGTAATCAGGCCGGAAATGTAGCCGGAGGTCTTGGCGGATATTCCAAAGCCACAATACCTATGATAGTTGGTGATACACTTAATATCTATGTCGGAGAAGGTGGCGGTTCCGGAACAGTTGCATGCTGGAATGGCGGTGGAGCAGGCGGAACTACGAGCTGCACCACGGCTCAGGGCGGAGCAGGTGGCGGAGCAAGTGACATCAGGAAAAATGGAACTAACCTTAGTGATAGAATAATAGTTGCCGGTGGCGGTGGCGGAGCAGGAGGGAACAGAATTAAGGGTTGCGGACCCGGAGCCGGTGGCGGTGGCGGTGGAGGCTACTACGGCGGTGGCGGCGGTGGTGCTTATCAGCCTGCTTCTGTTGCAACAGGGGGAAGTCAGACAGCCGGAGGTTACGGTGGCGGTGGCGGTCAGCTGGGAGCTGAATCCGGATTGCCGGGAGCTTTAGGTCTAGGTGGTAACGGAGCTCCTGCAATAACGAACGGCCAGGCGGATCCTAACACTGCTGCAGGTGGTGGTGCCGGAGGCGGAACTACGGGAAGTAACGGTGTTAACGCCGGAAACTTTACAGGTGGAAGCGGAGCCGGTGGTTCAGGCTATGTAAATGCTGCCGGGAACACGAACACCTCCACATCAAATAACGTGAGAAGCGGTAACGGTGAAGTAAAGATTACTCTGACATGTCCATAGTTCAATAAATTCAGATGGTTGGGAGTTTAAAATGTTTGATCTTAAAGGAAAAGTTGCCTGTGTTACAGGAGCGAGTGCCGGAATTGGAAAAGCATGTGCCGAGTCACTTGCATCAGTTGGATGCGACCTTATTCTCGTTGCAAGGCGAATTGAAAAAATTGAGGAGCTTGCAGACTTTCTAAGCTCAAAGTACGGAGTGAAATGTCACTGCGGAAAGCTCGATGTGAGAGTTGAAAAGGATGTTAAAAACTTTTTCAGCAGTCTTCCTGAAAAGTTTAAAGAAATAGATGTACTTGTGAACAATGCCGGGCTTGCAAGGGAGGCTAATCCTATTCATAAGGATGATGTTGAGAATTGGGATACCATGATAGACACGAATGTAAAAGGCCTGCTCTATGTCACAAAACACGTTGTTCCTTCAATGGTTGAAAGAGACAGCGGACACGTGATAAATATAGGTTCTATTGCAGGAAGAGGAACATATCCCGGCGGTGGAGTCTACTGTGCGACTAAACATGCGGTGAACGCGATTACTAACGGTCTGAGGAAGGATCTGACAAATTCATCTGTCAGAGTTTCAACAGTCGATCCCGCTTTCACTGAAACCGAGTTCAGTCTTGTCCGCTTTAAAGGTGATGAAGAGCGCGCGAAAAAGGTCTATCAAGGCTATGAACCGCTTGTCGCTGATGATATTGCAGATGCAGTCCTCTACGTTGCCACAAGACCGCCACATGTCACAGTCTCAGACATGGTCATCTATCCTACAGCTCAGTCTGATTTTCATCTGGTGAATAAGAAGTAGAGGAAACTCAAAATCGATAGTTTAAAGTCAGTAAAGCTCTTGCTTGATGCCAGCCGAGAATGCTGCAATCTCCACACATTCTTTCACAGTCTACAAAATACTTATAGGAAAGAAATTCAGCTCCAGTATCAAAAAGTATTCCGAGCCAGAAGTTCTTTTTAATCAGGAAGTTAAATCCAAAACCCCCGAAAATATCTGCGCCCATAATGAATCCTCTTCGACTATCTCCTATTACAAAACCTCCTCTTGTAAGAAAATAAGATTCGATCTTATCATGATGAAATGGCAGAACGGCTTTAACTCTCAGATTAATTCTACAGGAATTGTACACAAAATCATTTGCAATGTCTATTAGATGAAAATAAGTCAGCTCTGTGCCTAAAGAGAAGTATTTAACAAAGTAATGATCGTAATAAAGATTGATATCAATATTGAAAAATCCTCCATATCCACCGGAATCAGGTTCGTCATCCATAAACAAGTTGAGATTAAAGATACTGAAATCAAATCCAAGAGAATGTTTCTTAGCTTTCTCGGCATGGAGACCTGTCGCAGATAAAATGATAAAAACTGAAAAAGTCAATAATAACAAGTTTTTAAGTCTCATTTTCTGCTCCGTTAAAACCGATAATTAAAAGTCAGGAAAGCTCTGATAAAATGCCACCCGAGAATACGGCAGTCTTTTGCGTATTCATTACATTGTTCTTCGTGCTGGAAATTATGATATATAAATTCAGCTCCGGTATCAAACAGTGCACCAAGCCAGAAATTACCGGCAATATTTCCTGATAAGCCGAAGCCTCCAAAGATTGCCGGACCAGACATAAAATCAAACCGTCCTCTGGCAAATACAATTCCTCCTCTAGTTAAAAAATACACTTCAACTTTATCGTTGTGAAAAGGGAGTATAGTCATAAATCGGAGGTTTATTCTGAAAGAGAAATTAAACATATCATGATCGTCCTTTTCAGAGATGTAAAGATGCTTGAAAAATGAGAATTCTGCTCCAAAAGAGAAGTATTTTATTAAGTGATGATCATAGGAAATATTAATATCCAGATTAAAAGGACACTCAAGACTGCCATCCATGCCCGGCTCTTCATCTTGAAACCAGCTGTAGTCAAGAACAGAAAGATCAAATCCAAAAGAATGCTTCTTCGCTTTCTCGGCACGAAGATCTGTAGCAGATAAAATGATGAGAATTGAAAAAATTAATAATAACAGGTTTTTAAGTCTCATTTTCTGCTCCGTTAAACTGATGGCTCGCTTAAACCGGATCAATCTATCAAAATTGTCTTCTTATTCTTCGTTGGAAATTATGATATACAAATTCAGTTGCTGTGTCAAATGCTAAATAAAAAGAAGCCTTTTAGAATTTATTGATCGTTAAGCTTAACGTCATCAACAGTTAAACCATTGAAATAGACCGGATCAAATCTTGTAAAAGGAATGTAATCGTCTGTGACAGGTTTGTACAGTCTGTAATCAGTTGCAGGTCTCCAGTACATGGGCATGAACATCACACCTGTGTTGAGAAGATGCTGATCTTCACTGTAGATAATTCCTGTATCTCTTTTATAAGGCATTGTCGGAGTTCCGTAATCATCAAAGATCGCATATCTGTAATCAAGTCCGCCTGCACCGACATCGTATCCGCCCTGGGAAGAGAAGTATCTAAAACCGATGACATCGTTGTTGTATTCTGTATATGTGTTTCCCTCATCATCAATGAATGAAAGGAACACAACTGCATGACCTGTTCCTGAAACTCTGTTTATATTGACAAAAGACCCCGGTTCAAGTTCCTCAAAAGGAATGTTTCCACCCATGTTGAAGTTCCTGAGAGCGTCTGCCGTTCCACCTGCGTTGAGATCATAGTTCACCCAGATGTGAGCTTTCACATCATTTTCTCCAAGATACTTCCAGCTTCTGATCGGGAGTGTGTCAAAAACCGAGACATCACCAGTATCATCAGCATAGATGTTCATAGCTGTGAGAATAACTTCCATCACTGCTGCAACGCACATTGTTTTTGCTTCCCCGCTTCTTTCTATAATTCCGTAGTCACCGTAGGGAATGTCGTGTGTGAGAACTGCTGAATCATATCCGAGCAGGCTGTAGTTGTCATAAAGATAGTCAACGGCCTGAAGAACATAGCTGTTAAAGGTAGGATGCTCATGATTTACACTCAGAACATATTCTCCTGCCTTGCTGTCACCGGAATAAGTATCAATTGAGAAAAGATATTCCCCCGGTTCAAGTTCAACAAAAAATGATTTATCGGCCCTTTCGATAAGGGTGTAGGGAGAATCAGCCTCAAAAAGTTGAAGATCGACATCAACTCCGTCAGGCTCAGGGCTTCTGATCGAAAAATAGTAGTACTGCTTTTTATCAACATGCAGTGAATAGATGTATTCAGGCCCGGATTCATCAACTCCATTTGGAGGGTAGCTGTCAAATTCATCTGAAACTGCTCCGACAGTGGTATGTTCATGATAGAATGGAAAAACATCTATCGGATGAGGATCGGCAAGTGTTCCTTCATGCAGCAGAGTCTGCTCTATTCTCAGTTTATACTGGCCGTGAAGTCCCTCGTAAGTATCCATGCTCAGATAGTATGTTCCCGGTTCAAGCTCCTCTTCGATCGCCTTATCAGCCCTTGCTATCATTGTAAAACTGTCATCAAGAAGATGCAGGTCGATATCGGTGTTTTCCGGTTCCGGATCCCAGATCGTGAATGTGAAAACAGATTTCTCAGTCACTTCGAAAGTATAGATAAACTCTTTTCCCGACTCATCAAGTTCATTTGGCGGATAAGTGTCAAATACATCAGAAACCGCATCGTTCGTGTCCCTGTCATCAAGATATGGAAAAGACTCAATAACGATCGGACATTCAGTCGTTCCTTCCGGAGAACAGGCCACAACATCATCATCAGGTATGTCGTCGGACTCTTCATCGGACAACTCGGACTCGTCGGACATCTCGGACTCATCAGACTGGTCGGACAACTCCGACTCATCAGACACCTCAGACTGGTCGGACTCTTCGTCGGACTGGTCGGACATCTCGGACTGGTCGGACTGGTCGGACAAGTCCACGTCGTCGGATATCTCAGACTGGTCTGACACCTCAGACAGGTCATAGTCGTCCGATTCTTCAGATTTATTATCACAGGAAACAAAAAACGCCGCGACCAATAAAATAATTACAATGTTAAATTTCATCTTTACCTCCCTGAAATCTTGTTGTTAATTATATTTATTAAAGAAAAATTTTCTAATATTTTGATATCCTGTTATCATAGCGAAGTTTTTTCCCTGCTGAATTTGGAGTTTTTTTGATGATACGTGTTGTTTTTCTTGTTCTGTTCTTTACATTCACCATTTCCGGACTCGAACCTGATGATCATGAGAAAGAGAAAAAGAACGTTAAAAGTCTTTCAGATGATCCAGGTGCTGACGAAACCGAAGAAACAGTTCCCGATATAGATGAAAAACCTGTCGTTTTTGTAAATGCGAACATATTAAAGATCAGGTCTAAACCGACAACAAAGTCAAAGATAAGAACTCTTGTCTATAAAAGTGACGCTCTTACAGTTCTCGGTGGTCAAATGGATTCAAAAGGTCAGCAGTGGCTTAATGTAAGTTCTTTAAAGGACGGGAAGGATTATACCGGCTGGGTAATGAAGGAATTTACCGTTGAATCAAGAGCTATTTTAATGAATCCCATCTACAAGGATCTCGATTACTCCGCTCAGAATAAGACAGAGTATAAGAGCAACCCCAAAGTTAAGGCAAAGGGCATCTATCTTACGAGGTATTCGGCATCGAAGGGACGGATCAATAAGTACTTTAAACAAGTCAAAGGAACAGAGATCAACACCTTTGTAATTGATATCAAAAATATAAGAGGGAACCTGCTTTTTAACAGTGAGGCGGCGGCAAAACATAGCCCGGCTTCAAATAAAAGTGTTATTTACCGGAACTCGATCTCTTCTCTCATTGAAAAGGCTAAGGCTAACAATATCTATCTGATAGCCAGAGTCGTTGTTTTTAAGGACGATCTTTACGCTCAGTATCATCCAGAATCTGCTGTTATGGATAATGCTACAGGCGAGATCTATCTTGATCGTGATAAGCTCAGATGGGTTTCTCCTCATGATCGTGGCTACTGGGAGTATCTTGTTGAGCTCTGCAAAGAGGCGGCGGATATCGGTTTTAATGAAATACAGTTTGACTATATCAGGTTTCCTGACTGGAAAAAGACACTTGACTTTAAAAATAAAAAAGGCGAATCAAAGGCTCTCACAATTCAGCGTTTTCTCAAATATGCCTATAAAGAGCTTCAGGAGAAGGAAGTTTATGTGAGTGCCGATCTTTTCGGGCTTGTTTCAAGTGCTTCTGACGGTCTTAATCTCGGTCAGTACTGGGAAGGTATCAGTAACGTGGTGGATTATGTTTCTCCGATGATCTATCCTTCTCATTTTGCCAAAGGTTTTGCCACAATCCCTGTTCCCGATGCTGATCCGTACACAACGGTCTTTGTTTCAGCAAGGGACGGAGTTGCTAGGAACAGAAATCTTCTCACTCCGGCGATCATCCGTCCATGGATTCAGGATTTTACAGCTTTCTGGGTCAAGGGACATATTGATTACGGCAAAAAACAGATCGAGGAGCAGATCAAAGCTCTCAAAGATAATGGAATTGACGAGTATCTTCTGTGGAATCCTAAGAATCAGTATAAGAATCTGAAATAATTACTCTTTTACCCATAGATTTAAACCTCTGACATCAAGTGTCGGGATTTGACTGCTCATAAACATAGGTGAATAATCGTATATCATTACTGTGCCCTGCATTTCAGCTAAAACATTTTCAGAAGAGTCAAATACTTTGAGGTAGCTTTCATGGTATCCGAGTCCCATGCCAAACGGAAAAATATCGCTTGTAACGTCGCTCATAAGAACTGTGAACTGAAGCTGCGCATGCTGAGTTTCATTTTTAAAATTGATCGTAACAGTCAAATAATTTCCGGATTCGTCCATGTCCTCAATATGCTGTTCATTGCAGATAAATTCACGGATATCTGTCTGGGACATAACGACTTTGAGATTTCCGCTTGGACTTTCTGCATTTGCACCGAAAAAATAAGTGAATTTAGAATCGTCAGGTCCGTTGCACTCTCCCATGTGTTTGATGGGAATTCCGCCGCTTGCCGAATAACAGATATCCTGATATTCGTATAGATCGCATCCGCAGAAAGGCTGATTTATTCCGGGAGGAGGGCAGTCACTTTCATTCGGTTTTTTTCTGCACACGCCGGAGCTCATATCGCAGACACCGATTTTTTTCTCACAGTATTCGTCCATTTCACATGCTTCGTTGTTCCAGCACATGGTGTCACCTTCGCACTCTCCGTCGTGCTGAACGTTCACACCGACCCTTTCAGCCCAGCAGGTTGAGGCATATGTATAGTTGTCACAGCCACAGACGGGTGAAACGACTCTTTCCATATAACAGTTCTCCGGTTTTGCCGCGCAGGTTCCTTTTCCATCTGTGTCGCAGCTTTCTTTTGCACAGAATTCATTTATTGAGCAATCGTCGTTTTGCGTGCACTCCTGCCCGACAGTGTCTTCATCGGGAAGTTCGTTGTCTACTTCCTCCTCTGTTTTTTCATCCTGCACTTCGTTATCTGTCACCGTATTGTCTATCTGCTCTTCGTCATTTGTGCTGTTATCAACAGTGTTTGAGTCGTTAACGCTTTCTTCATCTCTAATCTTTGTAACGCTGTTGCTGCATGAAACTGTAACAAAAAGCATCACAACAAAAAGAATCACGGTCTTTCTCATGTTTTTCTCCATAAAATTAAGACACTAAGTGATTATAAGGGATTGGAGAGCTTTTGCAATACCATTTTGTAGGGACGGATCTGTGTATCCGCCCAAAAACGGGTCGATACATGGATCGACCCCTACGATGTTTCTCAAAATTTTTGTTTTGATAATTAATAAAGAAGGAATTTCTTCCTGATCTTTTCAAATTCTTTCCGACTTTCTTTGGCAATCTTATCAATTTCAGAAAAAGGAGCGCCGTTTTTTATCATTTTTTCGAGTTCAGGGCTTCCTGTCATTAGGGCGAAATCTTTTGAGATCTTTATCTTGTCCGGGTAGAGTTTGAGCATTGTTTTTAGGATCTCGACTCCGAGTTTAAATCCCTGAATTTGTTTCATGTTTTTAACTTCAATCTTTATTCCGCCGCATTTCTTTCCAAAGTGTTTATGGTACTTGGCTTTTGGTGTGAAGGTGACGGGTTTTATCTTGAGTCCTTTGAATTTTTGCTTGTTTAGTTCTTTTGCGACTTTTTTTCCATCAATAAAGGGTGCTCCGATCATCTGGAAGGGCGTTTCAGTTCCTCTTCCAAATGATAGATTCACCGTTTCAAGCCAGCCAAGCTCGCTGTAAAGAAGAGCACTTTTTAGCGATGTGATATTTGGAGAAGGTGATATCCATGGAAGTCCTGTTTCATCAAAAAGCATTGATCTTTTATAGTTTTTAAGTTTTACGACTGTGAGAGTTGAATTGATCTTAAAATGTTCGTTAAAAAGCAGTGCAAGTTCACCGACTGTCATGCCGTATCTTGTAGCGATCGGAAAGATGGAAGTGAAGTGACCGGTAAGGTTTTTCGGCGGAACGAAACCTGAGACAGTTTCACCTCCGACAATTACAGGTCTATCGAGAACTATTATTTCCATATCTGCCTTTTTTGCAGCTTCCATCATGTAGGCAAGTGTCGAAATATAGGTGTAGTAGCGGACTCCCGCATCCTGAATGTCGTAGATAATAACATCGGCTTTCTGTTTTAAGAGTAGCGGACAGGGTTTTCTATTCTTTCCGTAAAGAGAAATAACGGGAATTTGTCCCAGTTTGCTGTTTGCGACCTTTTCGTCTTTATCGATCTTAAAACCGTGTTCGGGAGTGTAAATGACAGTGACATTTATTTTATTTTTTCTGAGCAGGTTAAGTATTGGAATGCCGTCTTTATTTACTGCTGTCTTATTGGTGAGCAGGGCGACTTTTTTGTTTTTCAGGTAGCCGAAATTTTCACTTTCAAAGGTGTCAAGACCTGTTAAAACAGTTCCTTCAACACTGAAAAATGTAAAAAGGATCAGGAATAAGAGCTTTTTCAAAGCATCCTCACAGAACTTGATGTTAACTGTTTCCTACTCTATAATGACTTCATGAGAGTTGCAACCTTTTTGATCTTAACTGCTTTGTTTAACTTAAGTCTTTGTGCCGACGGTCTGGAGCAGAAACTTGATAAGATTACTGATGAATTTCTAAAAGACGATGCTTTTTCAGCTGTTTCGATATCGATCTTTAAAGACGGCAAGGAGACTGTCAGTCTAAGTAAAGGAATTGCAAATACTAAGCTCAAAAAGAAGTCAAAAGTGACAAAAGATACGCTTTTTGATCTTGCTTCGCTGACAAAACCGATCGTTGTGGGATCGCTCTTTTATCAACTTGAGAAAGAGAAAAAACTTGATGGAAAGTGGAAGGTCACGAAGTTCTTTCCTCAAATAAAACAAGACTTTACGCTTAACGACCTGTTGACTCACAACACTTGTCTTCCGGCTTGGCTTGATCTTTGCAGTCTCAACAGTAAACCTATTGATAAGAGAAAGGACGCTGTGCTAGAATATATCGCGGGAGCTAACTGTGACAGCGAATCAAGGTACAGTGATATCAACTATATTCTGCTCGGTTTCATTCTTGAAAAGATCACCGGTAAGACACTTGATAAGGCATTTGACGATTTTCTCAAAAAGGAATTCGGTGAGAAAACTTCCTTAAAGTTCAGTCCTCTGAAAAACGGTGTGAAAAGATCTCAGATCGCCGCAACTTCATATAACTATCAGAAAAAAAGAACAATTCAGGGCGTAGTTGAGGATAGAAACTGTGATTTCCTAGGCGGAGTGACTGGAAACGCCGGCCTTTTCGGAACAGCACAAGATATTTCTAAGTATTACACAGCAATGCTTAAAAAACCGTGGTTTAAAAAACAGATAGTTGCCCAGAGAGGATTTGATAAAAAGGAAGGAGAAGACTCAAATTACGGCTCTCTCGCTGACCCCAAATGCAGCGGACACCTCGGCTGGACAGGAACAGCCTTCCTCATCTGTCCCAAAAACGATCTTGTCATCACGATCTTAACAAACAGAACCCATTCCCAGAAATATACCCCCGATAACCTCAACCAGATAAAACTGTTTAGACAGGCAGTTTTTGATGCTATTTTTAAGATTTTTAATTAATATAAAAATTAAGAAAAGATATTACTGGAATCTCTTTATTTCTGTTGACCATTTTTCAGAGCAGTCTTTATAGTTTGCAGTATCAAAATAATCATAAAAGAAATTGTTAACTTCATCACTATTGCAGTCATTGCCCTTTGTTTTGTAAGAAATTTCGGAATAAATTATTCCAGAAACCTTAGAGGTCAATTCAATAGCACTTGTTTCCTTAATTTCCAGGTCACAGTCCACTTCTTTTAATATTTCAGTGCTTAAATCAACAGTTTCAGCTTCTTCTGCCCAAAGAATAGCATTGTTCTTAAATTCAAAAACGCCGGCAGGAGTTCTTTTTTCACAACTAGGATCACAGTCATAAATTGAGCCGTCATCCTCATCTATATCACAACAATAAGATATTTTTAAGAGATTTGAACCCCCGGTTTCAACATAAATATAGACGAAGTCATCTTCATCATATTCATCGTAATAACTTTCGTAAGAGTTTTCACAATTTCCTGATTCCAGTGAGAAACTATTCATAAAGCGCCATATCCCGGTAACATCTGAAGTTTTTAACTCATTTTCGTCACAGCCGGAGAAAATAACGAACACAAATGTAAGAAGAGCCAGAGTAAACGATCTTTTCATGTTTTGTCCTCCAATTCTAAAAGATAGTTATTGCACATCCACCGTTATTATTGCTGATTTTCATACAGTCTTTTGTGCAGTCAATGCCGTCAAATCCATTCCACATACCTTCGTCACACTGTTCACCGACTTCAAGAACACCGTTTCCACATTCGTATTTGTCTTCATAAGGATTCTCCGTTTCATCTTTTTCATCGTTTTCACTTCCATCATTTTCTTTTTCACAGTTTGAAGTATCCCAATCTGAGCAGAAACTATTACAGAAAGCAGTACCAACTGGCCTTAATGAGTTCAATTCGCTACATGGTTTTGAATTATTATCACAAAATTCATCTCCCGTGACATACCCATCCCCGCATATATGGCACTCCGAAATATTCCATCCATTGCAATAGTCGTTGCAGGAAGCAGTATTTGAAGAGGGTAGTGAGCTGTCAAGAAGATTACAGTTCTTTTTCTGAGAAATTTCACAGGTTTCGCCACTTTCAACAACTTTATTTCCGCATATTCGGTCAAGGCCGTGACCGGTAAGTGTTCTTAATTTTTCATCGATCCATTCCACATATGAAAGAACGTGAACAAACTCGTTTTGTGTTGTGCATGTTCCTGTATGATAAGATGTCACTCCTGAAATGACATAGTCTCCGCTTTGATAAGTGAAAAAAGGACCGCCCGAATCTCCTGAACATGTGTTTGAGGGGCTGTCTGCTGTAAAGGATTTGCTTCTAAATTCGTTCATGTCAATAATAGTTTCTGTTCCTTTTCTATGTGTTCCGCTGTCTTCTCCGTTGTTGCTGGATATTCCATATCCTACAATTGTTCCGATATCACCTTCTTCTTCGATAGGATCTTCTCTTAATCCATATATTTCAAGATCAGTGATTCTTGTGTCAATTTTAATGAGAGCAATATCATTTAGATCATCAAAATAATCAGTTTCAAGAATTCCATCCCAATTTTCATGCATGATTATTTTCTCAGCTTTTGCGATCGGGCTGAAATAATTGATCGTAGCTCCGTTGTGAATATTTATTATGGAGGGATTTGAAACAGCATCTGATTCAATATTACCATATTCATCTCTTACAAAAACACAGTGTCCGGCAGTAAGGAGTACTTCAGGATCAATAAAGGTTGCAGTGCAGATACCCACATATCCACCACCGACATCAATAACTAATCCTACCACGCCTCTGAATTCTAAGTAATTTGTAGCCGTTCCATTAACAATTTTTATTTCATTTTCTCCGTAAAGGTTGGAAAAGAAAGCAGTTATAAATAATAATAAGATGATTTTTCTTGGAAGCTTCAATTAAATCCTCCTAACACAATATCTCAAGGATGTAACATTTTATTAAAAATACAGTTAGTGTCAAAGAAATATGGCTACTTTGCTAACTAGATGAGATGCGATCTTAAATCAGATAAAAAATTAATCCGAAAAAGTGGCAGAGAGTTCCGGCGATGACGAAAAGATGCCAGATAAAATGGAAGAATTTGATCTTTTCGATGAGATAAAAGATAGAGCCGAAAGTATAGAAGAGGCCTCCAACCAGGATCCACATGAAAAGTCCGAAAGGCATTAGCTCCATTAGCGGTTTTATTGCTACAACGGCTATCCATCCCATTCCGAGATAGATAGATATAGAGACCCATTTATAGCGTTCCATGAAGAGAGTTTCATAAATAATTCCCGCAATGGCAAGTCCCCAGGAAAGACCGAAAAGTGTCCATCCCCACGCTCCTCCAAGAAGTATCAGAGCGATCGGTGTGTAGGTTCCTGCGATAAGAATAAAGATCGTTATATGATCGGCATATTGAAAGACCTGTTTCACCTTTCTCTGTGTGAAAGCGTGGTAAAGGGTCGAAGCAGTGTACAGAAGTATCATCGAAGTCCCGAAAATTGCAAAGCTCACGATCTTTATTGCACTTCCTGTCCCGGCCGCCATCACAACTGAGATCACAAGACCGGCAACTGAAAGTGCTGCACCTATTCCGTGTGAAACTGAATGTGATATTTCTTCACCCGTTGTATAACCGAATATGTTCTTTCCCATTTTAAGTCTCCGAAGCAATTTTCAATGGAATATATTTCGCGAAAACTTGCATGTCAATAAGTTGATAAAAAATACAGGTAATGTAAAATATAGCGAATTTCTTAACCTGGAGGCAAAAAATGAAAAGTGTCGGATTTATACTTTCTATTATTGGAGCTTTGCTAATAATCTATTACCTTATGAATATGCAGACAACAAGTCAGGCTGTCAGCCCGATAAAGAGCGGTCAAGGCAAAACGATCAACGAGGACCTTAAAGATCTTAAGAAATCTCTTGATAAACAGGCAAAGGACCAGGAAGAGAAGATGCGTCGTGAAATTGAAAAACAAACGGGCGGTAATTAAAAATTGCGTTACGATATATGGATAGTTCTTTATCTTTATACTTTTATACTGACACTTGTTCTGGAACTGCCTGTAGTTGCGTTTCTTTCAACGAGATTTCTAAAAAAGAGTGCAGGACGATCAGTTGCGGCAGGACTTGTTGCTCAGTTGGCGACTCATCCTCTTTTTATCGGAGTCCTTCCCGTTGTTGTTGTTCTTTTAAGGAATGATCCGTATCAATGGCTTGAATTTATTAACAATATTTACGTAAAGGAACTGACTTTCATTCCGCTGATAGAAGCTGGTATCTATTATCTGATGCTTAAACCGGAAAAGAAATGGTTCCCGCTTGTTATCGCCTATGCGGCAAACTTAACAAGCTGGGGTGTCGGCTATCTGATACCGATGAAATGGATAATCGAGTTAATGAGATAACTTTTGAGTTTAATTAATTTTCGAGGTGTGAAATGAAGAAGAAACTTTTATTTTTAATTGTTATTCTGGTGATGGTTGTCTTCGGGGCGTGTAGCTCATCAGACAAGAGCGATGCTGATGACGACAGTATGACAACAGATCAGGAAGTTAATGATTCCGACGGTCTTGCGGACGAGTTCGGTTTTGACCTGAGTGGTTACGATCCTGAGTTCGAGAAGTTTTCCGTGCTCGTTAAAACTTCAAAAATGAGCGGCACCACTTCAACAGAATTTACGGCTGAAGTTTTTGTAACAGGAGGAAGCGCAGAGGGTGACACGACCTATGAGTGGACTATTCCTGCTGAAGCCACACTTACAGAAGGAACAGCGACGGATAAAAAGATAAAACTGACTTTTTCGGCTGCAGGTGACCATATGCTGAAAGTAGCTGTGAAAGACGGTGCTGAGGCTGTAGTCAATACCGGAGCGGTGTTTAAGATCTTTGACGATACAAAAACTTATCTAATCGGTGATCTTAACGATGATGGAACAGTTGATGATAATGATATAACACTTCTTGGAAATTATCTTGACGGTGTAGACACGATGACCGATTCACAGGTCAAGGCAAGTGACTTCAATCTTGATAGCAGAGTTGACAGAAACGATCTTGAGATCCTTAAAACTGCGACTGAATCAGGAAAGGCTCCTGTTTATATTCAGGGCGGAGTAAATGAATCAGGTGATCCTATCATGTCAGGTGACCCCATCATGTCGGGAGATCCCATCATGTTTACCGCTTCAGGTGATCCTATTATGATAATCGATCCTATGCTTCTCAACGTTTCTGCTGAGACTTCTGTGGCAATTGAACCTGCCGCTGCCGCTCTAAAAGCACTCTCCTGGGACAATGACTGTCTTGCTGATATGGAAGGAAAAGAAGAGGCTGAGAAAGTCATTTTTGATTCTGTGAGACCAGGTTACGGAACATTTGTTATTCCTCCGAAGTACATCTGTCTTAAAACGGAAGGAAAATTCAAAGTTGTTCTCAAACAGGGCGAAACGGAAAAAACTCTCGTTGAGGACCTGACAATAAGACCGCTTCCGCAGGCTGAAACAAAACCGGGATCAAAGGTTCTTGAGACCATGGGACATCTTAGAATGGCAATTGAGGCCATGGAAGACGGTGTTGCAGAGTATGCTGATAATATTGATGATGCAAGTGCCGATGAAAAGGCAGTTCTTGTCGGAATGATCCAGGCTGCATCAGATGAGTATGATGATTTTTACGGAAATTTCCATGTTGCTTTCAACAGAATGGACGATGTGTCCAAGGCACAGTTTGAAAGATATGCGAAGGCAAAAGGTCTTGATTCACTGAACACACAGCTGATCGAGGCGACAGAAAAGGTCATTTACAACACAAATATTCTCAGACAGAATGCTCATTTTAAAGCGGGTTTCGGAACACCGGCTGTAGGTGAAGCTATGATCAGTCTCATCTGCGGATTCGGAAAGATCGCGGATGCGGCTTCGGCAATTGCTGATATCAATGATGATGTTACATCCGTTCTTGAATATCTCGACTGGTGGCCGCTTAACAAGGCGCCTATTATCGGTCCGGCCGTTGAGTTCATGAACGCACTTACAAATATTGTGGGAGCAGTTTCGGATATTATCGGTATGGTTGCCGAGTATGTTCCGTCTTTTGGTGATATAAAGGTTGAAGTCTCGAATCCGGAAATGGGCGTAGGCAGCTCCACAAAAATTGATGCTTCAATAAAAGTTAACATCGTCAGCGGACTGTGCAACAAAGGAGGCGGAGCTCTGGTCGATTCCCTGATGGATAAACTGAAGGATGCTCTGACAAAAAGAATGGGAAACATGATACCGGTCGCCGGAAAAGCATTTAAAAATGCGGAGTACGAAGTTGAGAAAATGAGCACTATTGCGGCTGGAATCTACAAAGCTGTCGGTTGGGTGGCAGGCAAGATAGTTGATGCAACAGGCCTTAAGGGCTATATGGAATCTCTTGCGGAAAAATTCTGCAGCATGTTCGGTAATCCGTTTATGGCCATAGAAGGTAATTTCCTTAGCGCTTCCTGCGGAACGATAGCTTTTGCCGGAGGAGTAGGAACATGGCCCTGCACTGAAGAATGTGCGGACGATCCTGCTGCGGCAATAACTTATTCCGGAACTAAAAAAGTTTGTGATGATGATAAGTCAGGCTCAGGAAATGCAACATGCGCTCTTGAAGTAAGCGACGATGATACGATACCTGATTCTGAAGGTGTTGATTACGATATTGAAGTTCCCGATGAGGATGTTGAGTTGGAGAAAAGTCAGGTGTTTTTTGAAAAAGTACAGATCGGTTCAGAATATCCGGAAGTCACAATAACGAAAAAACCTCTTCCGATTCCTCAGGAACATTCAGGAACTGATTACTTTCAGATAAATTACAGTTCATTTAACGAAAATACTGCTCAACCAGTTCCTGCAGTACAGAAACCGGTCTTTGAACTGCACTCGGAAGGTTCTGTTCTTTATGGTTCAGGTTACCCCGGAATGAACGTGCTTTTCTATCTTGACTGGGAATACTTCGAGGTAACTACTGAGGATACTGCGCCCACAGCGTTCATGATCGTGGGTGACGGTTGGACAAACTACCTTCTATTTGAAAACACTCAGACTTCAAGCGGTTCTCAGAATGGATCAGTGTGGGTGAACCTCGTTCTTCCTGAAGGAGATGAGAATGTCGGAGATTATCTCACGAAAGTTGCAATATTCAAGAAGGACGGTAGCGGAAATACCGATCTCAATGCTATGGGTGAATTTGTTGATTTTAATTTAAAGATAGTTCCTGAAAATGACTTTGTTTTCTGTTGGGACAACTACCTTTGTGATGCTGAAACACAGGTTTGTGATATGAACTATCACCTCTGTGTGGATAAATAGGAGAGATAATGAAAGAACTAGCTATCCTTTTGATATTATTGCTCTTTGTCGCTTGCTCCACTTCGGGGAATGGGAACGACGACTCCGACTTGTCTAACCAGTCCGACCAGTCCGACTACTCGTCCGACGAGTCTGACCAGTCTGAGGTGTCCGACGACTCGTCCGACCAGTCTGACCAGTCTGACCAGTCTGACCAGTCTGAAATGTCCGACGATGACACATCTTCAGAAGAATTCCTTGGGGATTTCGATACGACAGGGAAAACCTGTGTGACGGATATCCCTGAAGGTCGCATTATGCTTGTTACTGCCAGAGATTATAGTGATTCTGAATTAGCGTGGAGAGTTTACGTTCATGTCCTTAAAGATGACGGAACTGTTGTTGATACCGAAAAATATTTTGAAACTGACACAGACCTTAGAGGGATCGGTTTTAACTCCAACGGTCGCCTTGCAGCACTTTCATCATGGCAGACGGGGCATGTAACGCTTTTTGCACTCGTTGAAAGAACTCTGTGTATTGCTCAGACTGGAATTATTCTTCCGAACCTTAAGGACAGAGGTGATTCAACGGAAAGAGTTATCTTTGATGAAGTAACTGCCGACCCTAATGATCCTTACCGGTTTTTTCTTACTTACGGCAATCCAATTGAAACCTCTGACTATTCAACCTATTCCGGTGGTATCTACACAATGATAGTTGATAGTTCCGGGCATGCTGAAATAGCCGAGGAACACCCTGAAATGCATGTCCCCGGAGCTTTTACCATTCTTCCCGGCGGGAAAAAAGCAATTGTTAAAGGTGGAAAGGAATTTTTTATCCCGCAAGATGATTCTGTAGGCTCAGCCGGACCTGATGACATGGCTCTACTTAACATTGAAGGAGACACTCCGACAGTTATAAAGTGGTTTGATATCTGGGGAGTTGAGGGTGAGAACAGTTCAGGCCCTTCCATTAGAACTATCGGCGTGTCACAGAATAACGAGATCCTGATATCAAATTCAAGCGAATACTCAGATGATGCAGGTCTTTTCAAATTATTCTCTTATGACGGAAATGAAACAATGGAGCTTGTGACATCTTTCAGTAACGATGAGCTGGGTGATCCTGATTATATTACACTTAGTGATGACGGAAAAACAGCTGTGGCGCTCAATTCTCTTTTTAAAGGTGCAACGCTCGGTATAGACGGTTCTGACATCACCTATGTCAAAAAAGAGACTCACGATCTAACCGAGCCCATGATAAAACTAAAAGGTGAACCTTTTGAAGATCATGTTCTCATTCATTCTTTCCGTAGTTCAAATGATGAATCTTCTTCAGTAACTATAGCCGAGATAACCGCTGAAGGACTTAACGAGATCTCTCTTACAGCTATGGAGCTAAAAGACGATTTTTCTGCTCAGAATATCGCTATTCAGTAACTATCAGTTGAATTTCAGTTAAATTTCCGTATAAAAGACCGAGTGTGTTTTTTGTGAGGGATAAAATGAAAAAGGGTTTGTTTCTGTTTCTTCTTTCTGTTTCCATGTTGATAACGTCCTGTGCTATTGAGGATGAAGCTCAGTGTATTACAACTCTTGACTGTGCAGCGGGAATGATCTGTGTTGACGGTTTCTGTGTTGAGGATCAGGGGGGGACACCTGATAATTCAGCGATAACGGATAATTTTACTCAGCCGGATGATAATCAGGACTACTCCGACCAGTCTGACATGTCCAACGACTTGTCTGACCAGTCCGATGAGTCTGAGGTGTCTGATGAAACTGTTGATGAAGTTGCTGATGAAACAGT
>CAZTKP010000004.1:0-6554 GCA_964614215.1 uncultured Spirochaetales bacterium | reverse complement strand
CCAAAGTGTGTTTGCGATACTAACTATCAGGATGAAGATAACAACGGGACATGTCTTGTAAGCTGCAATCTCTGGGATTGTAACGAATCAGCTTCAAATGCATTTAACAAATGCACGATTGATAATGGTGTTGCCACATGTCATTGTGATCCTTTTGAAGGTTATCAGGGAACTCACTGTGAGCAGTGTAGTTACGGTTATCATGAAGGTGGTTTCGGATACGAAGACGAGTGTTACGAAGACACCTGCAGTGAAGCTGAAGATCCATGGCATGGCTGGTTAGATTGCTGGCCGGATGATTGTGTTGATGGAGTTTTCGGTGCTGAATGTGATTATTTCTAGATCAGACCCTTAAAATCGACCTGGTCGGTCAGCCTTTCGCTATAAGGATTTATAAAAAATGGGAATTCAAGTCCCAGCTTTCTTGAAAATCTTTTTATAACACCTATCGAATCGCTTGTGATCTCGTCTTTTTCAGGAGGAAAGAGGTTATAGATAAGTGCGGCAATTCTGACGCCTGAGTTTTTAAGGATCTCTATTGTCAACATTGTGTGGTTGATGCTTCCAAGACGCGGAGAGCTCACAATTATCACGGGGAATCCCTTATCTTTCACGAAGTCCAGCGAAGTGTAGTCTCTCGTAAGCGGAACGTAGATACCTCCGGCTCCTTCAATGAGAACGCAGTCAAAGTTTTTCTTCAGTGTTTCGATTGAGCTGTGAATGAGCTCGAAGTCTATTGAACTGTCTTCAAGTTCCGCAGCGAGATGCGGACTGGCAGGGAATCTGAAAACGACAGGGTTTGTTATCTGATCTTTATCAAAACTATCCGGTTCCACACCCATTATCTTTCTGTGTTTGAGAATATCTTCAGCAATTCCTGTGCATCCTGTCTGAATAGGTTTCATAGTTGTTGTTTTAAGACCGGTTCTGTTGAGATAGGCGGCGATCTTGCCGGTTACGATAGTCTTACCTATCTCTGTGTCAATTCCCGTTACATAGAAAGTTCTCATCATTTTCTCCTTAATATCCAAATTTGCGGATTATATGTGAGAGGAAGCTCTCCGTTTTTAAGAAACTGCTCCCGATATTTTTTCCGAAACTCTGTTAAAGGCATTTTCTTTGATGCCTTTGAACCGATGCCTGATACACCTGTTTCCTTTATATGCGACATTATCTCCTTGACTGAATTGAATTTAAGTATCTGTTTCCATTCATGGAATAGCACGACATCAAATTTTTCGGAGATTAATTTCGAAAGTTCATTTTCTGTAAAATACCTTAGGCAGTTGCCCGTTATCTGTCTTATCTCACAATACTGTTCACTTCCGAAAGTCGAGAAGGCGATGAGTCCTTTCTTTTTAAGTTTATCTGATACTTTATTAAGATACTGCGGCAGGTTCTCAAACCACTGAAAAACAGCTCCTGAAACTATTAGATCAAGCTTGTCAGGATACTGTTCAGTCTGCTCACCGTCAAAAGCGAAGAAGTTGTCCCTTTTGCATAAATTATCAATAAATTCAAATGTTTCCTGTGACAGGTCGTTGCAGAAGAACTCGTTGAATTTTAGGTTGCTGCAAATTTCTTTTGTGAGTCTGCCGGTACCGCAGCCAACTTCAAAGATCCTGTTAAAGTTCGTATTCACACTCATGACTGATCTAACGAGTTCAGCTGCCATGGTTTTCTGGACAGTTGCGGAAGAATCGTAATCTTTTAAAGAGGCGCTAAATCTTTTTGTGATAAATTCTTTATCTACTTTCTGCATTTTTCAACCATCTCATCCCAGCTTGAAAATTTAAAAAAAGGAAAATGTCCGCTGTTGATTGTCTCAGTTTTTGTTTGAGTCCAGAAACGTTCCTGATTTTTTGTCGGGATTATTTTGTCGTTTCCGGAGATGAACACTTTATCAAAATTTCTATCTGATTTTTGAAGCTCGCAGCTGTCAATAAAGCTAAGTTGCTGTTTAAGTTCAGCAATGTCCGGAGATACTCTGTCATTAAGGAATCTTTTGCTTTGCAGTTCATCATCAAACATGTTTGAAATAAACTGTCTGTAGTTAGCGGCATCTAGGTTCTCAAGCGTTTTATTGAAAATAATCTCTCTTATCCCGTGTTTGTTGTCAACAGGTTTCAAAGTGCCGTTAAAAGCGTAGTTCTCATCTGATCGAAGGTTGATAAGACCTGCGAAATAAACTCCGAAGGAAAAAGAGATGACTATAACTTTTTCATAGTTTTCACGATCTATCTCCGGATCATTAAGCGAAGTGAAACTGTGCAGCATGACAACATCGAACTGATCGCTTTTTAAGAATTTCATGTCAGTCGGTTCAATTCCCCAGCCGGAAAAAAAGATGATGAGTTCACTGTTTCCGTTCTTATGCAGCCATGACATTTTCATTTTAAAGCCCCGAAGACATTCTGTGCTACGAACTTCACCTGTTCCAAGCTAAAGTCTGCTGTAAGCGAAAAGCGGAGTCTTGAGGTGCCTTTTCTCACTGTCGGAGGTCTTATGGCGGGAGCAAAGATTCCATTTGCAAGTAACTTGTCTGCGATCTTTAATGTTTTTTCATCCTCTCCGATAATTACAGGGACTATCTGAGAGTTCCCTTTAGTTTCAAGTCCTTTATCCTGAAGAAGTTTTCTCAGGAGCTGATGTTTTTCCCGAAGCTTTTCTCTACGATCATTCAACCACTGTAATTTAGAGAGAACAAAGCTCGTCCACTCAAGATTTATAGGTGGAAGAGCTGTGGTGAAAATGAATGATCTGCATCTGTTTATGAGGTAGTCTCTAACGACACTTTCGCAGGCGATGAACGCACCGATCCCGCCAAGTCCTTTTCCGACAGTTCCTGCAATAAAATCAAGTTGAGTTAAATTTTCCTCTTCACAGATCCCCGCGCCTTTTTCACCGAAACAGCCCACGGCATGAGCTTCATCGACATAAGTTTCACAGTTGTATTTCTTAGCGATCTCAACGATCTTTTCAAGGTTTGCAATGTCTCCGTCCATACTGAAAACTGACTCTGTAACTATCACGCAGTTTTCATACTTTTCACGATCTTTTTCGAGCATTTCTTCAAGCTGATCGTAGTCAAGATGACGGTATCTAAGATAATCTGCTTTGCTCAGCATAATTCCGTCAATAATACTTGCGTGAACGAGTTTATCCGCAACAATGAGATCACCTTTTCCATAAACTGCGGGGAAAAATCCTGCGTTCATGTGATAACCGCTTGAAAAGTAAAGTGCGGCGGGCTTTCCAAATAGTTCTGCTAACTGTTTTTCAACCTTTTCAAATATTTCAAAATTTCCTGAAAGAAGTCTTGAAGAGCTGGAGGAAAGTTCAATTGAGTTAAGATCAAGGCTTTCAAAAAACTCTTTTTTAAGATCCTTATCTGTTGCAATCCCCAGATAGTCGTTTGATGAACAGTTGAGATAAATCTTTCCATTAACTTCTATCATTTGTCCATTACGGTCAGCAACAGTTCTGAGCTTTCTTAATGCACCTGCATATTCAAGTTTATTAAGCTCGTCAGTTATCTTTTTGTAAAGCGACAAGTTCCCCTCCATGGAACATTTAGTTAAGAATCGTATCCTATATTTTTTTGTCAAGGATATTTGGGACATGTAATATGTTATTTGACTCAAAAAGATAAGGAATGTATCATGTTTCTCCCTCTTTTTTTGAAAGAGAGGACTGGGGAGAGTTATTTTCGGAGGAAAAAATGAAACGAAGTTGTCTCATTTTAATAGTAGTGATCTTTCTTTTCGGTGGTTGTAAAAAACTATCTATGGGTTCAGATAAACTAAGTGTTACGGTGAGTATTCCGCCTCAGGCATACATTGTTAAAAGAATTGCCGGGGAGCATGTCGATGTTAATGTTATGCTCCCGCCAAGTGCATCGCCTGCAACTTATGAGCCGGGACCTGAAAAGATAATCGGAGTTGGAAAGTCAAAATACTATTTCACCATTGGTCTTCCTTTTGAAAGTACGTTTATTGACAGACTCAAAGCTGAGTTTAAGGATCTGATTTTTGTAAAGATGCATGAGGGAATAAAACTCAGAGAATTTAAGCATCACGGACATGATGGTCACGATCACGGCCTTAATGATCCTCATGTGTGGCTTGATCCCATCAATCTTATGCAGATGGCGGAAAACACTTTTAAGGTGCTTATCAAGGCTGATCCGGATAATAGTGAAATGTATATGAAAAATTACGTCAAACTTAGGGATGAGCTGGGAATGCTTCACGATAAATTCCTTGATATGTTCAAAGATTCGGCAAGAAAGTATTTTGTCGTTTATCATCCTTCCTGGGGTTACTTTGCGGACCGTTTCGGACTTTTTCAGGTTCCTGTAGAGGTCGAAGGGAAGGAGCCAACTGCTGCACAGATGGGAAAGTTAATAGATCTGATAAAAAAATCCTATGTAAAAAGTATTTTTGTTCAGAAACAGTTCCCTACCTCGATAATGGAGTCTGTTTCCAAAAGTTCAGGAGCAGATATAAAGGTTCTCGATCCGATGGAAGAGGACATAATTATAAATCTTGATAAAGTGGCAAAAGAAATTCAGAGAGGACTGTTTCATGCAGTACCGGATCAGTTTAAATAACGTCAGCTTTTCCTATGAAAAGACAAAAGTTCTTGAAAATATCAGTTTCGATGTGGAGGATAGAGATTTTTTTGCGATCGTCGGTCCCAACGGCGGGGGAAAGACAACGATCCTCAAACTGATACTGGGGCTGATCCATCCTGATGAAGGGGAAATTCTGGTCTCGGGGAAGAAGATAACCCGTGCAGGGTGTAAAAAGATCGGCTATGTTCCTCAGTTCTCTCACCATGATATGAAGTTCCCTATAAGTGTTGAAGATGTTGTTTTTCAGGGTCTTATGACCTCAGGAGACTTTTTCCCGTTCCCGTCAAAAAAGGATAGAGAAGCTGTTGAAAAAGCACTGAAAAAGGTCGGGCTTTCAGATAGAAAGAACATGCGTTTCGGTGAACTTTCAGGCGGACTTAAGCAGCGAGCTCTAGTTGCCAGAGCAATTGTCAGTGATCCTGAAATACTTCTTCTTGATGAGCCTGTTGCGAGTGTTGACAGCACAGTTGAAAAGGACATTTACGATATGCTTAGAGAGTTCAACGAAAGGATGACGATTCTCATGGTATCACATGATCTGGGCTTTGTTTCACAGTTTGTTAACAAGATAGGTTGCGTAAATAAAACGATGGTCTGTCACAAGACGACGGAAATTACATCAGATGATATAGATGTTCTGTATAACAGGAAAAGCTTAATGATAAAACATACTTGCGGGATATAAGATGGACGTTCTGAGTGCTTTTTTCACATACGGTTTTCTTCAGAATGCTCTGCTTGCCGCTGTTCTTGCATCTGTTTCCTGCGGAATATCCGGGACTTTTGTAAATATAAACAGAATCACTTTTGTAGCAGGCGGAATTGCCCATGCTGTTCTCGGTGGAGTGGGAGCGGCAGTTTATTTCGGTTGGTCACCTTTTGGCGGAGCGATAGTTTCATCCATTGTATTTGCAATAATTCTGGGACTGATAAAGCTGAAAGTTTCTCAGCATGAAGACACTGTCATCGGGGCTCTGTGGGCAGGCGGGATGTCGGCTGGAATTATTTTTATGTATCTGACTCCTGGTTATTCGGTAAATATTACAAGTTATCTGTTCGGGAACATTCTTCTGGTTTCAGATAGCGATCTTATCATCCTTTCTGTTCTTGCTGTCATTACTCTTATCACTGCTCTGGTCTTTTACCGTCAGTTCGCTTTTGTCAGTTTTGATGAGGAGTTTGCGAGACTTCGGGGAATTAAGAGTGCGACAATCTACATCATTATGCTCACAATGATAGCTCTCACCGTTGTAATTCTTATGAAAGTTGTGGGACTTGTTCTTGTTATCGCTTTTTTAAGTCTTCCTGCTGCAACTGCCGCTCTTTTTACAAAGAAAATTCATCTTATTATCATTGTTTCAGGTCTGATAAACTTCTTTTTCTCTTTCACAGGTCTGACTTTTTCATATCTTTACAATCTTCCGACAGGTGCGACGATCACTCTGGTTTCGGGAGTTGTTTTTTTAATACTTATTTTATGGAGACAGGGTTATGCTCGAATTTCTAAATAACTTTGCTGATATCTATCTTGAGATGTCTCCCTACCTTCTGCTGGGGTTTATAATTGCAGGAGTTCTCAATGAACTTTTTAAGGGAACAAAACTTAAAAAATATATCGGCGGAAAAGATGTTAAAAGTATTATCAACGCTTCACTCCTAGGTGTTCCGCTTCCGCTTTGTTCATGCGGAGTGATCCCTACAGGGGTGTCTTTTCACAAGAGCGGTGCATCAAAAGGAGCGTCGGTTTCTTTTCTCATTTCAACGCCTCAGACAGGTGTGGACTCAATTCTGGTCACATGGTCGCTCATAGGGCTTCCTTTTGCGATTCTGAGGCCGGTCATTGCTCTTGTTACCGGGGTTTTCGGCGGAGTTTTCACAAACTTTATGACAAAAAAGGAAGAGAGTGAAAAGAAAGAGG
>CAZTKP010000003.1:0-46381 GCA_964614215.1 uncultured Spirochaetales bacterium | reverse complement strand
GTAAATGTTATACTTACCTGAGCTGTAGCCAGACTAACCTCTGCAGGAGTAAAGGAATCCACCATAAATGACGGTATCTTCCTGTCAACTCTCACATCACCTAGAAGCTGAGGCGCACTCATCGTATTCCCTGCAGCATCAGTCCCGGATGCATAGAATTCATAGTCATCGTTTGCTGCATCAGTAAGTGCTGAAATATCGATCGTGCAGATGAAGGTCTGGTTATCTCCACTTGGAGACGAACAGCTCGCCGCTGCAAGAACTCCTGAAGGTGAAACGGTGATATCAGATCCGCTGAATCCGCTCATTTCTTCACTGAAACTGATGCTCATTGTGATCTCATCGGTGAGCACGATAACATTATCCGGACCGACAGAGGAAGAGATAACAGAAGGCTCTGTCTTATCCACATCTATTGTTCCGCTCCATGTGGCCGGAACGATATTTCCAGATTCATCTTCAACACTTACAAAGACTTCTTTTTGACCGTCGGACAATGCTGACAGATTATTAAAGATATAGGTGAAAGTACGACCGCCGTTAGTTACCGAATCAGGAGTACTTGAAGAAAGTTCTGTTCCTATCTTAACAATAGGAGTGTCTCCGGGAACTTCACCTGTAGTAAATACAACTGTTATTGATCCGGTCGAACTGTTGACGGTTGTTGGACCTACACTGTCAAACGTGATCTCAAAACCATCAGTATCGAGCAGAAATTCACCAACTTTCTGAGGAGCGGATTCCATCGGATTACCGGCAACATCTGACGCCTCGACAAAGAATTCATAAATTCCGTCTGTCGGAGATACTGAGGAAAGGTCAAAAGCACATTTATATGACTGGTTATCACCTGTCGGATTTGTACAGTTATAAGCTGTCAGAACACCGTCCGGTGAAACAGTTACGTCACCAGAATCAAAGCCGGAAACCGCTTCTGAAAAACTGAAGAAAACCGTTACAGTTTCAGTATTTTCATTTGCAACTGCAGGAGCCACACCTCCGGGAGTGACTGTCGGTGAAGTTCTATCTACATCAAGCTGTGTCTCGTAAGCCGTTTCTTTCTCATTTCCTGAAAGGTCTGTCAGGATCACAGCAACATCTTTATTTCCGTCAGAAAGATCATCGAGATTTGTAAATTCATAGATGTAATCATGATCAGAATTAGATTTCGGTGTAGAAGAAAACAGATCACTTCCTATTTTTACAACAGGATCTCTGTCAAGATCTTCACTTACGGTAAAAGAGACTGTCAATGTTGTTTCAGCCTTATTTATCGCAAGAGGCGAAACCGAGTTGAATGTCGCTGTCGGATAGGTTTTATCAACATTTACTGTTCCGATACTTACCGGAGAACTTTCAAGAGAGTTACCTGCCAGATCTTCAGCTTCAACAAAGAACTCGTGATCCACATCGGAAAGTGTCAGACCCGAAAGGTCATGTGTACAGATAAAGGTCTGCTTTCCGCCACCCGGATTCTGACAGGTCCAGCTGGTGAAAACAGAGGGAGATGATGTAATTCCCGAACCGTCAAAACTGTCAACAGGCTCTGAAAAAGTTAACGACACCTGAAGATCTTCTGTCTGAACATTGATATCTAAAGGTGAAAGACTTGACGTCATTACGGATGGCGAAGTCCTGTCAACTGTTATAACGTTGTAATATTCATTTGACGAATTATTTCCGAAAGAGTCCGCAACTTCGACAGATACTGAAACATAACCGTCACTGAGCCCGGAAAGATCTGAAAACTTATATACGTAATTGGTAGTATCTCCATCAATTGTTGCAGTGAAAGGAGTTACGCTCATAATTGACCCTAGATAAACTCTCGGATTTTCTGAGAGTGTTTCATCAACTGTAAACTCAACTGTCACTTCAGCCGTTGACTTGTTAACATTTGCCGGAAGAATATCACCGAAAACTATTTCAGCAGGATCCCTATCCAGATCCAGCGTTCCCAGAACTTCATAGGCATCAGCCTCTTTAAGCGTATTTCCCGCTATATCCGATGCTTTCACACTGAAAGTAAGTGTATCAACATCAGTATTTATGTCAGCATAAGTCCCTTCACACATGAACGACTGATTGCTGGTTCCCGTAGCTGAACAGCTGAATGTCGGCGGAGTGTATCCCTGCGCCGATTCAACTTTAAAATCGAAGCTTGCAGGATAGTCTATTGATTCAGAAAAACTGAATCGCACCTGGATATTTGAATCATACCGGTTTGCATCAGCTTCAGGAAGTATTACCGTGTTGATAATAGTAGGTCTTGTCGCATCGTATGAAACAGTCTGTCCAAGAATTTCCGTACTGATATTTCCGGCCGGATCTCTTAGATTGACAGTAATGGACTTTGTTCCGTCACTTTCATCATTATCGGCATTTGCTTCATGTGTGCACTTATAGTTATTTGCAGAAATTTCACTACACTCTGTCCCGGGAAGCTCCTTCTCTCCGATTTTTACGATAGGAGCTGCCGCAAGAGTTTCGTTAACAGTAAATGTCACATCAAATGTCTCTCCGCTCTTGACGGAGACAGGATCGACGTTACTTACTGTTATTGTCGGTTTTTCCCTATCTATCTGGACAGTTCCGACAGCCACGTTTTCAACCTTATTTCCTGCTCTGTCAGAAGCATCAACCGTTACCGCGTAGTTGGCAACTCTTACATCAGTTTCTTCAAAAGTCGCAGTACAGGTAAACTGTTTTTTGTAGTCAGTTCCGGCGTTACAGCTCAGAGTCAGCGGATCAGCTGTCGGAGGATCGGCAGTAATGGTAACATCTTCGCTCAGAACACTTACATCTTCTGAGAATGAAAATTTGACCTGAACATCCGAGCTTGAAAGATTGACCTGCTCGGGAATTACGATAGAGCTTGAGATCTCAGGATAGCTCATATCAAAGATCACCTGCCCGATCGGATAGGATTTCGCATTTCCGGCAAGATCCTTGACCTCAACAGTAACATCTTTTGTGCCCTCACCGTCATCAGCACTTGGAGAAGTGTATGAACATGTGTACTTTGTGCCTTCTGTTACAACTTCCTCAGTACAGCTTTCGATCTTTAAAAGACCGATCCTTGCTGTGTAGTCACTTATTGCTTCGTGAACTTCAAAAACGATCTTAACAGTATCATTTGTAACGACATAGCTTCTGCCGGTGTCATCATTAACGCTTATCTCCGTGTTGAAAATTTCCGGTGCGCTGTTGTCTATCTCCACATTTCCGATAAGTATGGCGGCACTTATCTCATTTCCCGCCTCGTCAAATGCCGAAGTGACCGTCACAGGAAAAACTCCCTCTTCGTCCTCTTCGGTAACTTTATGTTTATATATGAAAAGTTTTTTGTTGGTATCTTCGTTGTCTCTTGTGAACTTTCCGTCGAGTCCGCCCCAGTCAACTGTCAGGGAATCGACATTTTCCGTAAAACTGAATCTCACGTCTATTGTACTGTCAAGATTAGCCTTTTCAGGTGCAATGACCGGGTTAACAATGTCCGGAGGAGTAACATCGTACTCTATTGTCTCGTTAGTTCCGCTACCATCCTTAAGCTGCACTGTCGAGGAGTTGCCTGCGAGATCCTTCATCATTACACTGAACTGCTTGACACCGTCACCTTCATCACTGTCCTCATTGGCGATATGTGTGCAGACATACTGATTTGTAACTGTAGTGGAAAGAACACAGCCCGCTGAAACATCCTTTGAACCTACAAGAAGAGAAAGAGATGACAGCGTTTCAGAAAAATTAAGCGTTACACTGAATGATTCCAAGAGCTTAACCTTGGGAGTCGATATCGTATGCTGTGTAATCTCAGGCGATACGACATCAATATTTACTGTTCCGAGAGTCTGCTGAGCGAGCTCGTTACCCGCTGAATCGACTGCGGAAACCGAAAATTCATAGGCACTTACAGCCGAATCGCCTGAATCTACCGTTCTTGTGTAAACATAGGTCAACCCGTCAACTGTTTCAGTGAAAGTGTCCGTATTTTCTGTTCCGTTCACATAAAATTTAAGTTCATCAACTGTTTCGCTGATGTTGAACCTGACCTCAATTTTCGTGCCCAGAGCTGCCAGTCCCGGATCTCCCGAAGGAGTAACTGTGGGATTTACAATTTCAGGAGCAGAGAGGTCGAATTTAACTTTCTGCTCAAGTTCGACAACATCCGAGTTCCTTGCCTTATCGGTAAGCGACACAAGTATCGTCTTTGTTCCGTCAATATCGGTATCGGAAAGTATGTAGGAAAATTCATAAGGTTCTGTTTCCTCACCGACTCGTGTAAATTTCTTTCCGTCAACTGTAACTTCGGGAACACCCTCGATCTCTTCGCTGACTTTAAATTTCACCGTCACAGAATCACCACTTCTGATAGAGCTTTTATCATCTGTTACAGACACTTCTTCATCTGAAATGATCGGACTGGTCCTATCGATCTCAAGGTCTCCAATATTAAATTCAACCGGACCGTTACCGATAACGTCCTTTGCAGAACCTTTGAGAGAGTATATCTTTTCCTCATCACCGGGCATAACGGTGTATGTATACTTTACGATTCCGCCTTCTGCACTTTCATCAACTGTGAATGAAAGACCATCCCAGTCAAGCACGAGAGTTTCAGGATCAATATCTTCACTGAAACTGAATGTCGCCGTGACCAGATCACCCATTTTCGCAGGATTTGGAGAAACTGTCGGGTTGATGACTACCGGGGCGGTAACATCAACAGCAACTGAGGCTTGAGCAGTTTCAGAAACGTAACCTTCATCGTTGAGAAGTTTTCCGAAAACAACTCTTTCTCCGCCGGCTGTTCCGGCAATGTCCAGACCGACATTGAGGTCCCAGCTTTCAAGGTCATAGATGCCCTCTTCAACTGAAGTAAGCTCTGCAACTGGTTTTTCAATAACACCGTCGGTAACTGATGTGTTATCATTAAGGTACTGCTCTAATATTGCCAGGGAATTTGCGATGATTATCTTTGTGCCGTTTACTACTTTTATTCTTACGGATACGGTCGTATCGTTGATCTTTGTAACTTCTTTGCCGTTTTGAACTATTTTTATCGAGAAGCCGCTTTCGTCCTGTGTCCCCGTGCCGGGGGTGGCCTGGGTCTGCAGTTTAACTTTAACTTCCTTGTCCTTGTCGCTGCTCTTGAACGTGAAAAGTTCACTCCTTCCGTAGTAGAGAACACGATCCTGAGTCTTTGTGCTTCCTCTTATCTCAACTTTTATCACAAGATTTTCGCCGTACTGAACGTCACTGAGATCGACTTGCGCCTTACCTTGTGCATCGAACTTTGTCGGTGCTGTCTGCATCAGAATGGAAGCTTTTTCATCGTCTCCATCCTCCCAATGCTCGAGAACTACCCAAAGGTGATATTCCTTCTCTGTAAAATCAGGCTTGGCATCTTCCGGCCACTGGAACCTGATGTGAAAAGAACCTGCCGAGTTGTCAAACATCTCACACGACAGAATAGTTAGTGTCAGCAAAGCTGCCAGAACGAACTTAAATAAACGGCTCATCATTTCCCCCAAAAATCCTCACGTAAAATAAGTTGGATATTTTACCACACAGCAATCTAAAATTCAATTATGTTTTAAATATTAATATGTATTTGACAGGGTTAAGTTTGTCTGGAAATTTTTTGACTCATTTGACTTTTTTTGGCAGCTATTTCAACACATCACACTCCATTTTGCGATATGCTTTTGTAGCTGGGGTTTCAATAATATCGAGAGAGTTAAAATCTAAAACAAAAACTGCTCCATAGTCGGATCCACAAATCTGATCATCAGAACAATTAAAAGGCTTTCTTTCACCCAGAGTTAAAACAAAAAATTTGCGTTGCTTCAGGAGCTTCTCAGGAACAGTCTCTTTGAAAAAGTAGTTTTTATTATTTTCTATGCATTTTTCATATAAAGAAAGTGGTATATTTTCTTTTTTCCCACATCTTTCCTCCATAAAATGGCCCCAACCATTATACAAACTGACATCTAGGACATCTGTGTCCTTTTTTATAAAACAATATTCTTTTTCAATTTTATTGAGCACATCTATCAAAGTTATTTTATGAGAGTCATTGTTGCTACATGCTATAAACAACAAAAACAAAGATAGTGATAACTTCAGAATTTTACTCCACATCTTCACACCTCATCTACAAGTTAACCTGAGGGGTCGGGGCATGATTTTCATCATTTTTAAACATCAAAGCACCAAATAAAATCAAATTAAAACTGTTTCATCTGTGAAAGATTACTTCAGGACAAGGAAAGAATCAAGTGTATTGGGATTTACAATTTTTGCCACCTCAAGAAAGAGCAAAAACAAAAGCACTTCAAGACCCTGTATTCATTAACCATTACTTGCCATTTAAGTTGTTAAGGATTACTTAACAACTGCTTTTAAAACATAACTTTTCTTGTATTTTGATGATGCCGTCATCAGATATCAAGAAAAGTATGAAGATGCCACTTATCCCCTAAATTATCTTATGTATAAGCTCAACTTGTAATGTCCACACATTTGTAGTAAAATGTCAGCCACTTTTAGGGGGAAAAATGAAGCGGCTCATCTTACTTATTCTTGTTCTTATCACTGTGCTTTCATGTGGAAGGAACAACGATTCCAATATAATGTATGTTTTCAAGGGTGAAGTGGTTTCCGTTTCTGATTTCAAGGGAAAATACACTCTGTGGCTCCGCAGGAACGGTCTTGATGATTCTAAAGAGATGAGAGAAAACTATTTGATGCGTGAACTTTCCGACAAGCTGCTCTATGAGGCGGGGATGAAGGAAGGTGTTGAGAACATTCCGGAAATAGCCAACAAGATAACTGACTTCAAAAGGAAGAACGTCATTGACTACATGCGCAGAAAGACAAAAAAAGAACTTTTTTCGATTGATGACGAGACTGTGAAAAAATATTACCTCAAGCACAAGGACGAGTTCCACCGTGACAAGCTTCACAGACTTTACGCCATAAGGACATATTCGAAAAAATCCGCGACAGCGATCCTTGAACAGCTGAGAAACGGAGCAAGCATCAGAATGCTGTCGGCAAGATTTTCCGATGACGATACTCTTTCAAGGAACAATGGCGACTGGGGTCTTTTCAGTGAAGATGTAATGGACGAACTTTGGAAAAAGGATGTTCTTTCATCACTTCCCGGTGAAATTCTGGGACCATATCTTGACAGTGATAATTTTTACACCATCATTGAGGTTGCAGGATATGCATATAAAAGACATCTGAGTTTTTTAAGGGCGTATCCTCTGATAATTGAAAAACTTGTGAATTCACAGGACAAGGAAAAGTGGAACAGCTACCAGAACACAATGATAAGTGAGTACGGAGCAAAAATAAACCTGAACAATCTGGACTGGGAGTAGAGATGGCTTTGAACCTTAAGGAAATTGACCAGAAAATCGAAGAATACAGAAAAAAAGCGGACATTCTTTACAAGTCGCTCAATATTGAGGAAAAGAAAAAAAGACTCGTGGAACTTGATGAACTTCTGAAAGATCCCGATATCTGGTCGGATAACAGCAGAATGACCTCGATAAACAAGGAAAAAAGAATGCTGGAAAGCAGCATTGAACTTTTTGTGAAACTTGAGAACAGTTTTGAGGAACTTGTCCTTGTCAGAGAACTTCTTGAAGAGGACGGATCTCTTGAAGAAGATACTGAAAAAGCCCTCACTGTTACGGAAAAAGCTCTTGAAAAAGTTGAATTTCAGAAAATGCTCGGAGGAAAGACCGACCACCTTAATGCTATCATAAGTATTAATGCCGGTGCAGGTGGAAGAGAGTCTCAGGACTGGGCTGTAATGCTTTCAAGAATGTATCTGCGCTGGGCTGAGAGAAGAGGTTTCTCTGTTGAAGTTATCGACAAGGTCACAGGCGATGACGCAGCGGGGATAAAGAGCATAACAATAATAATTTCAGGAGATTACGCCTTCGGATACCTCAAGGCGGAGATTGGAGTTCACAGACTCGTAAGGATATCTCCTTTCGATTCCAACAAGAGAAGACACACATCTTTTTCAAGTGCTTTCGTGACACCTGAAATTGACGATTCGATCGAGATAGATATTGAGGAAAAAGACCTCAAAATAGACACCTTCCGTGCAAGCGGCGCAGGTGGACAGCATATCAATACGACCGATTCCGCAATAAGAATAACTCACATTCCGACAGGAATAGTCGTTCAGTGCCAGAACGAAAGGAGCCAGCACAAGAACAAGGCTACGGCTATGAAGATCCTACGCTCCAAACTTTACGAAGTTGAAATGGAGAAAAAGATGGAGGAAAACGCTGAATACGAGAAACAGAAAATGGGTATAGACTTCGGTTCTCAGATAAGAAGTTACGTTCTCCATCCATATAAGATGGTTAAAGATCACAGGACAAATTTTGAGACCGGAAACGCTGAGGCAGTCCTTGACGGAGAAGAGATCCTGGATAATTTCATGGAAAATTATTTACTTAAAATGGGGCAACACTATGAAGGTTAATTTTAAAGTCATTGCCACGATACTGCTGGCACTGTCGATGATCTCCTGCTCGGAATTTCTGCTTATTCCAATAACAGTGGAATATCCTTTTTCCGACGATCAGGCCACGAGTCCGTCAAAGTACACTCTGGAGATAGAGAACGGACTTACAATGATCGACAATGTTCTTATGACACAGACGCAGAGTGTCACCGACGAGGTCGCTAAGCCCATAAAATCTCAGATAGAACAGGACATCTCAGACCAGTTCGGATCAAATGCAGCAACCGAGTTCGCTGTAACTTATCCGACCCTTACTATCGATGACTTCCTTGATCTCATTACCGGCGCAACTGTCAATAAAACTATTGTTTTCAATGCAACGATAACTGTTCCGGGACAATCTTCTCAACAGCAAACGTTCAGTGAAAGCATAACGTTTTCCATCTGCGACTTTGCCGAGGATAATACATTTGAGGACGGCGGAACAAAGATGGTGATAGAAAACTTAGATATTTACTGCAACTTAAATGATGCTGACAAAACTGAAAGGAACACATACTGTAACGATGCTGACAGAACTAATGCCCAAATGAACAGTCAGTGCATCTATCTCGCACTCATGCATGAAAATTCATCAATAACGATCCTTCTTGCCGAGCAGAAAGAACTTAAGGATTATAAACAGTATCTGAGCAAGATCTACTCTGCTACTCTTAACGAACTGTCTTTCACTATCACAGACACACCTCAGACTGCCGACCAGAACACCTTCAGATTCTCAATTGCCGCAGAACTTTTCAGTCAGCCTGTCGCCCCTTTCAAAGCTGACGGAACTAAGTGCGAATCTTTCGATGAGACCGACTGCACCGCACAGGGAGTTAATGTTGACGGAGAACTTGAGAACTACTTTGAAGACAAGACCGAGATAAGAGAGAAATATATGATCGGAATGTTCGGAACAGAATCCATAAAGATCGGAGACCAGCTCGATCTTACATATACTTACGACGGAAAGGATATCCTTCAGACATCTATCAAGAAGCTGAACTTTCAGATAGGTGCCAAAAGCGTCTATAAATTCTTTCCCCAGTCAGGAAGACCTACGGGTGTTCTTGATGCCGACCTTAAGGCTGAACTTTATTTTAATGTTGAACCTCTAAACTGATCACGGAGATCCCTGATGAACACTGCTTTCACCTGGAACGCAGACCCTGTAATGATACAGATCGGGTCTGTTCCGATTCGTTACTACGGACTTTTTTTCGCATCGACAATACTTATCGGATTCTACCTTATGAGAAGGATCTTAAGGCAGTACGGTTTTAAAGATAAAATGGCTGATGACTTCCTTCTCTGGGGAGTTCTGGGTGTTGTGCTTGGAGCCAGACTCATTCACTGTTTTTTCTACGAGCCTCAGTATTATCTGTCTAATCCGTTGGAAATATTGAAGATTTATAAAGGCGGCGTCGCAAGCCACGGAGCTACCATCGGACTTATTACAGCTGTTTTTCTGTTCATTAAGAAGTATAAGATAAAGTTCTTTGAGCTTTCAGACGGAATTGTTTTTGCAGCAGCGGTGGGGGCAACTTTAGTCAGAATAGGAAACTTCTTTAACAGCGAGATCGTTGGAAGAGTTACTGACCTCCCCTGGGGAATTAAGTTCCTGAAACACGGTAACGACTACAATATTGCAAAAAATCTGGCAACAGGTAACTGTGATATCAGTTCAATGGACTGTCTTATCCAGTACTGGCCGGTGAGACATCCTTCTCAGCTTTACGAAGCTGCCGGCGGACTGACAATTCTTATCATCATGTATGTCGTATCGGTTATTTATAAAGACAGAAAAATGCCAGGGATCTATGCAGGCATCTTTCTCACCCTGTACTTCACTTTCAGGTTTCTCATTGAATTTGTTAAGGAATTCCAGACCCTTCAGCAGGGCCTCACAATGGGACAGTATCTGAGCATTCCTTTTGTTCTCTTCGGAATATGGGCACTTGTTGGAGCTATCAGAAAAGGTCCGGAAAAAGGAGAAAAAAAATGAGATCATATGCAAAATTTATTGCAGTTCTTATCCTATTTATTTCGATCAGTTCACTGGGAGCCGATCCTGTAGTCATCAAGGGCGTGGACGGTTCATGGATACCTGTTCTTATTCAGTCTTGGAATGAGAAAGGAGGAGGTGTAATACTTGAACCCGCAGAAGGTGTGAAAAAATCCGAACTGCGTTCAAAACTGATCGAGCTTTTCCCCAACATGAGCATAGAGGTTATCGGCTCAACTCTTTTCTTTTCCTCAACAAATGTGAACTCTCTTTTTAATATTCTCAACAAGGTTGAAATAGGCATCACTCTTCCTTCTACAGGAGAAAAACTTTTAAAAAACAAGGACATGCCTATTTTTACTGCTAAAAAGGAAATGCCTCTTAATAAAGAAAACGTTGTTGAATGTGTTGTCGCGGCAACTTCTTTCAGCAAGGAACAGGAACTTTTCTTTATAGATATTGTGATAAAGAAACGAGCAGAAAAAGGTCCTTTCCGCAGATACTACGGAAGGCAGCGTCTTGCTATTCCCTTTATGTTCAAGGATTCCATTGTGGATCCGCAGGACCCGAGAAATCTCAGGTATGCTCCTCTGCTTTTTCTGAAAAAGGACGATGCGCTTAACTTCATTCCCAAGCGGGAAAAAGGCAAAAAGCTCTTAAGAATTGAGGATTTCAGAGTTATCCGTTCTAAAAAATGAAATATCAGAAACTTTATCTCGAATCACTTGGATGTCCGAAAAACCGCGTGGATTCTGAAGTTATCCTTTCATCTTTCCTGAACAAAGGATGGGAGTTAACTCAGGATGAATCCGAGGCCGATCTTATAATTCTAAACACTTGCAGCTTTATTCTGCCAGCCAGAGAAGAATCAATTTCAAGGTTTTTTGAACTTAATGAGATCCGAAAAAACGGTTCAAAGATCTGTGTTGCAGGTTGTCTTCCCCAACTATATCCGAATCTTAAAGAAATGCTTCCCGAAGCTGATCTTGTTGTCGGCATTAACGATATTCCGGTACTTGTGAATCTTGTGGAAAAGTCGAAGTCCGACATAGTTGAAGAACCGAAATTTATTGTAAACAGCTCCTTTGACAGATGTCTGACACTTTCTCCGCACACTGCCTACGTGAAAATTGCTGACGGCTGTGACAACTGGTGTACATACTGCTCAATTCCCAACATTCGCGGAAGATACAGAGAAAGAGATTCGCAGGATATTGTCACTGAAGTCACAAATCTTGTTAACAGAGGAATTAAAGAGGTTGTTCTTATTTCTCAGGACACAACTAAATACGGTTCAAAGAGCAAATCAACTCTAGTTCAACTACTTGAATTAATTGATGAAATAAGCGGAGACTTCAAAGTTCGTGTGATGTACTTCTATCTTTCGAGGATCACTGAAGATCTCATAAAAAAGATGAATGAACTTGACAAGATAATGCCCTATTTTGAGATCCCTGTTCAGCATGTAAGCACTGAAGTTCTTAAAAAAATGAATAGACATTACACGCTTGAAGACATCAATAAAACAATTGAATTAATTAAGAAAACCTGTGGTGAAAATTATACCTTAAGAACCACTTTCATCTCATCTTTTCCAGCTGAAAAGAAAAAAGACCATGATATGCTCATGAACTTTATTAAAGAAAATCACTTTGATTATGCAGGAGCTTTTCAATATTCAAAAGAGGAACATACCGCGGCTTACAAAATGAGATCCATCCCTGAAAAAACTGCTCAGCAAAGAAGTGACGAAATTGAAAAAGCAGTCGGGATCATGATGGAAAAACGTCTTGACAGATTTGTCGGAACTGAAATGGAAATTCTCTACGAAGGAATGGACCCGCAGCTTAATGTCCCAGTCGGAAGAGGCTGGCATCAGGCACCTGAAATTGACGGAATAACAATTATCACAAATATTGAAGATCAAAAACCCGGAACCTATCTGAAATGTCTTATCACAGCAAGAGAAGGCTTTGATTTTATTGCGGAAGTCGTAGAGTATTAACCGTCCCCAAAATTCTTTTTTCTGGACCTTTCCCCCGACCCCTTTCCTAAAGGAACGGGGAGAATATTTCCAATTGAAACTGCTTCCTTTTCCTTTAGGAGAAGGAGCGAGGAAGAGGTCAAAAAGCCCGCCATTCATATCAGAAATCTTGACTCAAAATATTATAAATTTTATTCTACATCTGAAATCGAATCGGAGAAGAAAATGAAAAGAAAGCTTTTAATACTTTTAACACTGACACTGATTATTTCAGTAACGTCATGTATCCCTGATGACCAGGTTGGACCTGATCCGAATGAGGAAGTTGTTTTTCCTGATCCGGGACTTGATTCGTGCGTGAGAAAACGACTTGGTAATAAAGAAGGCCCCATATATATTGATGACGTCAAATATTTAAAGTCATTAGATTATTGTGGTGGATTAGGAATTGAAGATCTTAGTGGAATAGAAAAAATACCTAGCCTGAGATCATTGGATTTAGGGAGCAATAAAATTAAGGATATAACACCACTTTCCAAGTGCACGACTATGGAAAAATTAAATCTTTCATTTAATGAGATTGAAGATGCCTCTTCTTTGAGCGCTCTAGTTAATCTCACGAGATTAAGTTTTGCACAAAACTTAATTTCAGATATCAGTTTTGTTCAAAACATGACATCCTTGGAAGAACTATATGGCTGGGAAAACAAAATTTCAGATATTTCACCTCTTGAAAATCTAAATAAACTGCTGACATTATGGGTTATGGATAATGAGATAGAGGATTTGACTCCTGTTTCAAACCTTGAAAGTTTATTTAATTTTGATCTTGATGGTAATAAAGTAGTTTCTTTAGATCCGATAAAAACTTTGCTGACTCTTGAACTTTTGGATGTTGAAGGTAACTGTATTTCAAACTTCAGCCCTGTGACATATCTCAAACAAAATGGAAACCTTAGAATTGTAAACGGCGACTCTGAAGATGATCAGGATTATGCCAAGTGTGAGTGAAAACAAGTCACAGACCTTTCCCTAAATCCCTTACCTAAAGGCAAGGGACTTAAGATCTTGATTTTCCAATTGAAACTGCTTCCTTTCCCTTTAGGGGAAGGAGTGAGGAAGAGGTCATTTAACCGCAGGACAGATTTTATTCAGTGGACAAAGGTGACAATCCTGTTTGACGGGACGGCAGATGGTCTGGCCCATCATCACAAGATACTGATTGATATTTTTCCAGTATTTTTTTGGAAGAACTTTCTTTAATGCGTCTCTGGTTTTTTCGGGAGTGTCTGTTTTTACGAGGTTCCACATGTTGGTAATTCTGTGAACATGGGTGTCAACACAGATATCGTAACCGTCGAAGGCTTTAATAAAAACTAATGATGCCGTTTTTACTCCGATCCCTGGGAGTTCAACCATTTCCTCAACAGTTTCAGGCACTTTATCACCGTTTGCGTGAATGGTCTCAGCCAGTTTCTTAAGATTTTTCGCCTTCATTCTGTAAAAACCGACAGGATAAATGAGCTTTTCCAGTCTTTCAATTGAAAGTTTTGCAGTTTTTCCCGGAGTATCGGCTACTTTGAACAGATTTCTTGAAGACTGGGCTGTCACCTGATCCTTAGTTCTTGCGCTAAGCATTGTGGAAACCAAAATTTTCCACGGCGAATCTCCGCCTGCAGCCATGAGATCAATTATCGGAGTGTGATCAATGTTTTCCGCCCAGACACTCAGAATATCGTATGCTTTCCCGATCGGGATCTTCTTCATTTTTTCTCTTTCTCAGCCTTTTTCTCAATGAGTTCCTTGAGGTCTTCCTTATCTTTTTCAGTGATTCCGTCACCGGGAATGTTCTTTACGGATTCCTTAACCTTATCTGCGCCGTCTTTGATGCTTTTTCCGGCTTTCTCGAGAGCTTTTTTCGAGCCGTCAAGTCCTTTTTTCAGAACTTTTCCTGCATCTTTAAGTTTATCTCCACCCTCTTCTGTAACTTCCTCTGCGACAGGAACAAGATACTTCCACAAAGGCTTTCCGTCCCAGCAGAAATTTGCAAGAAGAAAAAGAACTATAAAAACATAGATGATCTTCTTTACCATGGTTATCTCCTAATGATGTGTAAGTATTTTCGGGCCTTTAGCCGTAATTGCAACAGTATGCTCAAACTGACAGCTCAGCTTTCCGTCAAGGGTGACAACTGTCCATCCGTCATTGAGAGTTCTTGTTTTGTAAACACCTTCATTTATCATCGGCTCTATCGCAAGCACCATTCCCTCTTTAAGCTCAACACCCGTTCCTCTTTTTCCGTAATGCGGGATCGGCGGATCTTCGTGAAGATGAACACCCGTTCCATGTCCGACATACTCGGTAACTACTGAAAAACCGTTCTTTTCGGCATGCTCCTGAATGACCGCACCGATATCTCCGAGCCTGTTCCCCACCTTACATTCTGCAATTCCAAGATCGAGACATTCTTTTGTAACTCTCACGAGTTTCTTAGCTTTTTCATCAGTGCCCGGCATAATGTACGAGCATGTGCTGTCACCGATATAACCGTCGAGAGTCGTTCCGCAGTCAACAGAGACAATGTCTCCTCTTTTAACTATCTTATCCTTTCTCGGAATTCCGTGAACAACTTCCTCGTTTATCGCAATGCATGTTGCGTGGTAATACCCTTCGACTGTCTTAAAAGTCGGATAAGCACCGCGTTTTTTAATAAATCTGTCTGCAAAAGCATCTATCTGATGAGTTGAGACTCCCGGCTTAATGTAATCCTTAAGCTGTTTGTAAAGATCTGCGAGGATTTTTCCCGCCTCATGGATCTTTTCTATCTGCTCCGGAGTTTTAATAATGATACCTGACATACTTCACCTCTCTACATATCACCACTGATCTTAAAACCAGCTTTTCTGACTGCGTTGATAGCATTTTCATGGTTTGTCCTGATCTCATCTCCCGTGAGTGTTCTGTCTTTGGCATTCATGGTTATCCTGAAAGAGATACTCTTAAACCCTTCAGGGATAGGAGCTCCGGAAAAATGACCGACAACCCTACAGTCAACGAACTGTTTCTTATCAACTGATTTCTTAAATATTTTAATTAATTCAGCCACTTCTGTCTTATCAGCAACGATAACCGTCACATCAAAATCTGTCGACGGGAACTTAAAGAGCTGAGTAAACTTAACATTTTTCTGAGGCAGACCGAAAAGCTCTTCGAGGTCTATCTCCACATAACTTACGGGCACACCAATATCGTATTTTTTGAGAAGCTGTGGATGAAATTCACCGAAAATACCTATCTGCGACCTTACACAGGAAAATTTGGCACTTCTTCCCGGATGAAGGATAGTTTTTCCTAAAAGAAAGTCATCTTCCGGTCTTTCGTATCTAAGATCAGGGATCCTCAGTTCTTTTGCAATAGTTTCCACTATCTTTTTCATCCTGAGAATGTCAGATCCCGACCCTGTGGAAACAACAGCCACACGCGCCCTTTCACTTTCTGCGAAAAACACCTTTCCAAACTCAAAAAGAGTGAAATCTCTGTAATTCTTAAGGTTCTCATGTACATCTTTAAGAAGTGCGTTCGCCATCGTATATCTTAAGTAAGGAGCTTCTCTCTCATCAACGGTCTCAACGAGCATTTCTTTTTCAAAAGGAATCTTTGCCAGATCTTCCGTAGCTGTGAAACAGTAGTTCATCACCTCGTGAGCATCAAATGTCTCCGCAAGCATCCTTCTAAGCATGTTAGTCTTTTCAAGATTTACATTTACAGGAGCTCTTTCCATACCGAAAAGTGGAGTTACAGGCTCAATGTTGTTATATCCGAAAATACGACCTATCTCTTCAGCTATATCTTCAGCTATCGAGACATCCTTGCTTCTTCTATGTATGGGCACTTCGACGGATAACTTACCGTTTTCATTAGCTGTTTCAAAATCAAGAAACTCTAGAATGGAAACTATCCTGTCGTCACTCAGACTGGCTTCGGGAATTCCCAGGATCGAACGGATCCTGTCAGTTGAGATCTCGATTTTACCTTTAAAACCGTAATTTTCGCTATTATCGGCAACTGCAAGCTGAGAAGTCACGACCGCTTCAGGGATAATCTCCTTAACTAATTCTACAAAACGCTGCATCGCAAGATAACAGTTCTCGACCCAGAGAGCTTTTTCAAATCTGCTTGAAGAATCAGTTCTAAGGTCAAGCCTGTTTGCCGTTCTACGAACACTTGCAGGTGCAAAAAGTGCAGATTCAATAAATATCTCCGTCGTATCATCCTTAACTTCACTGTTAAGTCCGCCCATAACTCCCGCAATCGCAAGAATCCTGCTCTCATCAGCTATTACAGCGTCGTCACTTTTAAGAATTCTCTCCTGCTCATCAAGAGTCACGAACTTTTCGTTCTCACCGGCATTTCTTATAACGATCCTATTCCCTGCAACATCTCTTCTGTCAAAAGTATGCATGGGATGACCGGTTTCCAGCATAACGTAGTTTGCCGCATCGACTATATTGCTGATCGATCTGATGCCGATGTTGTTAAGTCTCGTACTCAGCCATTTTGGAGACGGTCCTACCTTAATATTTTCCATCTTAAGACCGAGATAGTGAAGACATTTGTCGGTCGCGATCTCTATCTCGAACTTTTCATTTTCCTTATCAACCTCAATTCCCGTATATTTAAGCTCTTTCTTCCACGGTTTTTCAAAAATAGTCCTTACTTCTCTTGCAAGACCGAAATGACCCCATAGGTCAGGTCTGTGATTGATAGTCTTATTCTCTATCTCGATTACAAAATCTTTGCCACCGAAAAGCTCAAGAGCTTTCTTCCCCGGCTCGACTGAATCATCAAGCACCATAATGCCGTCATGATCATCACCCAGTCCAAGTTCATCTTCAGCGCAGATCATTCCGCAGCTCTCGACACCTCTTATCTTTGCAGCCTTGATCTCAAAATCTCCGGGGAGAACTGTTCCAAGCGGGGCAAAAAGAACCATCTGTCCCTCTGCAACATTGGGAGCTCCGCATACAACTGTCTGAGTGTTCTTTCCATCAAAAACAGTCGCGAGCTTCAGTTTATCGGAATCAGGATGAGGAACCACCTTATCAACCCTTGCGGTCACAACCTGCTCAAAATGTGCTCCAACCCAGTGAGCTTCCTCAACTTCGGCAGATTTCATAGTCAATCTGTCAGCAAGATCTTCCGCTTTAATATCTTTTATGTCAACGTAGTCATTTAACCAGTCAAGTGATATCTTCATTATTTACTCCCGTTAAAACTGTTTGAGAAATCTGATATCTCCGCCATGGAAATGTCTGATATCATCTATTCCGTATTTCATCATCACGAGTCTCTCAATTCCTCCGCCGAAGGCAAACCCTTGGAATTCCTCAGGATCTATTCCGCCTTCACGAAGAACGTTCGGATGTATCATTCCGCATCCAAGATATTCCACCCACCCGGTTCTCTTGCACACACTACAGCCCTTTCCGCCGCAGATCTGACACCTGAAATCAAGCTCAAATCCCGGCTCAACAAATGGAAAAAATGAAGGCCTCAGCCTGATCTCAACTTCCTTACCGAAAATGCTTGAGACAATACTTTTCAGAGTAAAAATAAGGTTTGCAACAGAGATGCCTCTATCTACGACCATTCCCTCGATCTGATGAAAAGTATGTTCATGGCTTGCATCAAGTGCCTCATTCCTGAAAGTTTTTCCCGGAGCAACGAATTTAAAAGGAGGCTTCCTTGATTCAAGTCCTCTTATCTGGACAGGAGAAGTATGAGTTCTCAGAAGCTTTCCGTTTTTAAGCCAGAATGTATCCTGCGTGTCTCTTGCAGGATGGTCCTCAGGAATATTCAGAGCTGTGAAATTATGATATTCATCCTCCATCTCAGGACCGTCAAGGATCTCAAAACCCATTGAAATAAACAGCTTTTCAAGTTCCATTCTGAGGATCGAGACTGGATGAACTGTTCCTTCCGCCGGTTCTACAGGCCAGGTGATATCGGACCATTCGCCGGAGATCTTCTCCTCTATTGCTTTAAACTCAAGTTCCTGAGATTTCTCAGCTATATATCTGTTAAGCTCATCCTTGACAACATTTATAACCTGCCCGACTTCCTTTCTCATGTCAGGTTCAAGATCTCTCATACCTTTCATGATCTGAGTTATTTTCCCCTTTTTACCGAGAAAGGATACCCTCAGTTCCTCAAGGTTTTCCTTGTGACTGACAGTATCAAGGATGTCTGTAAATTCCTTTTTTATGAGTTCCAGTTTTTCCTTCATCCGTTTACTCCCGTTAACAGTTAGGTCTGAGCGACAAGTACAACACCTGCGGCAATTAAAAATATTCCCAGCCACCTCATCAGAGGAACCGTTTCACCAAGCAGGACCATAGCAAAAAATGCTGTGAGAATATATCCTGTCGCGGCAAAAGGTCTTGCGTATGAAAGATCTGTATCAGACAGAACCTTCATCCAAAGAAGAAGCGATAGTCCGTAAAAAATTGTTCCGATCCAGAAATATCCTGACCTGATATAGACAAAAAATGCGTCCATCACGGATAGAGAACCTGTTCCGGACATGGTTTTTTTGTACAGTATCTGGCCGAAGACTCCTAGAAAAACAGTTGTGAGAATAAGAAGTATCTTCATGTACATTCCTCCAAGTCTGGAAAATACCAGATTAGCTATTATTATCAAGAAAAAAGAAACCCATAAAAGTTGAACTTCCTTGAAATTATGGTACTATTCTGCAGTTTTTGGAGGTTAAAATGATAAAACAGAGAATAGCATTTGCAGGTGTCGGAAACGAGCATCTCAAGATCGTGAAATTTATTCATCAGATCCCCGAATATGAGATATCTCTTGTTGCGGATGAGAACAGTACCAGCGAAGGAATGAAATTTGCCGTTGAAAAACAGATCCCGGTAACAACAAACCTGAACGAAGTTCTCAGAACTGCAAATGTCGATGTAATTGCGGTACTTTATCCCGGAACCGAACTTTACAACCACTTTGTCAGTTCCGCCAGACCGTCCCAGACAGTTATCAACTCCGATCACCTCATGTTCATCTATGATTTTGTATCTTCAATGATAAACTCAAAATACCTTGATATTGAAAATAAGTTCGGAACCAACATCAAAGACATTTCAAGGGCTATCAACGACTTCGGACTGATCACAAAGAACATTGATATTCTTGCCATTAACGCCTCTATTGAAGCAGCCAGAGCCGGTGAATCGGGAAAAGGTTTCGCAGTTGTAGCGGCAAATATCAAGGAACTTGTGAAAAACAGCCGTGAACTTCTCGGACATGTTAAGAATATTATTGACAAACTTCAGATCACACAACAATCAATGGAAACTTTCAGAGAAACCATTTTCGAAAAACAGGATGATCAGGACAACTGATCAGGCCTTACTCCTCAAATAAAGATTTTCTCATAACGGGATCCGGAAAAATAATCCCCAGGGCGACAGATGCTTTTTTATCACCGACAGTTTCCACCATCGATTCATACAAATCCCTTCCAAGAACACGGGTCGCTTCAGAAAGTTCTTCAGGAGTCATCTCTCCGTTATACCATTTATACTGCTCATCATTTATTGCGCTGAGCATTCTTCGATAATCTGCTACAATGACCTCTCGATCTTCAACACTGAATCCCGAAGCGGCCAATTTCTGATCAAGATGCACACTCCATGCATTATTCACATTATTTGCATGTTCTCTCAGCAGCCTTTCTTCTTTTGCTTTATAGTCACCCAGTGTCTTTTTAGCTTTACTTTTTTTAAGTTCATTTATCTGTTCTTTCATGTCAGACAATTTTTTCTGCATACTTAAAAAATTATTAAATCCGGCATTATTCCCTGTAGTATTTTCAACTTTTACGGTGTCTTTTCTCAAGGTTTCAATATCAACTTTTATCAATTCAATATCTTTTGCGATCGTTTCGATCTTTTTTTCAAGTTTCTCGTTCTGATAGTTGTTGTAGAATATCCCTAAAATAAAGACACCTGCAATCAAAGAAACCATCAGAGCCATAACTTTTCTGTCATTCATAACTGCAAACCTCTTTTTTAAAAAGTTGTTCTTTCCACCATTTCAGCTCTTTTTCACTGAAACCTATCTTTTTAAGTTTTGAAAAACTTTTGTCATTTAAAGTTAACTGAAGCAGATCATAAAGCAAAGGACCACTCTTTTCAGGAAAATCCTTTTTCAGAGACAAGGAATAAAACATAGCCCTGTCGGTTTCTTTGCCGTATGGGAAACAGAATCCGCTATAGAGAGCCGAAAACTCTATTTCCGGATACCTTGCCTTTATTGTGTAAATTCGCACGCTGCTGGCGGCATTTCTGTTAAAACCTCTTTCAGATGTTCTTACCTTTTTATCCGAAAGAATTATTACCGGAACTCCTTTAAACCTCTCCTCTATCATAAAAGAGATAAAATAGACTCCCTTTTCAAAAGTTCCCTTCAGAAGAGCAAAACCTGTATCCTTGTTAATTTTTATATCTCCTCTTTCGGCACCGTTTATCTTTATACTTCCGCTCTTTATTCCCCAGATGACAAAGTTCACCGAAGTTCTATCTGAGAATTCCAGATAGGTATAGGCGTTGTTGGTCTTTTTATCCGAGAAACTATCAAGCACCTTTATATCAACATTGTGAGAGTATTTTCTACGGTTCTTTTCAGGAAGATTATAAAGACTTATAAAAATATCCTTGAAAGTATTGTTCCTGTCACTTTTCAGCCACTTTGAATAGCTTTCTCCGTCACTGTAAAATACGCTGTAAAGATCATCGGCCGATTTCTCGGCATAGATATTAAATGATATAAAAAAAATTAAGGGGAGCAGAACTCCCCTTAAAATAAAAGCTGACATTCTGAACTATCTCAATTTATTTGAGGTCTTCAAGAAGTATCCTTGATTTAAGGTAGATCTCATTCGTTGGAAGAAGACTCTTTGTAAGCATCTGGAGTATCTTTACTGCCTTTGCCTTGTTGGAATCCTTCGCACCGAAAGCTTCCCAGAACATTGCCTGAGCCTTAGTTTTTATAGCCTTAAGACCTTCCTTTGCAGTATTGCTGTCCTTATCAAGATAAAGAGCTTCAACAAAGTCTTTTCTAGCTCTGGCGATATCATTTTTCTCGAGATTGTTAAGGCCCTGCTTTGCATAGGCTTCAGCCATCATTGATTCGATCTTCTTTGTAGTTCCGGTGATCTGAACATCACGTTTCTTCTCTATATCAAAAGTTTTTCTAAACTTCTGTTTCACTTTCTGAAGCTCAGCCTTGTTGATCTTCTCGATTGTCTCCTCATACTTCTTCTGTACGGCAACTTTCTTCTGCTTTGCAGTTTCCTTATCTTTTGCTGCAAGATCACCTTTAGCTGCGTTTTTCTTTCCTATACTGTCTTCTATCTGAGCGATCTTCTTCTCAAATCTTTCCTTTTTCTTAAGCCAGTTTGCCTTTTCTCTGTCAAGAACCTTCATTCTTCTGGCCTTTCTCTGCTCCTTTTTCTTAAGAAGTTTATCTCTCTTTGCCATCATCTGCTTCTTCTGAACATCACGGGCCTGCTTTTCTTTGACTTCCATCTGGTCATACTTATCAATAACACCCTGCTTAGCTTTTTCATACCAGTCTTTCTTAGAAGCAGTTTTCTGAGCCCAGATCTTTTCCATCCTCTTTGAATCCTTATGATTCTTAGCCTTAAGATCGTTGAGCTTTCTTCCACCCACATTGTTGATATTGTCGATCCTGCCCATGAGAGCATTTATCTTCTTGCTGTTCATATCGAGCTTTCTCTTAAGGCCAGCTGTTTTTCTTTCAAAGGCTGCCTGACGTCTTTTCTTCTCCTGAGCCCATTTATCCTGCTGTTTCTTTCTGTCCTTACGACGATCCTCGATTTTCTTATCTCTGGCTTTCTGAGCCTGCTCGATCTGCTTGTCGATGCTGCCCTTGAATCTCTTCTTTTCTAAAAGGAACTGCTTGAATTTCTTGTTGTAAGCAGCTTTTTCACCTTTCTTTTTCTTTGTGAAAGCTTTATTTGCATTCTGAAGTCTCTGGTTCTCTGCACCAAGCTTCATATCAAGTTCCATCAGTTGTTTCTGATATTTCTGATCGATCTTGTCGATCTCGTTCATAACATAGCTGTCATGAGACTTCTCATGCTTTGCAAGCTGAATAGAAACTGTTTTGAGTTCCTTCTTCATCTTTGCTCTTTCTATATTCCTCTGTTTCGAGAGTGCTTTCAATTCTTTAGTGAGCTTGCCTTTGAACCCTTTTTCAAGAATAGCGCGTTTTTTAAGAAGGGTTCCTTTTTCCTTCTTAACTTCAAAGATCTTTCCTTTCTTTTCTTTATCAAGATTGGCAATATCCGCCTTCATCTTAGCACGGATCCCTCCAAACTTCTTGGCGATCTTGCCCTGCTCAGCTTTTACTCTGACACCTATACCTTTGGTCTTTTTAGATGCCTCAGCTTTATCAGCCCCGAGCTTTGCAAGAATTGCCTGATGAGCCTTAGTAAGTTCAGCTATCTTCTGTGCTTTTTCAGCATTGTTGGCTTTTGCCTTTTTGTTTAACTCCCCTATCTTTTTCAGGAAAGGAGCTTTCACTTCACCGAGTTTCTTAGGATCGACCTTACTTATCTTATTTTCCCAACCTTTGACAGATATACCTATTCCTTTAAGTTTTTTCCTAAGGTTGGCGATCTCTTTATTTATGTCACCTTTTTCCTTTGCAATAAGACCCTTATACTTTCTGTTGATATTGGCTTTCTCGGCCTTTATCTTCTTGATCTCTGCAAATTTCTGAGCAGCAACTTTTTTCTGTCTGCGGCCGACACTTCCAAGAACCGCCTTTTCCTTTTTCTCTGCAGCAGCGATCATGCTCTTTGCGTTTGCAGCTCTCTTAGCAAGATCTCTTTTATGTGCAGCTTTCGCGGCTTTGATCTTGTTTTCCTGTTTAGCAACGGCAGCCGCCTTCTGCTTTTTGATCTTTGCAACCTGTCTGTTGGTTGAAATAAGCTCAAGAGCTTTTTCTTTTTCAAGTTTCTTAAGCTCAGCTTTTTTCTTATTAAGATCTCTTTCGTATTTTGATTTCTCGAATTTGATCTTTCTGTTGTAACTGCTCTCTGTGAACTTGATCTTTCTCTGAGTTGACTTTTCATCGAGATCGATCTTTCTCATTGCTGTATTGTACTCTCTTTCAAGCTTTGCGAGCTTGGCCTTATCCTTTACGGACTCTCTCTGATCTTCAATCGTCTGTTCAGCATTTCCTTTAGCCTGAGCAATAGCATCAAGAAGTTCCTGATGCTTATTTATCTCTTCGACCTTCTTGTTCTCAAGCTCAGCAACAGCCTGATTCATTTTTTCCATTATAGGATTAATATCATGAGGAGCCATGAGCTTTTCATACTTCTCATCGATTTTAGCTATCTGCTCTTCATGTTTTTCCATTTTCTTATCAAATGAAGCAGCGATCTTTGTCATTTCAGCATTAAGGTCGTTGATCTTTTTGTTGAATTTGTCTTCAAGCTCTGCATCCTTCTGTGCGGCCTTTTTAATATCCTCCGCAAGTTTTTCTTTTACAGCTTCTGCTTCTTTGGCAACATCTTCTTCGACCTGTGCCGCTTTCTTAGCATACTCTTCTTCAATTGAACCAAGTTTCTGGTCAAGAGAGTTGAGTTCCTTTACTTTCTGCTCTTCGAACTTTCCCTCGACTTCAGCGATCTTAGATCTCTGGTCTTCGATCTGAGTTCTTATCTTATTATCCTCAGCTGTAAGTTTGTCGACCTGTTTGGCAACAAAATCACCCCAGTTAGCCTTAAAACTCTCTGTGGCTTCCATCATCTTATTCTGCTGAGTCATTTTCTGTTCATCAAGTTTAGCGTTCTTTTCAGCATATTCATTCTCGATCTTCATTTTGGTCTCTTCATAACGACCTTTTTCCTGAGCTATTTTTTCCTCAATACCGTTAAGAGTCGACATCAGCTTTTCGCCTTCAGCTCTGATCTCGTTTTCCTTTTTAGCTTTTTCCTGTTCTTCGGCATCAAGTGTTTTTGCAATAGCTTCCTGGATCTGATTGATCTTCATTTCATAAGACTGCTCTATCTTGAGAACTTCCTCTTCGATCTTTGCCAGTCTCTGGTCAACTGCAACGATCTCTTTCTCATTTTCCTTGATAAGCTTTTCTTCAAGCTGGGCCTTTAATGACTCTGTCTTATCGTTATGTTTTGCAATTTCTTCTTCAAGCTTAGATTTCTTTGTTGCAAGGTCATTGAGCTTTTTCTCATATTCTTTCTCAACTTTTTCCTGAGCCTTGGCCTTTACATCTGCATACTCTTTTTCGATCTTTGATCTGTTCTTTTCAATATCGCTCTGGATCTTACCCATTTCATTTGCAGATTTAAGCATGAACTCTTCGATCTCGGTATCGAACTTGCCAAGTTCCTTTTCCTTTTTCGATTCTTCCTGGTCATACTTCGCAAGCTTCTTATTAAGCTCATCGAATTTTTTCTGATATTCTTTCTCAACAACTACGTTATATTTTCTATCCTCGTCCTCATCCTTCATTCTTACAGCTTCGTTTGCAGCCATGATCTTTCTTTCTTCCTTATCGAAGGCATCAAGCATCTTCTGGATCTCTGCATCTGTCTCTCTATTTTTCTTTTCGAGATCTGCTTTCTCCTTTTCGAGCTTCTTGATCTGATCTGCTATTCTGTCAGCTTCTGTCTTTTCCTGTGTTTCCTGTTTTTTAAAATAATCATCCTTTTCTTTCTGGAAGTCTTTTTTCCACTTGTCATACTGTTTCTTAAGGTCTGCAAGCTCCTTTCCCTTTGCCTGTTCTCTTTTTTTGTTGGAAACCTTGATGACACCTTTTTCTCTCTGCTCGATCATGGTAATTTTACTTTCGAGACTTACTATCTCCTGCTCAAGGCTGCTGTCATCTTTTTCCCACTTGTATTTCATATCCTGTATCTTCTTCTTAAGATCAGCCTGTGCTTTCTTAAGGTCACCCTTTGCATCTTTAAGCTGTTTCTGAAGATCAGCTATCTCTTTTTCTCTCTTCTTAATGTTGCTGTTTACCCATGCATCTATCTTTCTACTTTCTCTGGTCTTCCACTTTCTTGCAGCATCGATCTTTGACTGGAAACTACGATGGATCTGATCAACTGCACGTGCATCCTTTTCGTTAGGAAGCAGATATTTATGACGTTCATTTGGAACCTTTTTATAGACGAACGCCTTATATCCGGCTTCACGGACCGCATCGTCAGCCTTACGAAGTTCACTGAGAACTCTAAGAGCTGTTCTGTAGTCATTTGCACTTAAACTGCTTTCAACTTTTGATATTCCCTTGCTTACCTTCTCAACATCTCTGAGAATATCCTTAGCCTTAGCATTCTGATTACAGTTACAGTCCATTTCGTTTGCAGCTTTGTTAAAAATATTTTCAGCATCCTTTACGTCACCATTGCCGTATGCCTGAAAACCCTTTTTTATAGCATTCTTCACATCTGTGTAGGAACTGAGTCTCTTTGATGAACCGTAACTCTTTCTGGAAGAACTACCTGAAGAGCTGCCGACATTTGAAGAGATCATTGACCTGACAGCACTGAGCATATCAGCTGCAAGATCTTCCCCATCGGTATCGTAATCAGCAGTTATTCCCTTTTTGTCGAGACGCTTTCCATTTTTGTCGTAAAGATAGGCAACGATCTTAGTTCCTCTCTTTCTGTCACTTGCCAGCTTTGAGAGAATGATATAGTCAACACCGCTTGCTCTTCTTGCGATCTTGATTATACACTTGCTGTTCCCTTTACAACGATCGATATATTTCCTTTCCTTTGACGAAAGAACATCGGCCTCTCCGACTACTTCTGCCCCTTTCAGCGAAGAAAAAAGCAGTGACAGATTTCTTGACACACTTGATGCAAGTTTCTGTTCGTTAGCTTTTCTGGCATAAGTTGAAACAACAACAACTTTGCTTTCGGCAAAAACTGTAAGTACCGACAAAAACACGATTAAGAAAGCAATAACTCTGTTGATCCTTTTCACTGGACCCTCCTGTCTGTAAGATATGATTAAATTAACAAGCCTTTTAATAAGCAAACATATTGGGGGAAGGATATTTATCAATCCCCATTTTGTCAATTTTTTCTAACTTATATTCTATACAATAAAGGAATTTTTTTTATCAGATAGTCTTTTTTAAGTTCTGGTGTAGGATCATAATCTAGTTTCTCAGCTGACTTTCCATTTTAATTACATGGGCTTTGAACTCTGAAAGTTCGCTTCCTTCCAGACTTACCATTTTCGTATCATGGAACTGATAGGGATCAAGAACTTTACCCTTCTGACCGATATTGATCTGATAGTGAAGATGGGGAGCTGTTGTCTTTCCCGTGTTTCCGACATTTGCTATGTGGTCTCCGACAGATACTTTCTGCCCTTTTTTGGCAATAACATCACTAAGATGCAGAAATTTATACGTGTGCTTTCCACTATCGTCCCTTATTTCAAGACAGTATCCGTTATACTTGGTTTTCCAGTTCCTTCTCAGAACTGTACCGTTAACTGGAGAATACACTTTTGTTCCTATCGGAGCCTTAAAATCGACTCCGTCATGCTTAGGCATCCTGTCTCCGATGAGGCTGGTAACTTGTATGTAATCCTTCAATCTAATCGGTGGATTATCCGAAATTATCTTTTCGATCATCGTACCATCATCATAATAGTACCTGGAAAATCTCTGACCCTTAGGCTCAAAGAGGAATATCTTTATATTCTTCGCGTATTTTTTCGAATAGTAGTCGATTGCAACAACTTCCAGATCATCCGGCAGATCCTTTCTCTCTTTTTTCTCTTTTTCAGGAATCTCCCTGAAAGCGAATCTGAGACTGTCACCCTTTCTTACATCTGTTCTCAAAACCAGTTTCCAGACAAGAAGCCTCCCCACGTGCGCACTAAGAATATCGGAAAGATTATCTATGCCCGTCATTTCAGAGATCCTCTTAACATCATCACTGGAATTAAAGGCTGAAAAAAAGTTGTCTTCAATGGTAACTGAAGAGGAAACAAGATCTCCGGATTTATAACTGTTTTCTTTCTTAACAGGTTTTTCTCCGGGAATCTTTTCTCCAGGCTTTACGCTGTCAGATGAAACTTCCTCACTCTTTTCAGACACCTGCAGAGGCTCCTTTTTCTTTACTTCCTCCACCTCTTGTTCTCTCATGAAAAAGACAACAACAAGTATAACATTCAGCATCAGAGAGAGAAAGAATAATGTTTTCCATTTTTTTGCCTGAGGGTTTGAAAAAAGATACGTCATTTTTTCCTCCCGAAAAGAGCTGAATAAAAAACTTCATCGGTCTGCGAAACAGCAAGCGGTACAAGACTGTTAAATTCCACTGCGATCTTATTCATAATATGCTCATTCTGCTTTTCATAAAAGAAAAAAGCAAAATCCGCATTTCTTATCGTATTTGTTCCCCTTATGTCTTTCCTGATAATCCCCTCCTTTTTAAGGAATCTAAAAGAGTTCCAGTTAAGACCTTCATATCCGCCCATAACATAAACAGTTGAATTTAAAGGAGCTTTTTCGTTAAGAGCCTCAACAAGGTCCAGAATATCATACCCCCAGAAGTTCCTCTGCATACGACTTTCCGCCGCGCCCTGTGCTCCCCCTATGAGCTGATTATAAAAAGCCGCACCTCTTTTTGCAAATTTAACGTTCAGAGGAACAAGGGACATTATACTGAGAACAAAAACAACTGCTAAAGTTGACCTTTTTATTAATGAACTTTTGTTTTTCAGATATTTATCCACTAACTTTTCGATTTCTCCAGTAACAAGATAGATGCCCGCTGTCATCATAATTGGAAATCCTGTAAAATAGTGCTTTATTCCTCCGAAGATTGGAACACTTGGAATAGCGATCAGAAAGATGGGAAAAAGAGACCCGGTAATCATTAGTATCCAGACTTGTTTAATGATACAATTGGAATCTTTTAATATCTTTCTTACAAAAATATAGATGCCTGAGACAAAAAACAATGCCTGAGGCAAAGGTGCAGTCAAAAAGCTCATTACCCATGGAAAACTGAATGGAAACGGTCCTCTAGCTAATTCCATTCCAAAATAGTAGTTGGTATAATTCACGTGTTTTCCGTGAAAGTTCAGATATTCCACAAACCTCTCAATAGTGTCATACCATATCCATGGCCAGGTAAGAAAATAAACAGGAATGGAAATGAAAACAAAAAGGTAAAATATTACAGGCATTTTCTGAGCATATTCCTTTAGTATCCTCCAGCCTTTTTCCGACCTTCCCCAGATCAGGGCAGAAACTGTCCAGACAAGAAAAAATATGATGGGAACAAAAAACACGTTGTGCTTTGTACCCATCGCCATACCGAGAAAGACTGCAGTAAAAACAGCTGTTTTAAGCTTTCTTTCAAGCAGATACTCACTAAAAAATATAAATAATCCGGACCAGAAAAAAAGTATGGGAACATCAAAACATGCAAGATGTGAATGAAAAAAGATATGCGGCATCAGAAAAAAGAAAACGGGTGACAGAACGGCTGTTGTTCTGTTAAAGAACCTCGCACCGAAGTAGTAGATCAGAAGAGCCGTAAGAAAAGCGAAAACCGCAGCCACGAACCTTGCCGAGCCTGCAAAACTCAACCATCCGAGCTTCCTGTGAAAAAGATACTGTGAAAATCCGAAGAGATTCTTTACGAACGTAGGGTGCTCATGATTGAACTTAAAGTACCTGTCAATACTTTTTTTTGAAAAAGGCTTCAGAAAATCTCCATTTCCAAAACTGGTCTCAATGTGTTCAAACCAGTCGGCTGAACTTTCTGCTGCTTTCATATAAAAGCCTTCGTCCCTAACAAAACCTATGAGGTCAGATGTAAGAAAAATATAGAGAAAAATGAAAAAAGCTATCGATATTCCCAGAATGAGATCAGTCCTGTTCAAACTTTTCAGCTCTATCATCAGTCTATGTACCCGTTAAATACAAAATGTCTCTGCCCATCGTGTTCGACATAGAAAGAAATGTCTATTTCTTCGGTATTTTCAGTAATTTTCACTTCATTGCCGTATATTTTGGATATGCTTTTATTTGTATAGCTCAGAACCTTCTTCCCATCAAAACTCACTGTCACTTCAACTGGAGATTTGTTCGAGGAGCTTACCGCTGCCGAAAGGAATGCAGTATTAAGGACAAGTTTCTCAGCATCTGCAGGTACCTTATATTTAATATGCAGCGTCTTTTTACTTCTCGGATGTGCCCAGACCGTCCTCTGCTGTCTGCCCATCATCGATGCAACCGTAGCCCCCACATAGTTCCAGTCGGCTTTTCCGCATTGCCACCTTGTATCGGAAGTTTTTGTGCAGGGTTCTTTTCTGTCATCTTTTTCAAAATAAACTTCTTCCGCCTTGCCGATATCTCTGGCAAAAAGCAATTTCTTTCTGTTTTTTTCTGTTCCATCCGATGCAATTATCACAAGTCCGTGACCTGCCTGTTTACGACTTATCTCACTAAGATTCAGCCTTTGTGAGATATCCTCCCACTGATCATCGTCTTTAAGAAGAAGGAACACTTTTCCGCCGTCTTCTTTCATGTACTTGAGATCTTTAGCGGAAGTTTCCTTTAAAGTCAGATAGACCGTCGTTATGCCATGATCAAGATACTTGAGGAAGTTGAGGTCCCAGTCGATCTGAGGAAAAATGATGTCTCCTTCCTCAAAAGCTGTGTTTATTATTTTTCCAAAGGCTTTTTCCGTCTCCTCATCATAACCGTCGCTGTCACTTAAAAGAGTCCAGAACATAAAAGTCGACGGAATTGAAATTAAAAAGATCCACAGGAAGATCTGTCTTATTATTCTATCTGCCTTCATATTTCTAGTGTGAGGTTAATATCTTTGGCAACTGCTGAATGTGTTAAAGCACCAACTGAGATAAAATCAGCACCTATAAGCGAAAGCTCTTGAATTCTTTCGAGCTTTACTCCGCCAGATATCTCAGTGACAGCCCTGCCCTCTATCATAACTACGGCATCTCTCATCATTTCGGAACTCATATTGTCAAGCATTATTACATCTGCTCCGGCATCCAGCGCCTCTCTGACCTCATTGAGGTCTGTCGTCTCAACTTCGATCTTAAGCAGATGATGACACCCGGACCTTACTGCTTCCACAGCCTTTCCAATAGATCCGGCCATCTCAATATGGTTGTCCTTTATCATTATTCCGTCATCAAGTCCGAACCTGTGATTCGATGCACCTCCGACCCTGACAGCATACTTTTCAAGCGTTCTCCAGCCCGGAGTGGTCTTTCTCGTATCAACTATCCGCGTTTCCGATCCTTCTGCTATCTGAGCAACATAGTCCATAGTGAGAGTTGACACGCCGCTTAACCTCTGTAAAAAATTAAGAACTGTCCTTTCCGCAGTCAGAATAGATCCTGAAGCCCCCCTGACTTCAAGAATAACTTCACCTTTTTTAAGAAAAGAACCGTCGCTGTTCTTTATTTCCACTTTCAACGCAGGATCAATTTTCTGAAAAACATAGGCCGCAAGATCAACACCGCACAGAACAAGAGCCTCTTTTGCTTTCACTATGCCGACACCTTCGACACCGCTTCCCGGAGTCAGTTCAGTCGTCAGGTCACCTCTTCCGATATCTTCTTCTAAAACCAGACCTATGAACTTTTCCGAAACATAATTTGGAACTTTCATTCTTTTATCTCTTCAAGTCTCTGTTTTATATGGCTTATTTTTTCATTAAGCTCGGCATGTTTCTCCTTTTCCTTTTCAACTACATCAGGCTTTGCCTTGCTCAGGAAGTTCTCATTTCCAAGCTTTCTGTCGCAGAGGTCAAAATCCTTCTGGAATTTTGCAAGCTCCTTCTCAAGTCTTCTGATCTCCTCGGAGAAATCTATCAGTCCTGCAAGAGAAATGTAGAGTTTTCCACCCTTAACTATAGCAGAAACCGTCTCTTTGTCAGGAGAGTAATCTTCAGAATAATTTATCGACTTAACTCTTGCAAGTTTGAGAATATACTCCTCTTTTTCCTTTACCGCTTTTTCAACCTCATCGTTCAGAGATAAGATTATCTCAACCTCAGCAGACGGTTTGATATTGTTCTCTGCTCTGATATTTCTGATCTTTCCGATAATTTCAGTGATCTGCTCCATCGTTTCAGCATCTTTTTCAAAGACCGGACTCTGGCCTGCAACAGGAAAAGAGCTGATCATTATAGATTCAGACCTGCTTTCAAAATCAAAAGGCAGGTTCTGCCAGAGTTCTTCTGTAACATGAGGCATAAACGGATGAAGCAGCTTGAGACTTGAATCAAGAACTTTGGTCAGAACTTTCTTGGCAATCTCTTTTTCCGCTTCATTCTCACCGAAGAAAACGGGCTTTACAAGCTCAATATACCAGTCGCAGAACTCATGCCAGAAGAAATGATAAAGAGTTCCGGCAGCATCGTGGAATCTCATTTCCTCAAGAGAATTGTTAACATCTTTTGTTACAGATTCAAGCCTTGTAAGTATCCACTTGTCAGCAAAGGAGAAATCATCCTCCATGTACTGTGCAGGATCAAATTCTATTTTCTCACCATCTTCAAACTGCATGAGACAGAAACGTACAGCGTTATATATCTTGTTGATAAAACCCCAGTAACCTTCTATCCAGTCAACAGAAAGTTTAATATCTCTTGCCGCAAGAGGCATCATTGAAAAGGTGAATCTCAGAGCGTCTGCTCCGTATTTCTCAGTAATTTCAAGAGGATCGATAACATTGCCCTTTGTCTTTGACATCTTCTGACCCTTTTCGTCACGGACAAGTCCATGGAAATAAACCTTTTCAAAAGGGATATCCTTCATGAACTTCATTCCCATCATTATCATCCTTGCAACCCAGAAGAAAATGATATCAAATCCAGTCTCCATGAGGGTTGTCGGATAGTATTTATTTAGCTCCGGAGTTTTCTCAGGCCAACCCATAGTTGAGAAAGGCCACAGCGCCGAACTGAACCATGTGTCCAGAACATCTTTGTCCTGTCTGATATTTGTGGACGAGCAGTGTGAGCATTTTTCCGGCGTTCCTCTTGAAACTGTCACCTCACCGCAGTCATCACAGTACCAGGCAGGTATCTGATGTCCCCACCAGAGCTGTCTGCTTATACACCAGTCCTTGATGTTGTACATCCACTCGTAGTAAGTTTTCTTCCAGTTCTCCGGCTGAAAAACGATCTTTCCGCTCTCAACAGCTTCAATAGCCGGTTTTGCAAGTGAATCGATCTTTATGAACCACTGCTTTGAAAGGATCGGCTCAACAGTTGTTCTGCATCTGTCACAGTGCCCTACAGAGTGAGAATGCTTCTCGATCTTCATGAGATATCCAAGTTCTTCAAGATCTTTTACAACAGCCTTTCTCGCTTCCTTAACCGTAAGACCTTCGTATTTTCCGCCGAGAGCATTTATCTTTCCATCTTCGTTAATTACGTTTATCTCTTCAAGGTTGTGTCTTTTTCCAGTCTCGAAGTCATTGAAATCATGAGCAGGAGTAACTTTTACCGCACCTGTTCCGAACTCCATATCAACAAGAATGTCATCACCCACGACAGGTATCTCTCTGTTTACAAGAGGAAGAATCACATTTTTTCCGATGAGATCATTATTTCTGGGGTCTTCAGGATGAACAGCAACACCGGTATCACCAAGCATTGTCTCAGGCCTTGTCGTGGCAACCACCAGATACTTCTCTTCGTTTCCGGCAACAGGATATTTGATATACCACAGATTTCCGTCATCGTCCTCGTGGTCAACTTCAAGGTCGCTCAGGGCAGTATGACAGCTCGGGCACCAGTTGATTATATAGTTGCTCCTGTAGATCAGACCTTCTTCATAAAGTGATACAAACACCTCTTTAACCGCTTTTGAAAGCATTTCATCCATCGTGAAACGTTCTCTTGACCAGTCAAGCGATGTGCCGAGGCATCTAAGCTGTTTTGTGATGGTGTTTCCGTTTTCCTTTTTCCATGCCCATACTTTTTCAAGAAACTTTTCTCTGCCCAGATCATATTTTGTAAGGCCCTCTTCCTTCAACGCCCTTTCGACAACCATCTGAGTGGCAATACCGGCGTGGTCTGTTCCCGGAAGCCACAGAACATCGTAACCCGACATTCTCTTGTAACGGCTCATAACATCCTGGACAACTGCCATTACAGCATGTCCCATATGAAGTACGCCTGTAACGTTAGGGGGTGGAAGAACTATCGAATAAGCAGGTTTGTCACTGTCCGGTTCCGCAGTAAAATAGCCATTTTCCTCCCAGTGCCTGTACCATTTTCTCTCAATTCCTGAATGATCGTATTTTTTACTGATTTCCATGATAAAAGAACTCCAATGATCTGTAACACAATTTTGGCGAATAACTTTCTACTTGTATTACAAAAAAAGTAAAGTTTTTAAGATAATGGTTTTTTTAAGGAAATTACTTTAATTCTGAGAAAACAACCACTGAATTAATGCCGCCGAATCCAAAAGAATTGCTCAAAGCATTTGCGATATTTAATTTTCTGAAACCCTCGCCGCAGTAATCAAGATCACAGTCTTCATCACGCTCCTTAAAATTCATTGTACCGTGAACGACCTGCTCCTTTAAGCTCTTTGCCGTAACAGCTGCTTCTAAGGCTCCGGCAGCGGAAAGAAGGTGTCCCGACATGGATTTAGTGGAGGAAACTACAAGTTTTTCAGCATGATCCCCGAACACTTTTCTGATGGCTTTAGTTTCAGCTGAATCGTTCATTTTTGTAGATGTGCCGTGAGCATTAACATATTGTATTTGTTCAGCTTTCAGCCCTGAAGTTTTTAATGCAAGAGACATTGCACTGATCATTCCGCGACCATCTTCACTCGGATGTGTGAAATGTGAAGCGTCAGAGGTTATTCCCCAGCCTGTTATTTCCGCATAAATATCGGCTCCTCTTTTTTGAGCACTTTCCAACTCCTCAAGTATCAGAACAGCGGCACCTTCGGACAGCACAAAACCGTTTCTATTTTTATCAAAAGGTGAACTCGCATGCTGTGGAGTATCATTTTTTGTGCTCAAAGCTTTGAGGTTTCCGAAACCTGCCGCCACATGTCTGGTGACAGAAGCTTCACCTGCACCGGCAAAGACCATATCGACAAGCCCGTCTTTAACAGCTCTGTAGCCGTCTATCACAGACACCGTACCTGTCGCACAGGCAGCGGCACATGCTGATATATACCCCTGAAGGTTATACTCCATCGACACCCAGCCACCGGGCATATTTGTCAGAAATCTCGGAACAAGGAAAGGAGACACCTTTTTCGGTCCTGATGCAATAAGCGATTCGTGATCCCTCTCGTAGGTCTCAATTCCTCCGAACCCAGTAGAAACTGTACACCCTGACCTTTGAGGGCTGTAATGATTTTCAGGAATTCCGCTATCTTTAAAAGCTTCCCGGGCAGCAGCCATCAGATACTGGGAAACGATATCCGTCCTTTTAAGAAATTTTCTGTCCATCCCGTATTCAAGCGGATCGAAGTTCTTCACTTCTCCTGCTATTTTCACGTTCAGATCTGCTGTATCAAATTTTGTTATTTCCGTGATACCGCTCTTAAAATTAAGATAAGCGTTCCAGGATTCATTGAATGAGTTGCCATTGGGAGTAACAGCTCCCAGGCCTGTAACAACAACGCGCCTCATTGGGCAGAAAGATCAGAGTTTGCCGGCAATATAATCGACAGCGTCCTTTGCTGTCTTTATTTTTTCAAGATCCTCGTCCGGGATCTCGACATCGAACTCACTTTCAAGTTCCATGATAAAATCTGTGAGATCAATGGAATCAGCGTTCAGATCTTCCTCGAAATTAGTACTTTCAGATATATTCTGAGCATCAGCCGCAAGCTTGTCAGCAGCAAGGTCTATAACTTTCTTAAGAATTTCCGCTCTTTCCATTTTTTCCTCCGAACAAGTTCACAAAAGTGTCCATGACACCTGAGTACAGTTTTTTAACCGAAAAACATCTTTTGTCAAATTAAATGATTGACTTAGCAGAAGATGTAAAGATACTATCTGTCAATGATTTTATAATTTGCCCGGATGTATCGTGAATTATTTTCTACTTGGAAAAGGGAAAGTCGGCTCGGCAGTTGCAGGACATTTTAAAAAGAATAACATCCCCTTGCATACTTTTGATCAAAATAAATTTGAAAAAGATTCTTCAGGCATCCTTTTTCTTGCAGTCCCCGACGATGCCGTCGCCAATCTTTATGCAGAGATATCTGATAAATTTCAAAACCTTAAGGTCATTCACTTTTCAGCTGCCTCCGACACGGAAGACATGCATCTGCTTCATCCCTACTGTTCAATAGGGAAAGACACCGACCTTTCGGATGTTGTCTTCACACTATGGTCAAAAGATCGTGAAGACCTTGAAAAGATTCTTCATTCCATCCGTATAGATTTTATTTATGCGGGAGTTGTCCCCTCCGCACTCTACCACACATCTGCAGTCTTATCAGGCAACTTTGCCCAGTTCTTCAGTATTGCCGCTCTCGAGTTACTGAAAAAAGAAGGTTTTACTGAGAAAAATGCACTGAGGATCCTTAACCAGCTCATGCTTTCCTCTCTCAGCAACATTTCACTCGGGACAAAGGGGATAAGCGGTCCGGCATCAAGGGGAGACATCTCAACAATAAAAAATGAAACCAGAGAGTTAAGGAAAATAAACAAAGATCTCTCCGAGGTCTTTGAGAAAATCAACAAAATGATCGGGAACACTTTAAGAAATGGAACTATACTCACAAGATAAGACCCTTGCAGCTTTTGCCGAAAGCGCATACAGAAAAATACTTGAATCGGGATTTATAGTCATTCCCGACAGCTTCAGAGAGATCGATTACGGACTGTCTTTCAAGGTCATTCATCCTGAAAAAAAGAATAAAGACCTTGCAGTCACTATCTATCACACTGAAAAAAAGGGATTTTCCTTTGTAACTTCAAGCCCCGTGATACGTTCCATTCTGCTTTCTCTGTTAACTGAAACCGGCACTGCGGGCTCAGATGAGGCAGGAAAAGGAGACTTTTTCGGACCTTTAACTGTCTGCTGTTTTCTACTCGGTGAAAAAGAAAAGGAACTACTGGAACTGGACGTCAAGGACAGCAAAAAATTAAGTAATGACAAGATCTTATCTCTCTATCGGCACATACAGAAAAAGTTTCAGGAATCCTACTCTATAGTCCGCATAAATCCGGAAAGATACAACTCGTTCTATGAAAATCTCAGCTCAAAGGGAAAAAATCTGAACTCTCTACTTGCCTGGGCACACTCAAAGGCAATCTCGAACCTTCTTGAGAAGAGAAAGGATGTGAAGAAGATAGTTGTCGATCAGTTTTCCGGTGACAGGAAAATCACTTCTATTATCACCCGCAACACATTGAAAACCCCTGTAGAATTTAGAGTCAGAGCCGAACAGGACCCTGCCGTTGCAATAGCTTCTATTCTTGCAAGAGCCGAATATGTTACGCAGCTCGACCTTCTTTCCGAGAAATATTTTCAGGGAAAGATCCGGCTACTTTCCGGAAGCGGAGCTGATTCTGATAAAACTGCAGAAAAAATTCTCAGTGATTTCGGAGAAAAAACTTTAAGAGCTGTATGCAAAACCCATTTTCATAATTTTCAGAGCCTCATAAATACTGTCCGGACTGATTAACCTTCGTCTTTGACTTACAAATTTTTAGCTTTAAATAATTGACTTATATTTACAATAACACTAACATACTCCGTCCGGAAATGTAGTTGATTGTAACGGAAACTTTTATGAGTGATAAAAAAGTCGGATTCAAACTCCCTAGACTCTACGGAAAATACTACCTACTTGAGCTTATCAACGTTGGCGGAATGGCTGAGGTCTTTAAAGCCAAAATGTTCGGCGTTGAAGGTTTCGAGAAGATCGTTGCCATAAAAAAGATCCTTCCTGAAGTTGCCGAAGATCAGGAATTCATCAAGATGTTCATTGATGAGGCCAAGATCGCTGTCAGGCTTCAGCATCCAAGTATTGTACAGATACTTGAACTTGGAAAGATCGAGGATTCTTTCTTTATTGCAATGGAGCTCGTAAACGGAAAAGACCTCAAAACAATAAGAAAGCGTCTCAAGAGAGTTGATCTTCTTATGCCCGTTGAGCAGAGTGCATACACTATTGCTCAGGTTTGTGAAGGTCTTGACTACGCACACAGAAAGACTGACGACAAAATGAACTCTCTGAACATTGTTCACAGAGACATCTCACCTCAGAACATGATCATTTCCTACGAAGGCACCGTCAAACTTATCGACTTCGGAATTGCAAAGGCAAAAAGCAAGTCGACAAAAACACAGGCGGGAATGCTTAAAGGAAAGTTCAGCTATATGTCACCCGAACAGGTAAGCGGTCAGCCGATAGACAGAAGAAGTGATATATTCTCTCTGGGTGTAGTCTTTTTTGAAATGCTCACAGGGAAGAGACTTTTTCTCGGAAAGAACGATGTCGAGACTCTTGAAAAAATTAGAAAAGCTGAGGTTCCACCGCCAAGTGTGTTCAACAGTTCTGTTCCACCGGAGATCGACAGAATAGTCTTTAAAGCTCTTGCAAAAGACAGAGAGGAAAGATATCAGTGGGCAAGTGAATTTGCCGAAGATCTCAAAAAGTTCAGCTACTCAAGCGGCAAAAACTTTACCAGACAGGATATGATGAATTTCATGGGCGAGTTTTTCGCTGATGAGATCGAAGAAGAGACAGCAAAGCTTGATGAGTACAAAAAACTCGCAAAGCCTGCTGAACTGAGTCAATCCAGAACGTCCTATCAGCCGACCATGGTCGATGATGACGGAACTGACGATATTATAATACCGACATCTTCATCAAAAGGTAAGAAATTCGCGGTTCTGTTTGCTCTTCTAGCTATTATTGGAGCGCTTGTCTATTTCGGAGCAGACATTCTCAAACAGAAAAAGGATACGGCAACACTTCTTGTTGATTCATCCGAACAGAAGACCATCGTTACTCTCAATGAGGGAACGATGTATCAGAAACGCTGTGAAACTCCCTGTAAGATCGAAGGGATCCTTCCCGGGACCCATGAGCTTGAACTCAGAAAACCCGGATTTGTTCCTGTAAAACAGTCAATCGTTCTTAAAACAGCAGAAACTCTTACAAAAAATGTAAAACTTTATAAGATCGGTGAACAGAAAACAATGCTTACTGTGAAATCCGATCCTGATGGTGCCACACTCTACATAAATGAAGAAAAGACCAACGCGGTAACTCCGACTGTAGTCAACATTCCTGTAGGGCTTGACATTAAAGTCCGGGCTGAAAAAGATGGCTATTTTCCTGTAGAGCAGAATATAGGAAAAATTTCCGCGAACATAAACAAGGAAATAAGTCTTGTACTTAAACCGGTAAAAGGCTCCAGGACCCAAAAGGTAAAATCCAGAAAAAAAGCGTCTTCAAATTCCGGATCAAGAACAGCTGTAAAGTCCGGAAAAGCATACATCAGCATAAACAGCCGGCCCTGGGCAAACGTCTACATTGACGGGAAACTTGTCAAATCCACACCAATAATCAAGCACCCCATCGATCCGGGGAAACATAAGGTTCATTTCAAGAACAAAAAGTTCGGGATCAACAAAGTATATCCCGTTATGATCAAGAACAATGAACACAAAAGAATGATCAAGAACTTTAACTGATCCCTATTTCGACTAATTTTACTTGATTCTGCCTACTTACAAGTTATACTCCCCTCGAAATACCGCTCTTTTATTTTAATTAATTTAGTAATTTCCTTATGAAAGAGGTCTATGATGGCTCCAAAAACCAAAGTTGAAAAAACTAATGGAAAAGGATTCAACGGCAACGGATTTACTGAGAACGGAGAAGAAAAAAAACGCTTAAGACTTAGCTCTACAACCTCTATTCTTCAGAAGTCCATTACCCTTGAGATCGCTGCGAAAGCGAAAAGAATGAACGAGCAGGGACTTAATGTAATTTCATTTTCAGCAGGCGAACCGGACTTTGACACACCTAAATCAATCAAAAACGCTGCAAAGCTTGCAATTGATGCCGGGAAGACAAAGTACACGGATGCATCAGGAATTGCTGAACTGAAATGTGCCATACGTCAAAAATTCATGAGAGAGAACAACCTTCACTACGATGAGAACAATATTATTGTGACAAGTGGTGCAAAATACGGTCTTTTTGCTCTACTGAGTGCAATTATCAGTCCCGGAGATGAGGTTATACTTCCTGTTCCCTACTGGGTTAGTTACCCCAGTCTTATAAAGCTTGCAGGTGGAATTCCGGCTCTATGCTACCCGACCGAGAAACAGTCCTTCAGGCTTACTCTTGAAGATATTAAAAAGGTTATAACAGACAAAACAAAAGCTGTTATCATCAATTCGCCTAACAATCCGACCGGTGCTGTGTACACACTTAAGGATCTGGAAGAAATTGTGAATTACCTTGCTGAAAGAAATATTTTCGTGATCAGCGACGAGATCTATGAAAAACTTACATACGACCATGTCCAGCATATTTCACTTGCCTCAGTTGTAAGAGAAAAATTCAAGAAGAATGTTGTAGTTCTTAACGGTGTCTCTAAAGCCTATGCTATGACAGGCTGGAGAATCGGTTATGTTGCAGGACCCAGAGATGTTATAGAAAGAATGAAGTTCTTTGTCGGACACACCACATCAAATCCGAACACACCTGCAATGTATGCCGCCGTTGAAGCACTTAACGGCTCACAGAACGATATTGAAATGATGGTCAAACGCTTTAACAGACGCAGACAGTTCATGTATCAGGAACTTATGAAGGTTCCGAAGCTTCAGTGCTGCTACCCCGAAGGTGCGTTCTATGTTTTTGCAAACTTTAAACATTACCTGAACTCCACCATTAACGACCATAAGATCAACTCTACGATCGACCTTGCCAACTATCTTCTCGATGAAGCACAGGTCGGCGTTGTCCCGGGTGAAAGTTTCGGACTTCCCGGATACATAAGATTTTCCTACGCTACAAATATGGATAATATTGCTGAAGGTATTGATAATCTTAAAGCTGCTCTAAGTGAAATGGAGATCTCGGAAGAGAATTCCTAAAGAAATCCCAAGAAAAACAAAGAATTAAAGGGCTTTTTTAACCTTTCCTGATCTGAGACATCTTGTGCATACATAAACTTTCTTTATGCTGCCTGATTCTTCCTGGATCTTTATCTTCTGAATATTAGGCTGCTGGATCTTCTGAGTTTTATTGTTAGCGTGGCTTACGTTATGTCCGAACATCGGCTTTTTGCCACAGATCTCGCATTTACGGGACATTGTATTCTCCTTCCATTGTTACAACAACAAAAAATCACGGATGATAATACACAGAGTTAGTTTAATTGCAAATTTTTAATGACCGTTACTGGAGCTGACGGCATTGGCACAGGGTAAGCTGCTGTATTTACGGTCATTCCAGTACACATCGAATTCTTTTTTATCCTTAGATATCTGCTCTGAAAGTTTTTCTTTTGAAGAGAACCTTATTTCGTTACGGATCTTTTTCAGAAAGTAGACTGATATGTTCTTTCCATACATATCACCGATGTCCTCGTTAACAACCCATGTCTCGATACGTCTTTTAGTAGATTCAACATCAATAGTAGGATTGTTGCCGATATTCGTTATAGATCTCATCTGTCTGTCATTGTAGACCGTCTGGGTCAGATAAACCCCGTTCGGCGGAACAATTTTTTCAGGGACATCAAGATTCATTGTCGGAAAAGCCATTTCCCGCCCGAGTTGTCTGCCTTTCATTATCTGACCTGACACCACATAGGGAAAGACCAGTAAAGTGGAGGCCTTTTCGACCTCACCTGATAGAATAAGAGATCTTACTGATGTCGAGCTAACTCTCATCCCTCCTTTCATAAATGGAGGAATAACGTTTATTTTAACCCCGGCAGATCTTCCCCACCAGTAAAGCATATCGGAGTTGCCTTTCTGGTTTTTTCCGAAAAAAAAGTTAAAACCGACTGTTATTGACTGAATGTCCAGACTGTCCTTCAACATATCAAGAAAGTCCGTCGGCTCCATCTCCCTGACTTCTTTAAAAGAAAGTTCTATAACGGAATCTATTCCCTGGCTTTCAAGAAATCTGTATTTCTCCTTCTTCATTGTGATGAGGCCGGGCATAAATTCAGGAAAAAGAAATTCTCTCGGATGCACATCAAAGGTAAGTACGGAAGGCCTGCTGCCACTTTCTCTGCATTTTCTCAATATCTCGTTATGTCCAAGATGAAGACCGTCAAAATTTCCGACGGCAAGTGACAATCCTGTTATAGGCGGAACTTCCTTAAGCGAGCGGTAAATGTTCATTTCTCAGGCTTTTCCGGCACTTCCAAGAACATTTTCGTTCTTATGCTTATAGATCTCTTTTAAAGAATCTCTAGCCGGTCCCAGGTACTTTCTCGGGTCAAATTCCTGCGGCTTATCATTAAGCACTTTTCTTACAGCGGCAGTCATTGCAATTCTTCCGTCACTATCGATATTGATCTTGCACACCGCACTTTTAGAAGCTTTTCTCAGCTGTTCTTCAGGAATTCCGATCGCATCCTTCATTTTTCCGCCGTTATCGTTTATTACCTTTACAAGATCCTGGGGAACAGAAGATGATCCGTGAAGCACTATCGGAAATCCCGGAAGTTTCTTTTCGATCTCTTCAAGTATATCGAAACGCAGTGGAGGCGGAACAAGGACACCTTCTTCATTTCTTGTGCACTGCTCGGGCTTGAACTTGTTTGCACCGTGACTTGTTCCAATTGAAATAGCAAGCGAGTCAACGCCTGTTTTTGAAACAAAATCAATGACTTCTTCAGGCTGAGTGTATGTCGAGGCCTCTGCGACAACATCATCTTCTATACCGGCCAGAACACCGAGTTCACCCTCGACTGTAACATAATCCGGTCTCGAATGAGCATATTCAACTACCTTTTTTGTAAGTGCAACGTTCTCTTCATAAGTAAGGTGACTTCCGTCTATCATTACCGAACTGAAACCATTGTCGATACACTCCTTGCAGATCTCAAAATCTCCACCGTGATCAAGATGCAGAACTATCGGGATCTTATTGCCGAGTTCTTTAGCATATTCAACTGCTCCGCGAGCCATATTGCGGAGAAGTGTCGCATTTGCATAGTCTCTAGCACCTTTAGAAACCTGCAGAATAACTGGAGAATTTGTCTCAACACAGGCCTGAACTATTGCCTGAAGCTGTTCCATGTTGTTAAAGTTGTAGGCGGGAATAGCATAACCACCGGCAACTGCCTTTTTAAAAAGTTCAACTGTATTTACCAGACCAAGTTCCCTGTAACTGAAAGCACACATGTTCACCTCCATAAAATAATCGTCAACTTTGGTCAGTATAGTATTCTAAAAATAAAAGAAAATAAATTCATCAATAATTTTGACTGGAATTTCTGCAGCAGTAACATTTTAGGCGTAACGTGCTTAATTTTCGGAGGAAAAAATGAAAAGTCACCGCAAGGAACTATGGTTTAACACAGGAAGTCGGCGTGAATATATCAACATAACACCGGATATTCAGGAAGAGATCAATGTCAGCGGAATTAAAGAGGGTCTCTGCCTTGTAAACGCCATGCATATCACCGCTTCAGTGTTCATTAACGATGATGAATCGGGACTTCATCACGACTTTGAGATCTGGCTTGAAAGACTTGCTCCCGAAAAACCATATTCGCAGTACCGCCACAACGGTTACGAGGATAACGCTGATGCTCACCTGAAAAGACAGATCATGGGCAGAGAAGTCGTCGTCGCCGTCACAGAAGGCAAACTCGACCTAGGCCCCTGGGAGCAGATATTTTACGGAGAATACGACGGTAAACGCCGGAAGAGAGTATTGTGTAAGATTATCGGGGAATAACACCTTTAAATTTCGCTAAGGAACAAAATTAGCGGATATTGAAAAAGGCCAGACAAATCCCTTTTCTTCTGCAGGAACCCGGAACGGCTGATCCCACATTATTTCTTCAAAACTGATCTGATTTGAATTCATGTCTCCGAGAAAGTTGATCACATTTCTTTTGTCAAGAAACGAAACTATAAAATCACGGGCTGCAGAGTCATCAATCTGCCCAATTGATTCGGGAACAATTAAAGCTGCCTGCACTCTTGCATTAATTCCCTGATTCCAGAACTGAACAGGTCGATTGTAATCAACCATGGTGTGGACATAATGGAATTCCAGATTGAGAGGATTTCCATTGACCGTTACCAATGCTCCGTTATATCGCAGTTGAACTGTTGCCGGACTGCAGACCATATTTAAATTCAGAAAATCGATGCCGAGATTCTTGCCGTTTCTACTTATTGTTCCTGAAAACAAACTGTCATCAGGATCAATCGGCGGAGAAACAGTGGTAGAAGAAGGGTCATTTATAAATGGTAAACTAACCGGAAGATCTGTTTCCTGAAAAATCCAGTCGGAATCATTTATATTTTTATAAAAAAATCCCGTGATTCCATCTTTCATTCCTTCAACTCGTAACACTCTGGCACTGTTACCAACTCCATTTTGAAATATTGTAATTTTTTTTGTGATATAACCGTCAATAATTTCAGGTTGTTTAACCCATGGTTCTGCAGGAAGTTTTCTTGTTGTACCAGAATCTGCAGGTACGATATATGAATAAGTTAACAGACTGTTTTCGCCGCCTGTATCAAAATCGTATAATCTGGTATACATTTCTCCAGTTTCGCCAATCAGGAAAATAGTTGAAGCACTGACACTTATATTCACAGCTTTAAAAGCACCTCTTTGAGGGGTGCAAATCTCTCTGCTCCAGTCATTGGGAAGCCACCAGTCATTAAAATGAAGATGATATCCGTCCTCACTAAGTCTATAAACATGGGCGACTCCTGCACCGACACTATGAATTGTGCCGTTTGGATCGGTATATTCCTTAACGCCGAAAGGGTGTGAATCCGAGACAGACCATCCCGATTTTGTTGAAAATTCAGTGACCATGCCGGGACCGGTTGCCCCGACACCGCCCCATTCATCTGTCCATGTGAAATAATCATGGATATTCGTGGTCATGTCAGATCCGCGATAGAAATTTCCACTATCAGAAATAGCCATCAAATGGACACCGTCTGCTGAAATTTCTTTTATAAGATCAGGAACACCAAAATTCGGCAGCTTGTTCCCCGATGGTCTTCCGGTAGCTCCCAGAAGTTGCCAGTCTCCACTATCTTCAGTCATTTCCTCATTCGGTTTCACCCATATCTGACCTTCGTGCAGAGCCACATAATATTTAACATTAAAAGATCTTGTCGAGGTTCTGAAATAGACTTTGTCGGGTGGGAAAATTTCGGGAATGAATGTATCAATATCAGCATCTGTCGTTATATCAGCATCTTTCTGATCTGAAACATCAGACACTTCATTATCAAGATCATTGTTATTCCAATCATTGTCATCAGAGTCACTTTCATCAAAATCATCTTCATCAGTCATGATATCATTATCAACATCCTCATCAGGATTGCTGTCTGTATCTGAAATCAATTTAGATTTATTACCATCACATGAAAAAAGTATGAACAAGATTAAGAAAAAAACTCTTATTAAATTCTGCATAAGTCACTTCACTTATTAATGAAAGCTTATTGTATGACAACCATTAAAAATTGGCAAAATAAAAAACAAAATAGCCTTAATTATTTTTCACAGATAATTTCTTCTTCACAGAAAGCAATAGGGTCTTCAATACATTCCCAGCCTTTTTCAGGGTCACTACATTTACACCATTCAATTTCTTTTTCATTTTCACAGGAAATCGTCAGAGTTTCACCATCCTCGCAGGAACCGCAATACATTTCATCACATGCCACATCACCATACTTTGTACAACCACAAAAATTACACCAATCTGTCAGAGAATCACCTTCTTCATAAATCTTTCCATTGTAAAAACAGTTTATCTTCTCAAATGAGAAAACTTTGTCTTCCTTTTCTTCATTCCAGTAAAAATAATAGTTTACCATCACCTTTTCGATCTTTGTAAGATCCTGATCTTCGGAAGAAAACTCCATCCTGATTCTCATTGGACAGTCACATCCGGGAACACTTCCGTCCATAATGTTCACAGCTTTCAGATAAACATGAAGTAAGGTTTCATCATCTTCATCAGGAGTTACCAGATAATAAAAATCGTTTCCCGCACAGTAGAATTTATCCTGATAGTAAAATGATATCTGGTTTTCGCTCTTTTCATCCAGAATCACCTTAATCGGAACGGGAGAAAAGTCATTTCCTTCCTCTCCCAGACATCCACTCAAATCACCTTTTGTAAGATTTTCTTCTGAGTCATCAGGACTTTCTGTATCCTCGTCAGTTTTCTCATTAGTTTTTTCATCATCGGCATATCCATCTTCATTCTGACTGTGAGTATCATTCTCACAGGAAACAAAAAACATCAGAACAACAAAAAAGGCAAAAATTCCACACACTTTTTTTAACATAGTTAGCTCTCCGAAAGATTACTTAACAACATTTCGCTACTTTAGTACAACAATCACATGATTTTATTTTATAATCCGAAATTTTTTCTGATAATTTTCACCCGTTTTTCTGCATTCTCGACCACTTATCTTTTAAAGTAACGATCCTGTTGAGGACGATCTTATCTTCGGTTGTGTCAGGATCGACACAGAAATATCCGACTCTTTCAAACTGGAATT
>CAZTKP010000002.1:0-48327 GCA_964614215.1 uncultured Spirochaetales bacterium | reverse complement strand
TAAATTCAATTGACTGCATCAAATGCGGCGAGTGCGTCCCCGCCTGCCCACCTAAAATTCATGCTTTGAGTAGAGAGTTTGAGTTTAGGTCACCAAAAGAAAATTCAGTAAATCCAAACAATTAACTCTCCCCAACCCTCTCTTTCAAAAAGAGAGGGAGCATGTATCAACTTCCCTCTTTTTGAAAGAGGGAGCGAGGGAGTTATTCTATAAATTTGATATTTTCAACTCACACAATATAATCTTTATGGTTTCTAAACACGCTTGAGGTTAAGCTATGACAAAAAACAAAATACATGAAACGAATCAATTACTTAAGACTGCTTTTGAGACTTCATATATACACCTGAAACGTGCAAATTATTCATATAGTCAAATAAGACAATGGACAATAGATTCAAGCATTTTTTCAGACAAAGAAAAGATGATAACTTTAGATGCTTTCGTTTTCAGATTCATAAAATTAAGTTATTACATGGGTGACACACTTTTCAAACGTATTCTGGAAAGCATTGGAGAATATAGGGACAACATGTCATTTGTAGATGTTCTTGACCGTCTTGAAAAACTTGAACTGATTGAAAGTGCAGATAAGTGGATGGAATTTAGAAAAATAAGAAACATCCTCACTCATGAGTATCCTGACAACAAACAGGAAACAATAAAAGGTCTTAAACTCGCTTTTGAAAGCTTTCTTATCATGGAAAAGACTCTTAAGAACTTAAAATCATTCTCAGAAAAGTAGATATCAACCCGTTAAACAAATCTCATAATTTCATCAGCATCCTTTCTCGGTGTCGGCTCAGCATTTTCACCGTCTTCATAACCATAAACAATGAGAGCTGCGACAGTTTCTTCTTCCGGAAGATTCACTATCTTTCCAATAGAATCGTTATCAATGACTCCGAAGATGACAGTCCCGACTCCTTTGGCGTGAGCTGCTAAACAGAAGGTCTGGCAGGCAATTCCAGCATCAAAGATCTCCCAGGTGTTAGTTCCAGATGTTTCAATGTTGTATTTAGTGAGATTTCCGCTTTTTCCTTTCACAAAGCTGAGAACTAGAACTCCCGGAGCATTTTGAAGCACCTTCGCATTGTAGACGAAACCTTTAACTCCGTCAGTTGCGATCTTTTTAATAGTTTCCCTGTCATCAACAAATGTATATCTTGCAACCTGAAAGTTCGCCCAGGATGGTGCCCAGCGACTGATGTTTACGATCTCTTTCATCAATTTTCTGTCAACAATTTCGTCCTTAAACTTGCGCACACTGCGTCTTTCCTCGATCATTTTTATTGCGTCCATGAATCCCTCCAGTCAAAAAAACAATATTGAAACTGCCTTCACTGTAACCTCTAACTTTTCAATGTGCAACTTCCCTCTTTTTGAAAGAGGGAGTGAGGGAGTTATTCTATAAATTTGATATTTTCAACTCACCTAATATAATCAACTGCTCTTTTAATTATGATATTCATGGGAGGGATAAATGAAAAAGAGAATAATAGCCGGCGCAGTTTTCAGTTTTATCGTTGTCGCAGTAATTTTTATAGCATGCGCTTCAACTCCGTACAAAGAGACAAGAACCATTCCTGACAAGACTTTCACTGTCGAAGAGCTTGCAAAGTTCAATGGAAAGAACGGTCAACCCGCCTACGTTGCATACAAGGGTGTTGTCTATGATTTTTCTAAAGTTCCGTCATGGAAGAACGGTGAACACAAAAAGGGAAAGAAAGCAGGAATCGATTATACTGCTGAACTTGATAAGATCTGGCACGGACCGAAAGTTCTAAAAGATAAACCGATAGTAGGAAAACTCAAAAAATGATAAGTTCACAACTCGCCTATTTAGCTGATCTCGGATCACAGATAATTCTTATCTTGTTGTTTTTTGCCAGTTTTTTTGTGATAGCTTTCTACGTTGAAAGAAAGATGTTCTTCAGAAAGTTCTTCACAAAAGACATTGAATCGCTTATCAGCTCAATAAATAAATCCCAAAACAAAGAAGACACGATAAGAATTCTTTCAGGAGATAAAAGCGTTGAGGCTCAGATAGTTCTTGAAGCAGTTCAGGATAAAAAAGCTGAAACTTCTGAAAAGTTCTTTTCTTCAATAACTGCAAAGGTCGACATTACACGCAGAAAATGGGAAAAGTTCTTCCTTTACTTTGCAACCGTCGGTTCAAACGCACCCTTCCTCGGACTTCTTGGAACGGTTCTCGGACTTATGCAGTCATTCTCAGATCTTGCACTTGCTGCAAGACCTGACGCAAAAGCAGCAATGGGAGGAATTTCAAACGCTCTTATCACAACAGTCGCCGGGATCGTGATCGCCATTCCCGCACTTGTGATCTATAATTCTTTCCAGAAAAGAGTCGGCAATACAGTTAAGAATATTCAGGCTCTGGGGAAAGCCGTTTCCAACTCTATTCACTAGTCTTTTTCATTGACATAATTCCACGTGAATGATAATTTGCTCAGTCTTTAATTGTTTAAACCATAATGGAGAAATTCATGCAGGCAGTTGATGTTTTATTTTATGCTCTAATTGTAGGTCTGGTTATTGCACTGGTAGGCATTATCTGGAGTTATGCAAAAGGTCTTAGACAGTCACCGATCGACATGTGGCTTCTTTTTATTTACAACATTATCGAATACACCGCCTATGCCGCTATTAACATGACTCTTGTTCTATGGCTCACAGCTGACTGTGGTGTCAGTGACCTGGGTGCCGGAACATATATCATGGCCTGGTCAGTTTTTATGACCGTAACCGGAATGGTGACAGGTGCAGTTGTTGATACTATAGGCGTAAAGAAAACTCTGATGATAAGTATCATCTTTATTCTGATATCCCGATTTTTCATGGCTTTTATCACAAACCCGACGCTCCTCTTTATTCTTGGATTCATTCCAATGGCAATCGGCTTTGCCATTGTCGGACCATTAATTTCAGTAACGATTAAAAGATTCACGACCAAAGAAACTGCAGCAATGGGATTCGGTCTTTTCTACGTTCTTATGAACCTGGGATTTGCTTTCGGCGGATTTATGTTTGACGGCGTTAGAGATTTCTTTTCTCTCAAGGACGCCGCAGGAAAAGTAGTGAACGAAAATGTGGGGATGGATCTTCTGGGAATTCACTTTACCACATACCAGATGTTCATGATCATAGGATTTGTCTTTACCATTGTCAGCTTAATTGTTGCTGTTTTTATTAAAGGAAACATCGAACTTCAGGATGACGGAACTCTTACTGAGGTTCCCAAAAAAGACATGGGGAGCGGATTTGCAGCTGTAAAAAATTCTGCAATAGATGTATACAACATGATAAAGAAGGTTATTGTGGAAAAGCTCTTCTGGATTTACATCGGAATGCTTTCTCTAACAATATTCGTAAGGTTTGTTTTCTACCACTTTGCATACACTTTCCCCAAATACGGTATCAGTGTTCTGGGTGAAGGAGCGAAGATCGGTAACGTTTACGGTGTTCTCAACCCTCTCCTCATCATTTTTATCGTGCCGCTTATTGCATATTTCACAAAGAAAACAAGCTCTTACAGAATGCTTATCGTAGGATCACTTGTGTCATCTCTCTCCTGTTTTATTGCTGTAATTCCCGGAAAAGTTTTCGAAGGACTTACTCACAGTCTTTTCGGAGAACTAATATTTATCAAGTGGTTAGGGCTTGCAGACAGCGCGGAAGCACTTACAACTAATCCGCCTACACCTGAATACTGGCCGCTAATAATTTTTATAATCATTTTCACAATTGGTGAAGCGATCTGGTCACCGAGACTCATGCAGTTTACAGCTGAGATAGCTCCCAAAGGAAAGGAAGGAACATATATTGCTCTTTCCTTACTTCCCTGGTTTGCCGCAAAGTTCATAGCAGGACCAATGTCAGGACTTCTCATTAAGTACTACACACCATCAAATCTTCCACCTGCTGATGATTACACAATGGTCTGGGTCTGGATCGGCGGAACGGCTCTCATAACACCTGTGGCACTCATCGCACTTGGAAAATTCTTCCTTAAGATACTTGTTCCTGAAGAAGATAATGTTTCAGAAGAAACTGAGACTGAAACAGCTTAAATCCCCTAAATCCCATATATTCAACAATTTCTTTCTTTTAACTCACCCGGCCATTCGCAAAGCTCTGTCCACCCTCTCTTTATAAAAAGAGGGTTAAACTCCCCTTCTTTTGGGACAAGAGAAGGGGTCGGGGGATGAGTTACTCTTCATCCTCTGTAATCGAAATATGATTTAGATACAGCCAGAGCAATCCGATAATTGTTACCGGAATGATCTGTGCCATATGAAGAACTATCGCTACAGCCATCCTCTTTTCATAGAGAATTGAAAAAGACCTTAAGGCATAAACGATCGCGGCTTGAAAGACTGCAAGTCCTCCGGGAGTCGGTGCCGCAAGCATTCCCAGATTAGCAGCACAGAGCATATAGAGATAGGCTACGACAGGGATGTCGACATTGAAAGCCTTTGAAATTATTATATAAACACCAAGTTCAACCGTCCATGTCAAGACACTGAGCAAAGTCACTATAATGACTTGTTTCCCTGACTTTAAAGAAGCAGCACCTTTAAGGAATTTATCGGCTAACTCGAACACAAAACTGAGTTTTTTAGGACTTCTCTTTTCAAAATACTTTATTATTTTTACAGGAATATCGGAAAAAGTTCCGAACATTATAAAAAGAAAGAGGAGCGCAAAAAAAGCTGAAGCAAGAGTTGCCAGAGTTTTCACACTTTGAGGGAAAGGATAGAAAAAGAGCGTAACGGAAAGAATGAGAGCTATCGTAAGCCCGTCAAAGATCCTCTCTACAAAGATCGAAGCGAGAACAGAAGTCCTGCTGACGTTGTTTCTCTTTCCTGTAAGCCATGCCCTGGTGAATTCCCCTATTCTGACAGGAAGAACGTTGTTGACCGCATATCCCGCGATAGTAAGCGTAGAAAGCTCTCTTAATTTGAAAGTTCCCAGATGCCCAAGAAGTATTTTCCACCTCATTCCCCTTATAACAAAGGAAAAAAGATAGAGTGCTGAAGCCGCAACTACCAGTTTCTGATCGCCCTTTATCAGATAATCAAGAAACAGTTTAAAATCCAGATCATGAAACAGATAGGCAAATAAAATTATTGTAACGGCAAAGGCTATGCCGGCTTTAACTTTTTTATTCAAAACGCTCTCTTAACTGCTTTCTCAAACTCTTCAATGCTCTTTCGGGTCATATCCTCAAACTTTGGAATAGTTTTCTTAATTAGCTCCACATCTCTGTTAATAGATGCCTGCTCAAGTTCAAAAGCAATGTCCTTCAAGGCTGTAGCTCCGACAGTGCCCGCTGAACTTTTTATTGTATGGAAATGGATCCTTATCATTTCAGGGTCAGGTTCATTTTCTCTGAGAATACTTCTGACAGCTTCTATACGCTCAGCCGTATCTTTTCTAAACATTTCCAGAAGCTCTCTAGCCCAGGCACCATCATTCTCAGCTGTTTCTAAGAGCAGGTTTGCGTCAAAAAAAGCCTTGTTTTCACTCATTGCCGATCTCCTGATACCGTTCCCCGGAAATAATAACATAAAAAAGATAAAAATAAATCATTTATCCTGAGTACTGTAAATATCGTTAAGCTTCATTTTAAGTCTCTCCATAACTTCACCGGTAAACACCGGACTTCTGAACGATGAAAGTGAATTATTCTGATAAAGCGGCTCATTCTCAAAATCCAGCAGACTTTCAAGCTTATGTTCGTTGAACACTGACGTCCCCGGCACTGGAGAAAGCTCGCTCAGATAAGGTCTTGCGCCGATTTGTGCAACAATATCAATGGTTTTATCAACTTCTTCAACAGTCTGACCCGGCAGTGCACAGAGCAGATAAACACCTATTCTGTCGCTACTGAAACCGGTCGCATAGAGCATTTTCACCACTTTTTTAAGCTGCGGAAGATCAGTTTTGTTGTCGTATCTTGAAAAAGCCGTCTCGAAACCGAATCGGAGCTGATCGAACCTGTAACGGGCAAAATACTCACACAGTTCTTCATCAACTTCACGAAGATGGAGCCCGTTAGGCGTATGGAAGCTGAACTCTTCCGAATCAAGTTTATCTAAGAATACCTTGAGATAGCGACCATTTCCAAGCAGTAAAGCATCATCATAGAAAGCAATATCGCTAAGCCCTGTATCGTTACTCCACTGATGAAGATCCGACACCTGCCTTTCTATATCCGCAAAACGCATTTTCGGATAAAAAATAGAACTTGAACAGTAATTACATCTGTTTGGACAACCCTCCACGAGATTTGCAGGAAAGAACCGGAGGCTCTTCACAAGATCACTCCCCGTTCCCGTTATATCCTCATCGACAGGGAAGCTCCCTCTGTGGACAGTTACACCTGTCTTTTCAAACACTTGAGGAATCAAAGTCGCTGAAATTCCGCCGACTGTTATTTCCGCCTCAGGAAAAATATCCTTTACAGCGTCAATAACCTCAAGAACAGTCCTGTACCAGTAAGTCATACCAGTGGATATTAAAACTTTATCGGGTTTCTCACTTTTACTTATCAGTTCTTTAACTTTTTCCCTGCCAGCTCCGAATCTAAAGTAGTTTCTGGGAACAAGTTTAAGTTCTGACGGTTTTGCGATAACTCTTTTCCAGTAGGAATGTCTACCGTCTTTTCGATGTTTAGGCGGATCTGCAAGATCATCCCCTATGCCGGAACCATCAAGCAGGTCAAGATATTTAATTTCATGGCCATCTCTTTGAAATTGTTCAAGAACTCTGAACAGACCAAGCGGACAGGCCCATAGATTATAGGCTGAGAAATCTTCAACGGGAGGATTTATGGCGAGAATTTTCATTTATGGAATTCAAAGTGCTCCGGAAAGATCTCCCTGAGGGCAACTTTCCTTTCAACTGAACCAGTCAGACTGTTTACAAGATAAACATCCATATCAGGATTAAAATCCGCAAGAACCTGTCTGCAGATTCCGCATGGGAAAACGGCTTTTCCTTTAAGCTCTGAAGCTATAACTATTGCTGAAAAATCCTTGTTTCCATCAGTTACCGCGTTAAAAAGTGCCACTCTTTCAGCACAGACCGTCGCTCCGTATGAAGAGTTCTCAACATTCACTCCGGGGTAGATTTTGCCGCTTTTTGTGATTATAACTGCTCCGACAGCAAAATTCGAATAGACTGCATGGGCATTTTTGCGGATCTTTAGTGCAAGCTCTACTGCTTCTTTAAGTAGTTCCTCAGTCATCACTTTCCCTCAGGATCATTGTTACGAACTTTTCCATCAACGCAGAAAATTTCTTCTCCACCTTCGCTGCATTTTCGCTGACCTCTTCATGCGAAAGAGGTTCAGGTGAGATCCCTGCAGCCTGATTTGAAATAAAACTTATTCCCGCAACTTCTTCAACAGATGCATGCTTTGCCGCAATAACTTCAGGGACAGTCGACATTCCCACAGCATCAGCTCCGAGCTTTGCCACCATTCTTACTTCGGCAGGAGTTTCAAATGTAGGCCCGGAAAGCCCCATGTAAACACCCTCTTTCATCGAAACACCAGTCTCAAGCGCAGCTTTCTGTATAAGGAGGCTCAACTTTTTACTGTATGCGTGGCTCATATCGGGAAATCTTGTTCCGAACTCCTCTTTATTTGGGCCGATCAGAGGGTTTGTTCCCATCATATTGATATGGTCTCTTATGATCATCAGATCACCCGCTTCAAAGTTGGGATTAACTCCGCCGGCAGCATTTGTGACAACATATTTCCTGATACCGAGTTTGATCAGCACCCTTACCGGAAATACAACCTGTTCCATCGTGTAGCCTTCGTAGTAATGCACCCTGCCCTGCATGATCCAGAAATTCTTTTCTGTCGTGCTATCCTTTGCAAGTATAAGTCTTCCTTTGTGTCCAACAACAGTGGATACTGGAAAGTTGGGAATATCACCGTAAGGGAACTCCAGAAGCATCTGTGCATTTTCCGCAAAAAATCCCAGACCGCTTCCCAGAGTTACTGCAAGTTCAGGCATCTCAAAGCCCGAGATTTGAACCTTATTTCTAATAAATTCAACAGCTTCTTTGATTTTCATGTGATCCTCAGGGTCTAGACATGTTTAAAAAAGGCCTTGTATGCTTTAAAGGTGTTATACACATCCGCCTTTGATGATATTTCAAAAGGAGAATGCATCGCAAGAACAGGCGTTCCGCAGTCAATTACGTCCATTCCGTACTCGGCTATGAACATCGCTATTGTTCCACCGCCACCTTGATCTACCTTTCCAAGTTCAGCTGACTGCCATCTTACGTCCTCAGCATTAAAAGCTTTACGGCACTGTGCGACAAATTCAGCGTGAGCTTCATTGGAGTTGGATTTTCCGCCGCTTCCGGTGAACTTGGTCAGACAGACACCGAACCCGATCTTTGCAGCATTGTTCTTTTCCATAGTGCCCGCCCATTCGGGATCAATACCCGCATTAACGTCCGCACTGAGGAACTTACTGTTCTCAAGAGCTTTGATAAGTGTGTTGTAGTGACCTTTTCCATAGTGATTTATGATGTTGTTCACTGCTCTTTCAAGAATATTAGAGTTCGCACCTGCATTACCCTTCGATCCGATTTCCTCCTTGTCAAAGAACATGACGAACTTGTTGACCTTTCTCTTGTCGGCCCTGAAGATCGCCTCCATAGCCGCATAGCTGCACACCCTGTCATCCTGTCCGTGCGCACCCACAAAACTTCTGTCAAGACCGACATCTCTTGCCTTTTCAGAAGGAACAAGCTGAAGTTCGGACGAAATGAAGTCCTCTTCACAGATACCGTATTTGTCGTGAAAGATCTCCATCATGGCCTTCTTAAGAGCATCCTTCTCATATTTGAACTTATAGGGGATCGAACCGATAAGAATATTAAGGTTCTCACCCTCGATTATCTTTCTAGCCGGCTTCTGCATCTGGTCCTGAGCAAGATGAGGAAGAAGATCGTTAATAGTAAACACCGGATCATCAGCTGCTTCACCGATCTCAACGTCTATCTTCTTACCTTCCGTAGTTACAACAACACCATGCAGAGCAAGAGGTCTCGACACCCACTGATACTTCTTTATTCCGCCGTAGTAGTGTGTCTTCATAAAAGCCATATCCTCCGCTTCGAAAAGAGGACAGCCCTTCAGATCAAGTCTCGGAGCATCAATATGCGCACCGACCATGAGAAAACCTTTCTCAAAGTTCATATCACCGATATCAGCAAGGACGCAGGCGACATTATCAAAGTTGATGAAAAGCTTTTTATCGGTTTTTTTAGCCGTCTCTATGTTTACGTAGCCCTCTTTCTTTGCCAGCGCCTCTATTGTCTTAACAGCTTCTCTCTCAGTCTTAGCGTCATCCAGGAATTTTCTGTAACCAATTGAAAAATCCATTATTTTTTTCTTTTCGGCTCTGTTTATTCCTTCCCAGCCGGATTTTTTTGTGTAGAGAAAATCTTTAGGATCAGTTGTTTTCTTTTTCTGTTTAGCCATAACTCCCTCCGGAATTAAATTAAATAAAATTCGTGAGATGATAACAGATTGAATAAAATTGTCACAATTTTTTATTTTTGTTTCATTTATTATAAGAAATACCCATATATTGTATTGATTTCTTTGACATTGAACGGTTATATTTTATAATATTAAAAGTTCTTTAAACTTTACCATTTTACTGGAGGCTGAAGATGACCTATTTACCTCTCTCCTATCTTCTCGGCTCAAGAGCTAAAGTTGATATTCTACGGATTCTTGTGAACAAACAGAACTACACGGGAAGAAAGATCGCAACCTTAAGCAGCACAAATCCCAACTCTAATAAAAAAGCTCTGGATTTTCTGCTTTCGACTGGAATTGTTGAAAGAGAACATGTAGGTAACGCCTATCATTATAGACTTAATGAAAAGCATCTTCTCCATGATTCAATAATAAATCTTTTTAAAGAAGAAGAAAAAACAGTTAACAGAATAATGAAAGTAGGAGCATCTTTTATTGAGGAATATGCTCCGAAAACCCTTGCCGGCTTTGTTTCATATCTTAAAAATGATGTTGTTCTCACTGTTCTCGCCCACTCTTTTCCCTGTGACGAGATGAATGAGTTTATTTATGAAAAAACGGGGTTTAGAGTTGTTGTAAAAGTTATTGACACTCTTAATCTTAATGAAAATGATCTTAACACTTTCATTGACAGAGTCTACTTCTGGAACAATTACAAATCCATCCTCAAGATGATCAATTCCAGAGATGTAGTTAAGAATTTCTTTAACTTTTAATTTTAGGAGCATAACTATGGCTGACAAAAACCTGACGATACTGGTTCTTGATGACGAAGAAAATATTCTTTCAGGACTTAAAAGGATCCTTGAAAGTAAAGGGTACAACGTAATCACTAAAAACAGGCCTGAAGATGCGGTTGACTACATAAGGAACAACGTGGTTCACATTGCTCTTCTTGATGTTCTGATGCCCAATATGGATGGAATTACTGTACTTAATATTGTCAAGGAAATTAGTGGACTTACACAGGTTATCATGATGAGTGCATACAGTACTATTGATAGAATTGTTAGTGCTCTGGAAAACGGCGCCAACGACTTCCTCCTGAAACCTTTTGACAATATTGAATACTTCCTTCAGATAGTTGAGGAATCAGAAAAAAAACTACTTAGATGGCAGGATATTCTTTCTCAGACAGGAGCTATCTAGGTGACAACACATCCACATTCAAGATTAACTCAGCTTCCGCTGCAGGATATCGATTTTCCTACCACCTTTGCCGCAGATCTAATATCTGAACTGGTTAAGGCGACAGAAAAAGACAGTGAAGGCACAGATCATCTTCACAGCTGGAAAGTCTGTCTTATTTCATGCATGATAGGAGAAGCTCTGGATTTTGATATAGGTAGACAGAAAGAGCTGTTCTTCTCTTCTCTGCTTCATGATATAGGCGGCATTCAAATTAACGGACATGTTATTGAAAGTCTTATAAAACTTCCGGATATCTACGGTCAGAAAAACGACTTCTTTATCTTCGCCCACCCTTTCCGTGGTCAGACTATTTTAAAAGGATTCCCCACTTTCAGAAAGATAAGCGACATTATTGTATCACATCATGAGTTCTTTGATGGAAGCGGTTTCCCTGCGGGTCTCAAGAAAGAGCAGATACCTTTGCTCTCAAGAATAATACGACTTGCCGATTCTGTTGACGTTCTTGTTAATCTCCATGATATAAAAGACAAACATGAACTTGACCTTTTTCTTAACATGATCTCGGGAGAAGAATTCGATCCGGAAATATATAAGGTCTTTATTGAAAAAGTTGCAGATGCTGAGTTTCTTGAAACCATCAGTGATCCTGAAAAGATCGAAGCCCAGATGCAGAAGATCAAGAAAAAAATGCTTGATAACTACTACTTCTCCTCAAGCGATACTGTAAATAGATTTCTTAAGATGATCGCTACTCTGACCGACAACCTGACATCACCTGAAGAGACACATTCAATGAGAGTGGCGGAACTTTCAGTGCAGATAGCCTATCTTCTTGAACTTGAGGAAGAAGAGATAATAACAATACGGTGGGCCGCTTTTCTTCATGATATAGGGAAACTGACAACCGACAGAAGAATATATTCAAAGAAGGAAAAGCTGACTGATGAAGAATGGCATCTCATAAGAGAACATCCCCAGAAAAGTTACGACATTATAAACAACATCTCCGGGATGGATAAAATAGCCTACTATATCCTCCATCACCATGAGAATTTTGACGGTTCGGGATATCCCGAGAAACTTTCATACGACATGATACCTCTAGGGTCAAGGATCATCCGTGTTGCCGATGCATTTGATGCTATGACATCCAACAGGATATATCACAGAAAAAAGGACTGGCAGAGAGCTTTAAGGGAGCTAAAGAAATACTCAGGATCTCAGTTCGATCCCAAGATCGTTGATCTGTTCATCAAAGATATCACCTAAAAAAAAACGGGCACCGAAGTGCCCGTATAAACGATAGAACAACCTGAATTTACTCAGCTTTCTCTTCTTCTACAGTTTCTTCTGCCGGAGCTTCCTCTACAGGTTCTTCAGCTTTTTCTTCTTCAGCAGGTTCTTCAACCGGAGCTTCCTCTACAGGTTCTTCAGCTTTTTCTTCTACAACAGGCTCTTCAGCCGGAGCTTCTTCAGCCTTCTCTTCCTCTGCAGCTTTAAAAGCATCTGCGAAAGACCCCAGCTTTTCCGGAACCTTTTCAACTTTTGCAGCTTCTTCGATGTCTTTCTTTGCTTCGTCATCGTTTACAGCTTTGATGCTCAGAGAAACTTTTCTGTCAGTATCAGAGATGGATTTAATGATAACTTCCATCTTGTCGCCTGTATTGTATTCCTTGCTCTCATCTTCGAATTCTGTCTTATGGACAAGACCTTCGATAGATTCAAAAACTTTTACAAAAACACCGAAATCAGTTGTCTTAACAACTTCAACTTCGATCTTCTCTCCTACAACATGCTTATCTCTGAAGATCTTCCACGGATCTTCTGAAAGCTGCTTGATGCCGAGAGAGAAACGCTGTTTTTCTGAATCAATATTAAGCACAACAGCTTCAACCTCATCACCCTTCTTGTAGTATTCTGAAGGATGCTTAAGTTTTCTGTCCCATGTAATATCAGTTGTTCTGACAAGACCGTCAATACCGTCTTCAACTCCAACAAAAAGACCGAAATCAGTAATATTTCTGATAACGCCTTTGACAGTTGTGTTAACCGGATATTTTTCCTTGAGAAGTTCCCATGGATTCGGCTCAGTCTGCTTCATTCCGAGAGAAATTCTTCTGTTCTCTACATCGATCTCAAGGATCTTAACTTCAACTTCATCACCGATAGCAACCATCTTGCTCGGATGCTTGATCCTTCTTGTCCAGGACATTTCAGAGATGTGGATAAGACCTTCGATACCCTTTTCAAGTTCAACAAAAGCGCCGTAATCCTCAAGAGATACCACAACGCCTTTAACAACTTTTTCAGCGGCATATTTTTCAGCTGCATGTACCCACGGATCCTCAGTGATCTGCTTAACACCGAGACTTACCCTTTCACTATCCTTATCAAACTTGAGAACCTTTACATCAACTTCATCACCGATCTTGAACATTTCGGAAGGATGATTCACTCTTCCCCATGACATGTCAGTAATGTGAAGAAGACCGTCAATTCCGCCAAGATCAACGAACACACCGTAGTAAGTAATGTTCTTGACAAGACCTTTGATGATCGCATCTTCATGAAGTTTTTCAAGTGTAGCAGTCTTAAGAGCCTCTCTTTCCTTTTCAAGAAGATCTCTTCTGCTTATTACGATGTTACCTTTCTTCTTATCAAACTTTATAACCTTGAAATCAAAGTTCTTTCCGATAAGTTCATCAACATTCTTTATAGGTCTAAGTGCAACCTGTGAATTAGGAAGGAATGCTTTAACTCCGATATCAACAGCAAGGCCGCCGTTCACTCTCGCAATGATAGTTCCATTAACAAGAGTTCCGTTGTCATAGGCAGATTCCACATCTTCCCATACCTTAAGTTTTTCGGCCTTTTCCTTTGAAAGCACGATGTTGCCTTTCTCGTCAGCCCATTTGTCGACAACCACATCAACAATGTCTCCGACCTTAAGTTTTTCCTGCTCTTCAGCAGTAAATTCAGATGTTGAAATGATACCGTCACTTTTCAGACCGACATCAACAAGGATAAAATCCTTTCTTACAACCCTGATCTCTCCTTTACAAACCTCTTCACTTGAAAGCTCTTTCTCGCTCGGCAGAAACTCCTCAAGGAGCTCTTCAAAAGCTTTTTTCTTCTCTTCTGTCATTAAAAATTACCTCCTGTTTTTTATTCACCGATCCTGAGATGCCTCAAAATGGTGTGAAAGGAATTATAGAAACAGTCCTCCCGTTGTCAATAAAAAAATATTTGACTTAACTTATAAAAAAATGTTAGATATTGTCGCTTACGCGCGAACGTTGGTATTGAAAGTTTTATTATTTATATAAGAGACCTATCAAAAGGAGGTTATTTTGAAGAAACTGTCTTTTCTGAGCCTGTTAATTCTGGTTCTTTTCTCTTTCAATCTTCTTGCAGCGGATAAAGCTGCTGTTTTTCCAATTGGTGCCAAAAAAAGAGATTCATGGACCGTTGCTAAAAAGATAGACAAGTCGATCATCCGTAATATGAGAGACATCAAAGGTGTTAATGCTGTAAGTTACAGGTCACTCTATTCCAAGGATCTCCGTAAAGACATATCAAGATGCAGAGCCGATCTTGCCTGTCAGAAAAAATACTCTAAGAAAGTTGCCCGTAAAATGGATTTCTTTCTTTTTTCAAAGATAAAACTGACAAGAAATAACAGTGTTGTTTTTTACGGATATCTTTTTGATAGGAAGTATAACAAACTTGAGCAGACTAAAATCATGTTTGACGAGTTTGCCACCGCTGACGAAATGGCGGTCAGGATCATAGGTAAGTGGAATGAATTCTTCAAGAAACACGGATCACTTACAGAAAAACTCGATGATCTTATGGGCGAAGAAGACGATTGGGGAGAAGAAGACAGCTACGACGATAGAAGCAGTCGCAAAAGCAGCAGCAGTCGCAGTTCCTACAGCAGCGGACCCAGTGCCGATGAACTTATTATGGAAGGGTTCTCAGCCTATTCTGATGGAGATCTCAGAAAATCCGAACAGAAATTCAAACAGGCTTCTTCAAGAGATGTTGTCGCCAAGAAACTCTACAAAAATGTAAAAGAGATCTCCAAGTATCTTGCTAGAGCTACCGATTCTGTCAAAGCAAGAAGATACAATGAAGCTCTTCCTTTAATTGCCCGTGCAGAGAAACTTGACGATTCAATAAAGGAACTCGGTGTAAAATACGGCTCTTTCCAGAAAGATACCGTTGAAAGACTCACCTACCTTGAACCATCACCGAAAGACGACAGGATAATAAACAAGATCCATAAGAAATACTCAGGCAGAACTGCAGCTGCAAGGAAAAAGAAAGTTGCAGAACATGCAGATGTGAAGAAATGGCTTAATGACAGGATCCTCGACAGAGAAAAGAAGTTAAAACAGTTCGATGCCGATGAAAAGGAACAGGCAAAACTGGAAAAGCAGAAATACGCGGAACTCGTTAAAAAGATCAAGGACCTCAAGTATCAGTGGGAAAAATCTGACAGTGAACTTGAACAGAAGATAGTGGCGCTGGAGAACAAACTGACACTCTATGAGCAGAAAGAAAAAGGAATTGTAAAAGGAGCCGCTGATAATAACGAGAAGAAGAGACTTGCAGAGATCAAGCTCGTTGATAAAAAGTATAAAGCTCTTCTTAAAAAGATGGCAGATGAAAAAGATGCTTTCTATAAAAAACAGAAAGACGAGTTGGAGAAAGAAGGAGCAAAAGTAGAAAAACAGCTTAATATCCTTGAAGAAAAGAAAAAGAAGAATCTGGAAGAAATAAAGAAGATAGATGAAAAACTCAGAATAGAGGAAGAAAAGTTCAGCAAGCTTGAAAATTCCAAGCTGAGTGAAAATGAAGCTACAAAGATGAAGAACGAAGATGAGGATAGAAAGTTCAAAGTTCAGGTAGAAAAAGAGTATCAGAAAAAATTCGATGAGCTTAATAAAAAACTTCAGGAGTATGACCAGAAAGAAGTTGAAGAAAAGAAAAAGCTCGGAATATACGATGATGAAATTGAACAGTACCTTGTCAAGAATGTTGAGATCATGACAAAATTCCAGGATGAGGTCAATGCCGAAAAGGACAAGGTCGAAGCTGAATATAAGAAGAACAAGGAAACAGCTAAGGCTGACGCTGAAAAGAAGTTCAACGAGGAACTTGAAAAGCTTAAGAAGGAAAAAGCAGACATCGAGGCTAAGATAGCTGAAAAGGAAACTCCTAAACTTAAGAAAGACCTCAAGAAGATTGATAAAAAGATCGCTGATCATGAGGCCGGGAAAGAAGAGTTCATCGCCATGCAGACTCAAAAGTTAGACATGGAATATGATGCTAAGATGATGCAGCTTGACATGAAGATCGTGGAAAAGAACAAAGAACTCCAGAAAGATAACAAGGCATTTAGACAGAAAAAGCTCTCAGAAAAGAAAAAAGGCCAGAAAACTTATCAGAATTTTGAAAAAAGAAAGGCTCTTTTCAAAAAGAGTATCGACAATCAGATCAAGATCGCTCAGAAAGAAAGAGATAACAAACTTGAAAAGAGACAGAAAGAAAGGGAAAGACTCTCTTCAAAGTGGAACCAGAATAAAGAAAAAAGGCGTAAGGCACTTGATAGAAAGCTGGATATAGACATCAAGAAAAAGGAACGCCTTGAACAGGATAATGAAAGGATAGATAAGAAAATATCAGACACTAACAACAAATGGGCTAACAGGAGTCAGGATATTAAAGTTAAACATCAGGAGCTTTCCGAAAAGTTTGAAAAGACATGGAAAGAGAAAAATGATAAGCTCAAAGATGACTACAAAAAAGCTAAGGAAGATGTTGAAACTAAATATGCCCAGATGGCTCTTGATAAGAAAAATGCTCAGAAAGAGATGAAGGTTAAATGGGAAGAGGAGATCCAGTCACTTAATGAGGAAAAGGCCAGAAGAAAGGAAGAGAGAAAAGGAATTCTTGAGACCGAAAAAGGTGCATGGACTGAAAAACAGAAACAGTGGAAAGTGGAAAGCAAACAGAGGAAGAAAGACAAAGCTCAGTTTGCAAAAGATATGAAAAGAATGAATGCCGAGGACCGCAAAACTGCAAATGAGAAAAAGAAAGAAATAGAAAGAAGGTTCGAAGATGCAACCAAGTCCATTTATGAACAGGAACTCCAGGATATTAAGAAAAGATTTAAAGACGAGTATAGAATTATTAAGAAAAGAGAGGTCATCGGTGTAGCCGCCAGCGAGGAAATTTTAAAACTCAAAGCTACTGCACTTGCAAAGAACGGGCTCAGACAACTCGAAAAGAAAGATATCCTTGGCGCCAGAAGAGCTTTTGCCGAGGCTCTCTTTATTGACAGGAACAACCAGATCGCCATTGACGGGATCAAATCCATAGCTACTACCGCGAAGTCTCTTTACTGGGAAGCTTACGGTATGAAAGAAACCAACAAGGATAAGGCGAAAAAGATATTCATCCTTATAACAAAGACCCTAATGCCTTCAAACGAAATGTTCATCAAGGCAAAAGCGGCACTTGAAGATCTTTAATTAATTTCTAGCAGAATTCTTCTATTTCTTTTATAAAATCACTTATTCCGGTCACACTTTCAGGTTTAGGTCTGCCACTGAAATGTTCAACGGCTTTAAAAACTGTGTCATGAATATCAGAAATACTGCCCTGCCCTGCGAGGAAACGTTCGACAGCTACTTCATCGGATACTGCATATGCAACCATTCCCGAGAAATCTTTTCTTCTTAAAATGTCAAATGCAAGCCTCAGCATCGGATACTTGTCAAGATCCGGCGGCAGAAAGTTCATTTGAGTATTTTCATATCTGGAAACAAGCTCAGGAAATTTATCTGAAAGAGGCAGCATTTCAGGATATGAAATGGCTGAAGCTATAGGAATCACCATGCTGCTCGGAGCAACCTGCGCAAGACTTGAACCATCCTGAAAGATCACGGCCGCATGGATATCAACTTCAGGATGCACAAGAACATCCAAAGACTCAGGAGCAATATCAAAAAGCCAGAATGCCTCTATAAGCTCAAGACCTTTATTAAGCATCGTTGCACTGTCGATCGTAACTTTAGCTCCCATGTCCCAGACTGGATGATCAAGAGCCTGCTCCGCCTTCGCCTCAAGCATTTTTTCCTTCGACATATTTCTTAAGGCTCCGCCTGAAGCTGTAAGATACACCTTGGTTATGTTTTCTTTTTTCACACCGTCAAGTATCTGCATTAAAGCCGCATGCTCACTGTCTATCGGAACTATCTTTCCCCTGTCTGTCGTTACCTGTTTTCCAAGAAAAAATCCTGCAATAACAAGAGATTCCTTATTTGCAAGAAGGACCGGGATCCCCATCTCAACGGCTTTTAGAGTCACCTTCCATCCCTGTTTTCCAGGTAGAGCCATTACGATCTTGTCAGGGCTGAGATCTAAAAGATCAAAAAGGCCCTCTTCGCCTGAATGAACTTGCACTCTGCCTTTCACATTATATTTCGATGAATCGTCAGTAACACAGACGTCGGTAATAGATGAGTGCCTGGTGATGATCTCATTAAGTTTCTCAATATTCTTTCCGCAACTGCAACCTACGATAGAATAATTATCAGGAAAAGCTGATATCACCTTTTCGGTGTTTAAACCGATAGATCCGGTTATCCCGAAGACAACTATCTTTTCAGGACACATAGCTCTTCAGAAGAAAAAACAGATAAATAACCGAAACAGACATTAAGAGAGAGTCTGTTCTATCAAGTATTCCGCCGTGTCCAGGAAAAACATTACCTGAATCCTTAACTCCTGCAGCTCTTTTCAGGAGTGATTCCACAAGATCTCCTGTCTGTCCAAGAATACCTATAAAAAAAGCGGCAATACCGACATAGACCGGATCTTCTCCAGTTAAGAGAAAGGTTGCGAAGAGAATTCCTGCAAGAGTTGAGAATATTACACCGGAAATAGCGCCCTCCCATGTTTTGTTCGGACTTATAACAGGAGCAAACTTATGTTTTCCGAGGAACTTTCCACCGAAATATGCCGCAGTATCACATATCCAGGGCACAGCAAGTGCAAATGTAAGCCAGTGGTAGTTGTCTCCATGATTTCTCACAAGACTGAAAAGCCCGAATGTAAGCCCGAAATAGAAAAATCCTGACAGATAGATGACCATGCTTCTAAATTTATCTTCAAGTGGATCTTTTCCTAAAAGCGATAATGTAGGAATAACCACTACAGCGGCAACCACAGTCACCAGAAAATAGATGAACGCTTCCATTCCGGACTGGATCTGCCCGAGATTCATGTTATTAAGATCGTCAACAAAACCCAGTCTGCTCATTGCTTCGATCATAAGCAGCATAATCACCAGAGAAGGAAGAAAAAGATGCTGCTTTTTCACTTTGAACATTCTTGTGTATTCCATCAGAGCAAGGAACGCAACCGCCATGATCAGATAGAGAAATATCCTGTCGGGGAGATAGTAGACTATACCTATTACGATAGGCATTAACGATAGTCCGGTTACATATCTTTTCCAGTCTTTCATTTTGATTCTCCACTTTTTACCTGATCACTGGTTTTTCCGAAACGTCTTTCCCGTCGCTCGTAATCCTTAAGAGCAAGTGCAAACTCCTTTTCCCTGAAATCAGGCCAGAGTATGTCTGTAAAATACAGTTCAGAATATGCTGTCTGCCAGATAAGATAGTTCGAAAGCCTTATTTCTCCGCTAGTCCTGATAACAAGATCAGGATCAGGAATACCGTATGAATAAAGGTGTCTCTCAATAGTCTTCTCGTCTATGGAATTATGGTCAAGCTCATTGTTTCTAACTTCCTGAGCGATGATCTTTACAGCATTAACGATCTCTGTCCTTCCTCCGTAGTTTAATGCAAGGTTCAGAGACATTATTGTATCCTGAGCAGAAGTTTCTTTAACCGTTGATTCTATTTTCTCTTTTATATCATCCGGAAAAACTGAATAGTCACCGAATATTCTGAATCTGATCCTGTTCTTAAGCATCACTTCCTTTTTACTGTCGAGATATTCCCTAAGCAGACCCATCAGACCTTCAATTTCCTTTTCAGGTCTTTTCCAGTTTTCTGTTGAGAAAGCATAAAGTGTAAGATTCTCGATCCCTATCTTGGCGCAGAAAGATGTTATAACATCAACCGTTTTCGCACCTTCATAATGTCCTTTTATCCTCCTCCAGAGGTTCTTTTTTGCCCATCGTCCGTTTCCATCCATTATGATGGCAATGTGTTTCGGGAGTTTGTCTTTAGAAAGCCCGTATTTAGCAAGCAGGTCTTTTTTCATGAGTTTCCGGGGTCTGTCTGTTGATAATTCAAAAAGCTATCCTTCTATTGCCTTCTTGGCTTCCTCTATAAGCTGATCAAGGTACTGATTACTTTTCTCCATAGTTGACGCCATTTTCAACTGGGTCAATGCGGATTTATAATCTCCTGAGTCCATAGCTTTCTTAGCTAGAAGAGCAAATCTTCGAGCCTGCGGATTCCGGATGGTATCTTCCGGGTTCTGGTTGTATGCCACTTTCATTCTGAAATCGAATCTATTCATGTCAGGATGTTCTTTAAGCATGCTGTCAAAAATACATCTACGGTTAGGATGGCTCAGAACAGAGTATGCCTCGTTAACTCTCTTAGTTATCTCGTAGGCCATTTTTGAGATCTCTGAAGGAACGTTCCTGAATTTGTCAGGATGATATGTTCTTGCAAGTTTTATATATTCCTTTTTTATGTCCGCCTGTGTACAGTCCTGTTTCAGATTGAATAGCTCATAGTAGTTAAGATCGTCCATCTTCCCATAGAATTCATTTATTTTTTCGAGGAACTTGTTAGTTACTATCTTCGGGATATTTGCACCGTTCCTGACATTATCAAGAATATCATTTATCATGAACAAAAGCTTTTCCGAGTTTATCGGAAGTTTTAGAAAACCTGCAGCCCCGTATTTCCTTGCTACAGCCTCATTAAGTTCAGGACCATCTTTCAAAGCAAGAAGAATAAAATTCTGAACTTTTCTAATTATAGGAAGAGCCTTCAGCCACACTCCTTCCTGAAGCAGTGACGAAACAATTATAAGTGTATAGCTCGACAAATCCTGTTTTGAAAGGTCTTTTGTATTCCCGATAGCGAGAACTTCACTGTCCGGAACTTTCTCTTTTACAAATTTCTCCAGGGAATCCAAGTACTTTTTGTCCCGCATCAAAATTATTATCTTACTTTTCATTTATCGCTACTCCAAACCGTGAATATTCAATGAAAGTTTCTGAACTCGTCCTGTCTCTAAATCAACTGCACTGGCATTAAGAACTCCGTTAGTATCTATCTCGAACTTAACTTCGATCTTGAGTTCGCCCCTCTGAGCTTTTCTAAGATCAGTAAGAAAAAGCTCGCCCATCAAGTGAGACTCGTTCTTGCTCTGACCTTCGCCCTGATATATCTCTATCCTAACAGTATTCTGGTTATCAGTTGCATTGGTGAAAACACTTGTTCTTTCAATCGGAAGCGGCTCATTCCTTTCAACAAGTATCTCGATATAATCCCCGACAGTCCCTACTCCGAGAGATTGAGGAATAACATCCATAAGCACAGGGGCTTCCTCATCAAAAGAGTTGACCAGAGTATTACCCAGAATGCTTGCACCCATCGAAATGACAAGCACCGTTTCTATTCCGTAGAAAGGCTGCTGTTTGAAAAATTCACGAACTCTTTCCTGCACGTAGGGAATTTTTGTAGAACCACCGACAAGAACTACAGCATCGAGCTCTTCCACATCAATATGTGCATTCTCTATCGCATTAGTACAGATGTTGAACGTTCTTCTGATGATCGGAGAAATTATCTCCTTAAAAAGTTCTCTATCCAGAGTTCTATCATAATCATGGAAAGAACCGTCTTCGTTAGGGATAAGTCCTCTGATAAGGATCCTTATCTTTTCTTCAGTAGAAAGAGCTATCTTGATCCTCTCCGCTTCTGCAAGAAGTATACTGCGCATCTCACTGTTGATCTTCATCTCGACATTGAAGTTCGTCTCAATATCAACTATCATGAACTGAACAAGAGCTGCATCAATATCATCTCCGCCGAGGAAACTGTCTCCATCCGTTGAGAGAACTTCAAAGAAATTATCCTTAACTTCAAGAATAGTTATATCAAAAGTTCCGCCGCCAAAGTCAAAAACCGCAACTTTTTCGTTAAGATTATTACCGAAACCATAAGCCAGAGCTGCTGCTGTAGGCTCATTTATTATTCGCAGAACATTAAGCCCCGCAAGTCTTCCCGCTTCCTGCGTCGCTCTACGCTGAGGTTCATTATAGTTAGCAGGAACGGTAATAACAGCATCATTAACTTCAAATCCCAAGTAGTCTGCAGCGGCTTTTTTCGCTTTTTTAAGTACCAGAGAAGAAATGACCTGTGGAGTTATCCTTTTTCCATAAATATCGATCTCAACGGAATCATTTTTACCGCCGACGACCTTGTAAGGGAATTTGCTCGCATACTTTAGAGTTTCAGGGTCTGAATATTTTCTACCGATGATCCTTTTGATGCTGTATATCGTATTAACCGGGTCATTGTGCCGGTTATCCTTAGCTCTCTTACCGACCAGGACATTCTTTCCTTCGTTAAGGAACGAAACCACGGACGGCATTATTTTATCTTCCTCTTCTCCCGGAATAGGAATAACCTGTGCCAAACCGTCTTTAACAATTGAAACCGTTGTCGTGGATGTACCCAGATCTATTCCGAGAACGTACTTAGGCGTCGTCATGACATCCTCCCGTTAATTAAAGTTCAAGGATATCCTTCTCTTTTATTTTAGCCACATCTTCAAGTGTCTTGATCATTTCATTAAGTTTTTCCTGCACCTTATCGGAAAACTTTTTCTCGTCATCTTCTGTTATGTCTTTTTCTTTCTGCGCTTCCTTTATTTCATCAAGAGCATCTCTTCTGATGTTTCTCATGCTGACACGGTATTTTTCTGTAAGCTGACTAAGCTGTTTTACGAGGTCCTTTCTTCTTTCTTCGGTAAGAGCCGGAATGGGAACTTTGATAGTTACGCCGTCATTTATCGGATTGAAACCGATATTAGCATTCCGTATCGCCTCTTCTATATCTTTAAGACAGGACCTGTCAAAAGGCTGCACCATTAAAAGTCTGGCATCAGGTACTGTGATCGATGCCATCTGGTTCAGAGGTGTGTTGACCCCGTAATAATCCACAGATACAGGCTCCAGCAGTTTGGGAGATGCCTTACCTGTTCTGTACTGGGCGATCTCTGATTTATAGGCATCCAGTGATTTCTCGAACTTTCCTTTTAAACTTTCAAAAAAAGTGTTCTGTTCAAACATCATATCCTCCGGTATTTAATTTGTCACAAGACTTCCAATATTCTCTCCGTTAACCGCCCTGAGTATATTTCCTTCCTCGAAAATATTAAGGATCCTTAACGGCAGATTGTTCTCTTCACAAAGCGAGAGTGCAGTCATATCCATTACTCTCAGTTTTTTAGCAAGTGCTTCTTTATACGTGGTTTTCTCTATCAGTACGGCATCACTGTTCTTTTCGGGATCCTTGTCATAAAGTCCATCAACCCTTGTAGCCTTGATAAGAAGGTCCGCATTGATCTCAGCAGCTCTAAGTGCCGCGGCTGTGTCCGTAGTAAAGTAGGGATTGCCTGTACCGGCGCCGAAAATAACAACCCTTTTCTTATCAAGATGTCTAAGAGCACGTCCTCTTATGAACGGCTCTGCAACTTTCGGAATCTCAATTGCGGTCATTGCTCTTGAAGGCATTCCGCTAGCCTCAAAAGCCGTTTTTAAAGCAAGGCTGTTTATAACAGTACCGAGCATACCCATGTAGTCTCCGGTAACACGGTCAAGACCAGTCTCCCTATTGGCATTAAGCCCACGGAAAATGTTGCCCCCGCCTACAACTATTGCAACTTCGACACCTTTATCGTAAACACTTTTTATCTCCTTTGAAAGGTAGGCCAGAAAACTCTGGTCTATAGGCTTACCATCCTTACACAGAAGTGCCTCTCCACTTATCTTTAACAATACTCTCTTATTCATATTAAATCTCCGTAAAATCTACTCGCGATACATTACAGCATTAGTACACTGTTTTCAAGTTTTCCTCCTTTTCTTGACATATTCTGATTTATATTTATTTTCTTAGTTGGTTTCTTTACCAACTTTTTTTTGGAGACATTAAATGAAAAAGATCAGTGTAGTTTCAATCGCTCTTTTTTCTCTCTTCATCTTCGCTGCATGCGGCTCAATGGTTGCATACAAGACAGGTGACAAGACAAAAAGCTACCTTCAGGGTGTAAAAAAGATCAGTCTTAAGATCGATTACAGCAAAGCAGCTGTAGGTAAATTCTCTTCAGAAGAAGAGTACGTTGCAAAAAAGGAAGCAGACGGAAAAGCCGACTTCAGAGAAAAATGGGAAACACAGAAAACTACCGTTTTCATTCCTAAGTTCGAATCTCTTATCAACGAGTACACAAAAGAAAAGGGAATTGAAGTTGGAACAAAGGTCGAAGGCGACCTCAACATGGTTGTGTATGTAACACACATGGAACCGGGCTGGAACATCGGTATTTCAAGAAGAGATGCTTCTATCAATCTTGAGATAGAGATCTTCAAGAAAGGTGAAACTGATCCTGTTGTTGTCTACACAATGAGAAACGTACCCGGATACGGTGCTGCAGGATTTGATTTCGATGCAGGATACCGTCTTGGTCAGTGTTTTGCAAAAGCAGGAAAAGAGCTCGGCGCTTTCTTCGCTAAAGACTAGAACTTGCTGTACATACTCAGGTAGTTCGTAGTATCTCTCAGATATTCTTCTCTACTTTTTCCATATGATTCTTTAATTTTCTTCTGATCTTTATCAATCAGAAAAGACATTTCCTTTCCGGCAATGTTCGAAATAATGAAAGTGCTTTCCTCTCCTCTATCGTTCAGATAGACCAGCTCAGAAAGCTCTGCATCAAATTCAGCGGTCAGGTCCCAGTTGCAATGGGGACAATGAAAATCCACAACTGCACCGGGCTCTATTTTAATACCCTTGTTCAGAAATTCTCCCCCGAACTCTCCGACCTGGTCACTAAGTTCGATATCCGATGTAATCGAGAAAAAATCCCCTTTAAGAACACCTTTAAGTGTGATACGGTTCCTCATTGAATTAAAAACAGATTTCTCACATTTCGGACAGAAATAATCTTTTTTCATTTTAGCCCCCTTTATTTATTCTCCAGTATTTTTTTTCCAAGCATCCTAAGCTTCCATACTCCGAACAGAGCTTCCTTAAAGATCTTTCCGCTCATTTTACTCTCGCCCTCCTCCCTATCCGGAAAGACAATTGCAAGCTCAAAAATTCTGGCCTTTGCTATCTTTGTCCTGAAGGCCATTTCTATCTGAAAACCGAACCCTGAAAGAACCAGCGGAGTACTTATAACTTTTTTCAGAAGTTCGGCATTCCAGCACTTAAACCCTGCTGTGACATCATTAACTCCGAGGTTTAGAATTGTTGAAGCATAGAAACTACCGCCTCTGGATATGATCCTTCTGACTATATTCCAGTTTCTCGTGCCTCCACCCTTAACATACCTGGACCCGACAACAAGATCGAAACCTTCATCCATTTTCTTAATCATTTCAGGAAGATACTCCGGCTTATGAGAGAAATCCGCATCCATCTGAATTATCTGTTCATAGCCCCTTTCGATCAGTGTAGAGAAACCATCCACATAGGCCGCACCCAGACCTTCTTTGGCGTTTCTGACCTTTACCGAAACATAGTCGTTCTCTTTCATGAACTCGTTTACTATCTCGGCTGTCTTATCCGGTGAATTGTCGTCAACAACAAGAATATCCGCTTCGGGAAGTTCCTTGTGTACTGCTTCAATTATCTTTATGATGTTTTCCTTCTCATTGTATGTGGGAATACATATCGCAGTTTTTTTCATTTTAGCCCTCCCTGAGCATTTGAGATGCGCTGTCGTTAAACATTCCTGAACTTGAATCTCCCATCATTCTGGCAAGTTCTCTTGTTTTCTCATTTTCATTTAACTTTCTGATCATTGCACAGACCTTTCCGTCAACCACTTTCTTTTCAACGACCAGATGCTCGTCGGCAGATGCCGCCGTCTGTGGAAAATGAGTTACAACAACAACCTGATTATACTTACTGTTCTTCTTCATTTCTTTCGAAGCGTTCTTTGCCGTCTCTCCTCCGATACTGGAGTCTATCTCATCAAAAAGAAGCAGCCGGCCTCTTTCTTTATCTATAAGTTTCACCGCAAGAAGAAACCTTGAAAGCTCTCCGCCACTTAGAGTTGAGATGTCAGAATGTTTTGATGATCCCGTAGTATCCATTCTGAACATGACGTCATCTATTCCGTTCTCTCCCGGACTTGCGGTCTTTTCAACATCCACTTCCAGATCAACCCCCTCCATTCCGAACTTTCTAAGATAGCCTCCTATCCTTTTTTCAAGCTCAGGGGCACCTTCAAGCCTCTTTTTTCTCAACACTTCGGCTTTTTTCAGAAGTTCGCTGTTTATCTTAGCCAACTCATCTTTAAAGTGTGATATTTTCTGAGGAACTTCATTAAGATCCTCAAGTTCGAACTGCATTTTTTCCAGTTTTTCCAGAAGCTCTGAGGAGTCTGAACAGGAATGTTTCATAAGCATGGATGAAAGCCTGTCGTACCTTTTCCTTAATTCTTCAGGATCAGCATCTTCAAGATCGTGATCAGGAATCGAAAAACCCCTTCTGATATCGGCCAGTTCGATCGAAGCGCTATTCAGTCTTTCAGCAATATCTTTGAGATCAGTTAACTTTGAAAGATCATCGGAGAGATCTGCAGCCTTCTCAACATTTTCACAAGCCGATTCCAGAACCAGAACCAGTTCTTCTCCCAGGGCAACGATCTTTGACCTGTTCTCGATAAAACTGATCTTGTCTGACAGTTCCGAATATTCATTGCGACGGATATCAAGCTTATCAATTTCATTTATCTGATATTCGAGATACTCCCTCTTTCCCCTGTCATCAAGGATCTCCAGCTCGGCAATATCTTTTTCAATTTTTTTCATGTTGAAATAGATATCTCTATATTTTTCGAGTTCATTCTCATTTTTAATGAAAGTATCAAGAACAGCAAGTCTATACTCCTTTCTGAAAAGCTCTCTGTTCTCAAACTGACTTCCTATCTCGATATGATCCCCCAGAAGTTCTCCGAAAAGTGCGACACTGACAGGGGAATCATTCACATAGGCTCCTGTTTTTCTGCCGTAGACCCTCTTTAATATCAGCCTGTTACCATCTTCGAGAGATATTGACCTCTCTTCGCATCTCTGTTTCAGAACATGGTCTTCTTCCTCAAGCATCACTTCGGCGGATATCTCCCCTGTATCTCCCCATCTTCCGACCAGCTCTTTATTTATCCTATGACCTTTAAGTGCCTTTAATGCGCTGATAAAAAGACTTTTTCCGCTTCCGGTCTCACCGGTTACAGTTGTCATGCCTTTGGAAAGTTCAATTACCGCTTTCTCAATTATGAGAAAATTCTTAAGAAAAAGTTTCTCAACTTTCATCTTCTCTAAACCTCTGAAGTCTTTTCAAACTTTTCCCGGCATCTTCACTGGATAGATACCATTTTTTATCTGAGAATTCAACTACAAGTGATGTTCCTTCAGTGTAAGCATCTAAGATTTCGGACTTTTGCAGTGACTCCCTTATCTTTCCGAATGTGCATATAACAAGCTGATCCTTGTTTATACACACAGAGCAGCTCACCCACCTTCTGAGCTTTCTTCTGTTTATAACCACTCCGGCATCTACAGTCGCATTTCTGAATTTTTCAATGCATTCAAGATCTTTTGGAGGTCGGCCCATGAAATAGAGAAGAAAAATAACAAGAAGAAAAATGAAAGTGGCATCAAGAAAAACCCCTATCATTGAAGGATGCAGACCTTGATAGATATATATATAACCGAGAAGGATCCCCAGAAAGATCAGATAAATAAGTGAAAGCCTTTTAATTACAGTCAGCATTACGCCTCCATTCCACATACTTTTCAATTGTATAGAAACTACCTGTAACAAGAAGCTTCAGACCCTTTTCCTTCGAGTAAAGATATGCTTTTTTCAATGTTTCATCATCATTCTTACCATAGAGGAAAAGATCCTTTACACTTTCTCCGGATCTATCAACTATATACTTAACGTCAGCTCCCCTGTTCATTACATCCAGAGAGACCGGGAAGATCTTTTCTGCAATATTAGCCAATATTCCCAAACACTTACCCACATCCTTATCCTTCATTGCTCCATAGACGACCACCATTTTCGTGTTCATGGAAGCTATGTGATCCACCAGAGTCTGTACTGCAGGCGGATTGTGTGCAACGTCAATAAAGACATTGTTTTCTATCTGCTCATACCTTCCGGGAAAATAAAAACTTTCTTCATGAGGTATGTGCCGGGTTCCTTCAGTCTTAAGAACTGCAGTCGCTGCAATGTTCATATTCATTATCTGCACTATACTCCTTGAAGTTCCTTCTTTACTGAAGATATCGTCAACACTATATAAATCAACATCCTTTATTTCTCTGATCCTGGATATCATCCACTCCCTCAGACCTTTTTGTGCCATCACAGGAAGAATAACGATATCGCCTTTCTTTACTATTCCGAGCTTCTCGACAGCGATCTCTTCAACTGTTTCTCCAAGTATGTGGGTATGATCCAGGCCAATGGATGTAACAACATCAGTTTTCGGCCAGTCTATAACATTTGTAGCGTCTATCCGGCCTCCGAGGCCCACCTCTATCACAACTCTGTCACATTTCTCATTTTCAAAATGCTTCCATGCAACAAGAAAAGTAATCTCAAAAAAAGAAAGTTCCTCAAAATTATCAACGGTTCTTTCCAGTTCGCTGTAAATATCAATTATTTCGGGATCACTGATATTTCTACCGTCCACCGCTATTCTTTCATTGTAACTGAAAATATGCGGGGAGATAAACCTTCCTGTCTTAAGTCCATTCTGTGTCAGGATATGGGAAATAGAGTAAACAACCGTTCCCTTTCCGTTTGTTCCTGCTACATGATAAACAGGGATTTCTCTTGTCTTTATCTGGGGGAAAGCTTCTGCAACACGTCCTATCCCCAGCTTTATTCCATTTTTTCTTTCAAACAGTTTTGCAAAAAATTCTTCAGTCAAGACCTTGCTCCGGATCTGTGTATCTCTGTTATCTCTTTCAATGTTCTGAACTCATATCCGTTTAACTTATAGTGATCGATCAGTTTTTCAAATCTTGTTATCTTTCTTTCAAGCGAATGCTTCAGGTCAGGCTGAAAATCCTTCAACTGCATCAACTTTTCATCGTCCTCGACCTTACAGAGATCTATTCCATGCGCCTCAAAATTGATGTAATCGCTTCTTAAAGACAGCCTGAGCATCAGATTATAGATAAATTCAGGGAAAACTATTGCGGAAGTTCCTATCAGAGGCAGGCCTATAGGAGTGACTGTCGTTATCGGCAGTTCGAGAAAACTACTATCAGTGTCAGTTTCTCTGATACTTTTTCCAAGCTGATATGGCTCTTTCCTTCCGATACAGTCCATCATAGAGTAAATAATAGATCTTGATATTCTTTTTCTTAATCTCTTGATTTTTATGATAAGCCATTTTGCCAGATAGTACATCGGTGAAGGAAAGAAAGAGCTGTCATAAAGGTATTCTTCTTCCTTGAGAATACTGATAACATCATCCGACATATTGTATCCGGGACTTCTGAAACCTGTGCAGCTGTATCCTGAGATCTCCTTTATAAGATCGTGGTTTTTTCTGATCTCACTTTTTATCTCATCCCTGTCAAGAAGTGTCAGTCTGTAGTCATGTGAACAGGTGTGATTGCCTATTTCATGTCCTTTTTCCGATATCATCTTTAAAACTTTTCTGCTGTTTTCACTCAAATTTGAGGCAGTCACAAAAAAAGTGGCTTTAATTCCGTGTTTTTCAAAAAGATCGAGAAATCTCACCACCCCTTTTGAAAAAACGGGATCATCGGTTGTTTTTTCTGTTTTAAGTCCGTGAATATCGAAATAGCAGTCAATAGGGTCGATATCTATATTAAAGGAAACAAGCTTCATCAGCGGTTTCTGACACGTATGTTCCAGAACAGATAGCTGAGGTTGGAAAGCACTTTTGGAACTCTATTTAAAAGTTTTATTGAAGGAGCTCTTTTTTCATCGAGAGATATTGGAATTTCCTTAATGTTTACACCCATTCTTTCAGCTCTTATTACAAATTCACTTGCAAAGATATCTTTTCCGACAAGACATCTATCAAGCACAGGCATGAGCGGATCCTTTCTGAATGACTTCACTCCATGTGTATCAGTGCCTTTAAAGCCCAAAAAGACCTTAAGCAGAGTATTTAGTACCCATGTCGCAAAACGTCTTTTTATCGGTCTGCGGTCATCAGCACCTTTTGCCCTTTTTGATCCCACGATCATCTGGATCTTTTCATCCTCAAAAAGTTTTAGCGCTTTGGAATAAAATTCAGGAAGGCAAAGATCTATCTCATCACAGAAGACTATCTCTCCTTTTGCCCTGTTGATCCCCTCCTTTAATGCGAGACCGTAATCAGGAGTATGATAATGGAAGATCGAAAGCTCCGGATGGATCTCTGCGAGCTCCTCTCCTTTCTCAATTGTTCTGTCTTTACTTCCATTTTCTGCAAGAATTATTTCGAATTCATAATTATCTGAAAACTGTTCGAGATCCCTTTTTAAAGTTGTTACAGCTTTTTCCAGTATCTCTTCTTCATTATAAACCGGAATAACTATTGAAACGAGTTTTCTTTCCATGATCCTCTACCGTACTTAAACAACGATGTGAATATTAATATAATATATGTTTTAGTCAAATTTCTCATCCATGATGAATCTATGGCTGAAAAAACACCTTCATCAAGCAACCTAATCAGCCTTTGGTTATTTATTTTGTTGACTATATTCCACTATAAAAGTTTTTCGCTATAATATAAAATCGTTTTTTGACAATCATTTGTTTTGAAGGATTATAATCATGTATGTTGTTTTTTTAACTTATGGGGTTAGACATGAAAGACAGTATTAAGAAAAGAATTATTGAGAAAGCAAGAGATTTGCTTTTTACTAAAAATGAAGAAGAGATCACCATGAATCTTATTGCAGGAGAACTGGGAATAACAGCTCCTACTCTTTATCATTACTTTAAGGGAAAGGATGAACTTCTTAACGCAGCTAACGTCCTTATTATGGAAGAGATTTCAGCTCACCTTGCAATTAAATTCCCGCCTTCAATTCCTGCAGAAATGAAAATTATCACAGCAACAAGTCTCGTAGCTGAATATTTCATCAAAACAGGACTTCCGGTAAGTTACCTCGTTGAGGATCCAAAGGACAGACCTATTGTTCTTAAAGAATTCAGAAAAAAGTTTACAACTCTTTTTTCAGATTACCTCAAAAACAAGAAAGGTGGAAAGAAAGTTGGAGCAGAACAGACAACAATGCGTTTTCTTGCAATTCTTATGGCAGACCTTGCATATGTAAGAAACAGCAAGAAAGGTCTTTCAGAAGATTTTGCAGAAAAAGTTTTCGCAGTTCTTTTTAAATAAGTTCTAATCTAAAGATAGTTTTCCCAGAAATCACAGTTATCTTTTTCAAGAAATTCTTTAATTTCCAGATTCTCAGACAGATCAAGATATTTTTCATTATCATCATAAGCAGGCCAGTCTTCAAGAACGCCGTCTTTTGCAAACTGCAGCCACAATCCTGAGATATTATCGACAGTATCCATATAGCCGTCTTCAGAGTTTTTATAATAATCATCCCATGTGTTGAAAAGATAGCCCAGTTCCGCTCCGTGAAAACAGCCAAGGCCAACCTGAACACCGTAATCAGGCATATGAGTAAAACGATAGTAGTGAATGTTATCGTTAATTTTTGAAAACTTCCTGGCCATAACTATTGAAGAACAGTTAAAAACAACATCTGCGAAAAGATCAGTGTATGCATGCCATGGAGATTCATAGTTTGAAACCGGATATTCAGCAAGAACATAAGGTGCAGCAACCGAACCGAACTGAGCAGTTACAAAGTTTTCGTAGTCTTCTTCTGTCTTAAGATAGTCTTTGTATGAATATGTAAAAAGAGTCCCTTCATCAAGATTGGTTCCAATTATCAAAGGGATGTTTTTTCCTTTCCCTGAGACCGCCATGGCATAAGGTAGCTCTTTGAAAAGTTCTCCATCAACAAAAGGCCCGTAACTTTCTGCATCAGAAAAAACTCCGCCTTCAAGATAGGTTAAAATATCCTCTGCACTTTTTTCTCTAAGACATTTGACCACATCATCTTCATCCTTACATCCTGCCGCTTCAACGAATCTTTCACCTTGATCGTCCGCAGTATCTTTGAGCATGGTGTTCTTTCCCCAGGGAATCGTTCCGCTTTCGATTATTGCGCGCTCAAAAAGATCAGGCCTTACTCCGATCAATGCTCCAACCGACATGGCTCCTGCTGACTCACCGAAAACTGTTACATTTTCACTGTTCCCGCCAAATGATGAAATATTTGTTCTCACCCACTCCAAAGCAGCTATCTGATCTTTTATTCCGTAGTTTCCGTCAATTTCTGTATCCGGAATTGTTATAAAACCGAACTGTGCAAGTCTGTAGTTAATTGTGACGAGTACAATTCCTTTTGATGCAAGCCATGTTCCCTCATAAGTTGCTAAACTTGCTGCTCCCTTAACAAATCCTCCACCGTGGATGAAAACCATTACGGGAAGATCTTTTTCCTCAGTGTCCGGACGAAAAACATTGAGATAAAGACAATCCTCGCTCCAGTCAGGCACATCACCCACCATACCGGAAAGTGTCTGCGGGCATGCTTTTGAATAGGTATCCGCTTCAAGAACTTCATCTCGAACTTCAGGTTTTTGAGGATCAGCCCAGCGAAGTTCACCCAGAGGCGGTTTTGCAAATGGAATTCCCTTGTAGGAGATAACTTCATTTTTCACAACACCTTTGACCTTCCCCTGCCCAGTATTAACGATCTCATAACCTTCCGTTACAGTTTCATCGTCAGTTGTTTCCTCATCTGTAACATCATCTGACTGTTCAGCGTTGTCTGTATTTTCGTTCTCATCATCGTTCTTAACTTTTGTTGTGCTGTTATCACAGGCCGCAACAAAAAAGAAAATCAGCAACACTAAAAATAATTTTTTCATTTATTCCCCCATTATTTTTTCTGCGGCTTCAAGACCCTCAATAATAGCATTTTCCATTGCCGCATAAGTCCATTTGCCATATCTTCCCACAAGCTGAATTCTGTTTCCTGAACACCAGTCTTCAACTGTCTTCATATCATCAAAATACTCCTTGTGATAAATCACATAACCATCTTTAATTATTCGATAATCCATGAACTCAATCTGGTCGTCACTTTCAATGAATTTCATATCTTTCATCATCTTTACGCTTTCATTTTTAAACTTTTCAACTTCATCAAAATCGCCCTGATGAGTGTATTCAATGTAGGCTGAACCTTTTCCATCCGGAGCAAGCTCGGCGTAGATATTACTGAATGAACCGATACGGTAAGGCATGTACTTTTCTTCGGGAATGTAGAACCAGTGACCAACGTGCCCCGGGTTTGCTTTAAAAGCGGCATTTAGATAACTCACTGATGCGATTTTCATCCTTGAACTTATCTCATGACTTTTTTCGCTGTCCAGCCCTGTCTGAAGTTTAAGAAAATCTCTAAGCGGAATTGAGTTGATGAGATTTTCATATTGCAAAACTTCACCGTTTGAAAGTGTCACTATCTTTTTGTCACTATCAATTTCCACAGGATGCACGTTAAACATGAACTTTTCCTTTTCACACTTTTCAAAAAGTCTTTTGGGAAGCTCACCTATTCCACCATCTTTGGGGTAGTTAAAAGTTGCATTGTAACCGACATCTTTCTGCTCAGGAGCTGTCACAGCACCCTCTATTACCTGCTCCAGCGTAGGTTTGGGAACGTAGTAATCACACCAGTGACTTGCGTAGTCTTTTGGATGAACAGTATAGATCTTTGTGTTGTAAGGGATCATAAAATGTTTAGATATCCCCTCACCAAGATGAGCCATGCACCATTCATAAAAATTTTCATGCGCCTTGGATTTGTCATTTTCGTAATGAGCCTTGATAAAACCCATCACGCATTCTTTAATAACCTGAGGCGGAAGACCATAGGTGTTTGACTGAAAAGGATACTGGGTGTAGACATTGTGGGAAAAAACAAAGGTCTTTCTCTCAATCGTCACAAATTCGTCACCGAAAAGAAGATCAAAAAGCTTCTTCGTTCTCTCGTCACGCATATGAAGCCAGTGACCCGTCTGATCAAAAGTGAAACCGTTCTTATGCTCTGAAGTGCACAGTCCGCCTACATGATCGCTCTTTTCAATCACCAGAAAATCTTCACCCTTAAGATGATATGCGGCGGAAAGACCGCTAAGTCCCGCTCCCAGTATTAAAGTCTTAACATTTTTCATTATCTACCTCATGAGTTTCAATACAGTGAGAATATACCGTAAGAAGGTTTGTTTATCAAGTGAAACTAAAAACCCTGCACCCATCCATCAATTGAAAGTTCTTCCACGAGTTGTGCGATTTGTGAGTACTCATCTTCTGTGAGTTTCCTGTTGATATCAGGGTGGTCTACGGCTTTGTAGGCGGGAAAATACTGGCTCATGACACTGAGTTTGAAGTTAAGTCCCCTATCCTGATAATCTTTGAGCATTTTAACCACTTCGATTGAGTTCTCAACCTGTCCGGGAAGGACGAGATGTCTTATTATGAGTCCTTTCTGAAGAATCCCGAGGTCATTTTCTATCCACGGGATATTTTTCTCAAGAAGCATTTCAAGGTTCATTTTGTTGTATTTGTGATAATCGTTAATGCAGCTGAACTTTTTACTTAGATCGTTATCAACATATTTAACATCAAAAAGAAGTATGTCACTGATCTCAAGAATTATCTTAAAAAGCTCTTCGGTGTGCGAACCATTGCAGTTGTAACATATTGGAACTGTTATCTTTTCTCTAATTTCTGCAAAACTTGAGACGACTCTGTCAAGATAGTGATCAGATGTCACAAGATTAATGTTATGGACCTTCTTTTTAATAAGCTTAAGGATGTTCTCACCGAACTCTTTTTCAGTATAGATCTTGCCGTTATTTTCATGACTGATCGGCCAGTTCTGACAGAAGATGCATCTTGCACTGCAACCTGAAAAGAAGATGTTACCTGCTCCGTTCCATCCACTTACAGGTGGTTCTTCACCGTCATGAACAGCGTAACTTGCAACCTTTATCCCTTCATCAACTCTTCCGCACGGATTTGTACCGCCACACTGAATTGGACAGCAAAGGCCGTCATCACAAATAGAACGGACAGTTTGCAGGATTTGTGAAAGTCTATTTTCAGATAATGAATTTAGCAAATTTTTCATAGTACAGATGGAGCTTTTCCATCTCCTCGAACTGGAATGGATCATAGAGTTTTGAGCTTGAGAAACGTTCTTTTTTCACCATTAGAACTGAAAGAAGAAAAAGTGTATAGTTCACTGATGGAAAGTAATTTTCATTTTCAATGGATTTCTTAACTTTTCTCAGGAAAGTTCCTGCACTCATTGGTAAAAGAAGTGACGACTGACTTTCGACAAAACGGATCTCTTCGTCTTTTGCATGAAAAAAGGAAAGAATAAACTGTTTTTCCTTATACCATGAAAGACTGTTCTCTTCGTCTTCTGAAAAAACCATCTTTTCTCCGGTAAAAAGATCCTCTCCCTTCATTCTTGAAAAAACAGAAGGAGCAAAAAGTCTTATTGAAGCTGGTTCAAGCTCACGTTTTTTAGAAAGTGTTATTCCATCACCAATATCATAGTGGTAGATGAAGAACAGATTGTAAAATTGCTGCCAGAAGTTGTGATTCTTAAGATCTTCGCCTGTAAAATAGAACACCTCTTTCTTAAAATCATGAAGCAGAGCTGCCTCAGTTTCATCAAACGACGAGTATACCCTGGTCTTGACTGCACTCATTAAAACTCTCTTTTATAAACGATCTTGCCGTCTACAACTGTGTAGAAAACAGCTCCCTTAACGTGGAAACCGTGAAAAGGAGTATTCTTTGATTTTGAATGGAACATGTTCCTGTCAACAGTCCACTGATAGTCAGCATCAAAAACTGTAATATCAGCAGGAGCACCGACTTCTATTGTTCCGCCCTGTTTTTCCATTATTTTATAACCAGCCGTAAAGAGCTCGACGACTCTTTTAATTGTCAAAGCCCCGTCGTGATAAAGTTTAAGAATAAGAGGAAGCGCAGTCTCAAGTCCGACAATTCCGGGAGGTGCAGCGTTAAATTCCACAGCCTTTTCTCTTTCATGGTGAGGAGCATGATCTGTAGCAACAGCATCAAGAACACCGTTTTTAAGAGCCTCAATGATAGCAAGTCTGTCTTTCTCCGATCTCAGAGGAGGATTGATCTTGGTATTTGTGTTAAAACTGCCTAAAGCCTCATCAGTAAGCGTAACATAGTGAGGAGCTGTTTCTGCAGTAACCTTGACACCCCTATCTTTGAAAAACTTTATAATATCCACAGACATCGCCGTACTTACATGCGCAATATGGATGGGCAGGTCAAGATATTCAGCAAGCATACAGTCTCTGGCTATCTGAGATGCCTCACCAACCCACGGCACACCCTGCATTCCGTAAACAGTCGAATAAAAACCTTCATTCATCTGACCGCCATCTGCAAGATAAAGGTCTTCGCTATGGGAAACATACTTAAGATCAAAAGATGAGGCATATTCCATTGTTCTTTTCAGAAGGTCTGTATTCTTGACCGGTCTGCCGTCATCACTTATAGCAACGGCACCGTTTTCCTTAAGTTCGCCTATGGGAGCAAGGGCCTCACCTTCAAGACCTTTTGTAGCACAGACAATAGGATAGAGCTTTACACCGTTTCCAGACTCAGCTCTTTTTATTATTGATCTCAGAGTATCAGCGTTGTCTACCGCCGGATTTGTATTCGGCATAGTGCATACAGCTGTAAATCCACCTGCTGCGGCAGCTTTCAGGCCGGTGTGAATATCTTCCTTGTACTCGTAGCCGGGTTCTCTGAAATGTACATGCAGATCAATAAATCCGGGAGAAACTATCATCCCGTCAGCATCAATAACTTCAGCACCTTTTTCATCAGGTTTGTCCGTGATTTCCTTTATGATACCGTCTTCAATAACGATTGATCTCTTAATTTCCTCGTTCTTTGCAGGATTAACGATCGTTCCGTTCTTTATTATCAGTTTCATTAGTCAGCTCCTCCCAGCAGCAGATAAAGCACCGCCATTCTTATATTAACTCCGTTACTCACCTGTTGAAGGATAACAGATCTCTCTCCGTCCATAACTCTGTCATCGATCTCAACACCTCTGTTTGCAGGGCCCGGATGCATGATGGTCGCATCAGGTTTTGCATGTTTTATTATCTCAGGAGTTATACAGAAGTACTTCGCATATTCTCTTTTATCGGGATAAAGCAGGTTGCTTGCTCTTTCGTTCTGAATTCTGAGCATCATGACAACATCAGCATCCTTAACAGCATCAACAGGTCTCTTCTCCACTGTGACACCGAGCTTTTCAATTCCCGGAGGAAGCATTGTGGCAGGACCTGAAAGAACAACTTCACATCCCATTTTCGTGAGAAGATAGATATTACTTCTTGCAACTCTGCTGTGCATTATGTCACCGATCAGAGCAACCTTAAGCCCTTCGATCGTTCCTCTTGTCTGCCAGATAGTGTAGGCATCAAGAAGAGCCTGCGTGGGATGTTCCCTGAAACCGTCACCCGCATTAATTATCGAACAGTCCATAACTTCAGCAAGAAGCTGAGGAGTTCCTGAAACTCCATGCCGGATAACCATTGCATCAGGTTTCATGGCCTGAAGGTTCAAAGCCGTATCGGCCAGAGTCTCACCTTTCTGGATAGCACTTGTAGCTATCGAGATATTGTATGTATCGGCACTTAACCTTTTTTCTGCAACTTCAAAGGAAACCTTCGTTCTGGTGGAAGGCTCCGCAAAAAAGTTTATTATCGTTTTTCCTTTAAGTGTCGGAACTTTCTTGATCTGTCTCTGATTGATCTCTTCAAAGCTTACAGCGGTCTCAAGAATGTTCATTATCTGATCTTTGTTCAGACTTTCAATTCCAAGCAGATGTTTCATATTTTTCTCTCCAGGATTCTAACCAAGTACAACTTTATCTTCACCGTCTGTTTCTTTAAAGAAAACAGCTACGGCATCTTCCCTTTTTGTTTCAATTGTCTTTCCGACAAAATCAGGCTGGATAGGAAGCTCCCTGTGCCCCCTGTCTATGAGAGACACGAACTTTATCGTTCTCGGACGTCCGTAATCCATGATCGCATCGATAGCAGCCCTGACAGTCCTGCCTGTGAACATGACATCGTCCACCAGTACTATGTTGTAATTTTCAGGATCGAAGTTCAATTTCGAAGGACCGACTTTCGGAGAACTCAGACCTTTGAAAAAGTCATCCCGGTAAAGAGCTATATCGATCTCTCCTGTAGCAAGTTTCACCCCTTCGATTTCCTCTATTCTCTTTACTATTCTCTCCGCGAGAGTAACACCTCTGGTTCTTATCCCGACTATAGCAACATTTTCAATTGAGCTCAGGTTCTCTATCATCTCATAGACCATTCTGTCGATGATCTTTGTCATTTCCTTGGAATCGACAAGCACCTTCCTTATTTTGAGGTTTTTTCTTTTCAACATATCCTCCTGAATTTACAGCAATTTATCAACTTTTGCAGCTTTCTTTTCTATAATAAACTCAAATTCTTTTATCGTCTGCCCGAAAAGGACTATCTTGTCTGAGTATTTTAGCCTGGCGTATGCTGTATCGTCCTCTTCATCTTTTTCAACACTGAAGTTACCTAACGGAATATCCTCCCGTCCGGCATCTATTATTCTCTTCTTAAATTCTTTAACAGTCTGCTCCTGAGAATGAATTGTTGCATACTGTGCCAGATTATCTACGATTTTGGTTATCCTATACTTATCAATGAAGGGCATTGATGTGTACCAACCGATGTAAACGACCAGCAAAAACAGAATAAGTTTTACAATAGTATTCCCGCTCATTATCCCTCTCCAGAAATGGTTATCGAAACGCCATCAGAAAATTAGCAGATTTGACTATGCAAGTCAAAAAAAAACGTCCCTTAATGTAGCAGTTTCCACATTATTTCAAGACCTGTATAAATTGACGAATAAGACGGGAAAAAACTCTCCGAATGAAGTGAAGCCGGCTCTCTACCTTCTTCTCTGGAACCGACCCAGAACATGATGCCGGAAAATCTATCAGTAAAATATCCGAAATCCTCTCCGACAAGTTCTCCATTCTTACAGATGCAGCTGTATCCGATATCTTTGCAGACACCCTGCAGTTTTTCAAAAAGTGCCGGAGTATTTCTCACCTCGATATATTCACCGAGTGTCTTTACTTTTGAGCTGCAACCAAACTTCCCGGCAGCCAGATCGGCGCATTTTTTTACAACACCCATTCCTTTTTCCATCACCTCGGAATTAAAAGCTCTTAAAGTTCCCTCGAGCAGGGCTTTATCACTTACAATATTCCTTGCAGTTCCGGAGCTGATCTTTCCAAAATGCGCAAGAAACACTTCTGACGGATTCACTGTTTTTCTTATCTGGGATTCAAGATCGCCGATAAAGGCCGCCGCTGCCGCAAGTGCATCACAACCTTTTTCAGGAAAAGCCGCATGAGAAGCTTTGCCCGAAAACTCAACGTTTACCTCCTTTGGGATTGCAAAAAGGATGCTGTCATTTGAAGCGACTTCTCCCACCTTATGGTCATCCGTCACATGGAGAGCATAGGCTCCGGACACATCGTAATCATCAAAAAAACCGCTTTCAATAAGCCCTTTTGCTCCACCCGCTCCTTCCTCTCCGGGCTGAAAGATAAAAAGAATATTTTCATGAGGCATCTTTTGTGCCGTCCTTGCGATCAGACCGCAGAGAACTGTCATATGAATATCGTGACCACAGGCATGCATAACGCCTTCATTTTCCGAGATCACAGGATTATCCTTTTCCGTTACGGGAAGAGCATCCATATCTGCCCTGAATATCTTGAACCCTTTTTCTCTTCCATTTCTGTACTCTACGGCAACAGCAGTCTTAAAAGGCCTTAACACTTTGAATTCACTTTTATTTTTTATCACATCCCCTACAAAATCAAGAATGATCTCTGCCGTTTTAAACTCTTTAAAACTGAGTTCCGGATATCTGTGCAGCCGATCCCTGAGATCTTTAAGAATAGAGCGTTCAGATCTTTCCACTTTTCCCCTCCTTGTTTTCAGGCTCCAATCCTGTACCTGAGATGATCCTGACGACCTGATGGTCAGCAAAGACAGCTTCAAGTTCTCTACCGTCAGGAAGACTGTAGTTACCGTTTCCATGCCATTTACCATCTTTCCAGTGACCTTCATAAACAGATCCGTCATTATATTTAAAAACCCCGAATCCTGTCATCTGTCCTTTTTTTATATCACCGTAATAAGTACCGGTTCCAGGAAAAACGAATGACCCGTAACCTTCCATAATATCATCTTTCCACTGACCGTTATATTTGATACCGTTCGAATAGATATAGATTCCCTGACCGACCTTCATATCATTTTCCCACGATCCGATATAGACATCGCCATTTCTGAGGACGAGCCTGCCTTTCCCATGTTTTTTACCGTCCTTCATATCTCCCCGGTATCCGGGAGATTCTATATTCACATCTTTGTTTTCAGACGGTTCTTCTATCTTTACAGGAGGAATGGGCGCAGGCATAATCTTTTCTATTTTCTTTTTTTTATGGCTGTAATTATGCCCCTTTATCTGAACATCCTTTGTTTCCTTTTTCTCGTAATCCTTTCTATAACCACTTAATCTTGAATCTTTCGGCTGCTTTTTTTCAGCATAAAGAAAAGCTGAGAATAAAAGTATAAGTAGAACTACATGTTTTGTCATGACTTCAATGCTACCAGTCAATATAAAAAGCTTTAAATATTATACATTTTCGTTCTGCAAATCAACAATTACGCTCAGGATCTATTCATTTTTTGACAAAACGGCACTTTTGGTAATATAATTCCGGGCGTTAAACTGATAATCAGCAGGTGATCATGGAAAATTCCGACATTAAGATCGAATACAGGAAATTCAACAGTTTTCTTAAGGATTACATCCGGACTATGAGCAGAGGATGGCTTTTCATGCGTATTCAGGAACAGTACAAACAAGGAGATGAGGTCAACTTCTCGATCAAAGTACAGGGTCTCCAGCAGGAACTGAAGGCTGTGGGCAGTGTTGTTTTTAACGGTCAGAATTCTGAAGGTGTTGCAGGGACAGGTCTAAAGTTCAGCTTTCATGAAGATACAAAAAGTTATCTTAAGAAAAATATTCCACTGGTCATCAATGATAAGTACGGATCAGTATGGGGCCCAAAGATCTGTTCTTTCATGGAGGATGAGCAATGAGCTCCTTCAAATCGACCGGAAGATTCTGCTTTCTTGATGACGAAAAGACCTTTCTAAGTGTTGCCAAAGGGAAATTATCAAAATATCTCCCGAATATTCAGGGATTTTATTTCAATAACCCGGAAGAGGTCTTTAAAATTGCCGGTGATGAGATACAGACTCTCTATATTATCGACATGAACCTCGGTGAATACAACGGAATGGACATCTACCGCAAAGTGTCTGAAATATCTTCTATGAACAGAGTTATCTTCATTACGGGCGATGCGATGTTCCTTGAAGATGAGGAAGTAAGGAAACAGACGCTGTCCGAGGGCGGTATCGATTTCATCGAAAAACCCATTAAATGGCATGAAATGGCAATGAAAATACAGAACCACCTCAACCTTCTTGAATATCAGTATGAACTTGAAGGAAAGGTCGAGGAAAGAACTCAGATGCTCATTCATGCAGACAGGCTTGCAACTGTAGGGACAATGGTCAGTTCCATCGTCCATGAGATCAGCTCCCCTCTCACTTTTATCAAGGCTAATCAGGAAACGTTCCTTCTTGCATATAACAACGCTAAGGACAAAATAACCGATCCTGCGGCCACAGAAGTTTTTGAGAAGTTCATTCTTCCCGGAGTTAAAGACTCTCTTGCCGGTGTCGAAAGGATAGAGGGACTTTTAAAGAGTTTTAGACGTTTTTATAAGAAAGAACACCGCATAACTGCAAACAATATAAACAACATTATCAATGAAGTGAGACACTTAACCTACTTCAGCATAAAAAAGAACCGGATCGATTTCTCTCTGGACCTCGAAGAAAAACCTGACTATACAATAAAGTGTAACAGGCAGGAAATGATACAGGTGATCACGAATATCGTGAACAATGCTATAGACGCTCTGGAGGAATCGGAAATAAAGGAAAAGAAAATAGCGGTATCTGTTGTCAGATCTGATAAGTACATTACTGTCTGTATTTCGAACAATGGACCAAAAATAGCCGAGACCGCCTTTAACAATATCTTTAATCCTTTTTTCACAACAAAAAGCGAAGAGAAAGGCACTGGACTGGGGCTTCTCATCGTTCAGCAGATAATTAAAAGCATGGGAGGAGAAGTTACTGTAAAGAATAAGGAATCTGTTAATGATACCGTTGATTTCATACTTAAGCTTCCTATAAATCAGGACCCGAAAGACCACTGACATTTGAAAGTTCAAACCGGAGAATTATATGAAAGTTGAAGCTGTTGTTCTAGCCGCCGGTAAAGGCACAAGAATGAAATCCGATCTTCCCAAAGTTCTGCATGCAGTTAATGGAAAACCTATGGTATACTGGATCATAAAAGCTCTTAAACCTATCACCGGAGATATCAACATCGTCACAGGGCATGGAAGAAATGCCGTCGAGAAATTCGTCGAGAGTGAGTTCAGTAACGTGAAGTTCTCTTTTCAGAACGAGCAGAACGGTACAGGAGGAGCTGTCAGAAGCGGAATTCCTAATATCTGCGGCAACACGACGCATGTTATTATCTGTGCAGGAGACACCCCTCTTTTAAAAACTGAGACTTTTGAGAATCTGATCAAGTATCATGAAGATAAGAAGAATGATCTTACCGTTGTGAGCACCGTTCTTGAAGATGCCGGACATTACGGAAGAATTGTCAGGGATGAAAACGATGATGTGAAAAAGATCGTCGAGTATCTTGATGCAGATGAGGAAGAAAGAAAAATTGGAGAGATCAACAGCGGAATTTACCTTGTTGACAAGAGACTTCTGGTGGAAGCGGTGTTCAAATTGAAGAATCATAACGCAAAAAGAGAATATTACTTTACAGACGTAATTATGATATCAAAACTGCTTCATAAAAAAGTCGGGGCTTTTATCGAATCGGATTTTATCTCACTTTCCGGTGTTAACGATAGAGATCAGCTTGCGCAGGCAGAAAAGGAAATGCTCAGAAGAGCTCAGTAGTTCACAAGTTTCTTAAACGAATCGGCCTTAAGACTTGCACCACCTACGAGTGCTCCGTCGATGTCTTTCTGATCCATCAGGCCCTTAACATTATCAGGCTTGACACTTCCTCCATAGAGGATTCTTGTGTCTTCTCTTTCGTATCTTTCCTTCATGATCTTTCTGATGAATTCATGCATTTCCTGAGCCTGTTCCGGAGTTGCAACTTTTCCTGTTCCTATCGCCCACACAGGTTCGTAGGCAACAACTGCCTGATCCATATCGCACCACAGGTTCCCGTCAAATGCCGTATAGATCTGTTCCTTAATAATATCATATAGTTTACCGCTTTCTCTTTCAGGAAGAGTTTCACCTACACAGAAGATCAGTTTCCATGCGTTATCCTGAACAAACCTCACTTTTTCTCTAATTAGCTCAAGACTTTCATTAAAGACGTGTCTTCTTTCACTGTGACCGACGATAACAGCTTTGACACCAAGATCGTTGAGCATTTCGCTTCCGACCATTCCCGTGAAAGCGCCCTTCTCCTTGGGATAGACATCCTGAGCCGCGATAACGACATTCTTTCCCTTTGTCATCTCAACAGCCATTTTCAGATATGGAAAAGCAGGAGCAACGATGACCTCACGACCTTCAAGCCCCACGGCCGCATCACCGAATTCATTAAAGAATTCAACAACTTCCTCACTCAGATTATTCATCTTCCAATTTGCGGCAATAATTGTATTTCTCATAACTTCCTCCATTAAAAGTCCGATGAATTATAACATTATGATTTATTAAAGAAAGAGATTTGTTTCCGTCATTAGGATCAGGAAAGCTAACTTCCTATCTTTTCAAGTTCTTCTGCTTTTTCGGCCCACTCTTCCATGAGTTCGGAAAGTTCATTTTCCCGGTTTACGCCCGAATTATTTTCTTCTTCAAGTCTGCTGATCTCCCTCTGGATCTCTTCAATTTCCTTTTTGAGCTTATTTATCCTGTTTCTCAGTTTTTTCTGCTCTTTAAAATCCATTTTTCCTTTGCTTACTGGTTTTTCAGCTTCGCTTTTTTCATCCTTCTCTTCTTCAATTATATCATGTCCGTAACGGTCAAGATATTCGCTGTAAGTGCCCGGAAAATTTATGATATCGCATCTTTTCCTGAAATACACGACATTTGTGGCAAGCGAGTTGATAAAGTGGGAATCGTGAGAAATAAATATTATTGTAGCATCAATATCCTGAAGAGTTTTAAGCAGTATCTCTTTTGAATCAATATCAAGATGCGTTGTGGGCTCATCAAGAAGAAGAAGGTTTCCGGGATTCATTATCATCCGGATAAATGCAAGACGCACTTTTTCACCACCGCTCAGAACTTTAATCTTCTTATCCCAGTCATCTTCATAAAAAAGGAAACAGCCGAGAAGAGTCTTGACCTTTGACATCATATCAAACGGAGCAATTGATTCGACAAAGCTAATAACTGTCATCTCAGGAGGAAGAAGTGTTATCTCATGCTGTCTGAAGTAGCTGACCTGAATATCCTTACCAAGCCTGCATTCACCGGAAACCGGGTCTATCTCTCCCCCAATAATATTCATCAGAGTCGATTTACCGAAGCCGTTTCTTCCGACCAGAGCAATTCTTTCGCGTCTCGAAACAATTCTTCTGTAGTCTGAAATGACATCGAGATCACCGAAACTGTGGTAGAGCTTATCAATTTCAGCAACGATCTCACCTCCTCTTGCCGGATCAGGGAAACGGAATGTCATTTTCGGAGGAGTTCTCGGAAGAACGATGAGTTCAGCCTTTAGTTTTTCCATCTGCTTGTGTTTTGACTGGGCAAGCTGGGCTGTAGCAGCGTTGAACCTGTTTTTCTCGTAAAACTCATTCAGGATCTTTATTTCATCAAGCTGCTTTTCTCTCTGCTTCGTTAGAACTTTAATCCTCTGTTCCTTTTCAACAAGATAGAAATCATAATTTCCGCGATATATGTCCACTCTGCCGGCAAAAACTTCCCATGTTTCTTCAACGACACGGTTCAGAAAATCCCTGTCGTGGGAAACAAGAAGGACCTGACCTTCAAATCTAAGCATCCACTCGGCAAGAAAATCAATTGTGGCAATATCAAGATAGTTCGTAGGCTCATCAAGAAGAATTATGTCCGGCTCCCGGACAAGAACCCTTGCCAGAGCAATTCTCATCTGCCAGCCGCCGCTAAGAGTTTTTGCAGGTCTGTCCCAGTCTTCTTTTGCAAACCCCAGATTAAGAAGAACGTTCTCGACAGAGTTTTTCGTCTTCTTTTTCACATCGAGACTATGAAGCTCCTCGACAACTTCCGCAAGCTCTTCAAGAATTGCATCACCTGGATTAGAGTTGCCTTCAAGTATCTGTATTATCTCAGCTTCCCGCGCACTAAGCTGATTAAACCTGTCTGAATTAAGCCAGGCTGAAACCTCTTCGTAGACAGTTCCCGGAAAATCATAGACCGCCTGCTGCGGAAGGTATTCTATCACCGTGTTTTTCTTTGTAGTTATCTCTCCGCCGTCTGCATATTCAAGACCTGCCACGATCTTCATTAACGTTGATTTTCCTGAACCGTTTTTCCCCACAAGAGCTGTCCTGTTCTTTGAAAGAGGCACTGTCACATGATTGAAAATTGTCTGACCCGCATACTGTTTTGAAATATCACTAAGTAGAAGCATCGTATCCCCGCAAATAGTCCGGATGTGATTTTACATGATTAATTGTGATGGTCAACAATGTCAGGTTAAGACCTGCAACTTTTATAATATAAATCCTGCTAGACTTTGCAGGGTTTTTCTACTTCACAGGACAAACAGAGTTCATAAAAGCCAACTCATCGTCACATTGACATTCGTATTCTTCACCACAGTTATTCCCTTCGTTTCTATAATCATCACAAACCAGAGAATCCATACATTCAGCCCAGTCAGCAAAAGCATCTTTGCACTCTTCAGAGTCAGAAACTTTCTCTGAATCAATTTGATTCTGCCAGTCTTTTACGCATGAATCAGTACAATCTTCCTCATCTCTATCATCAAAACAATCAGTCTGTTTCTCGCAATATATACGGCAACTTGCCTCAATGGAGTTATCTCTTTCATCTCCTCCGCAGGAATAAAGAAAAACAGTTAGAAACCCAACTACTAAAACGAACAGCTTTTTCATAACGAACCTCTTTCAATATTGGTTAATTCCAGATTAGATTATATCAAACAACAAACCGAACTAAAGAAAATAAAGGATTACTTCATTAATTATTAAAATCTTAGTTTCTATAAAGTCCCTCTATTTTAAAAGAGAGGGATTTAGGGTGAGTTATTGATTTCTTCTCCCAATCATGCTACTTTTCTCGTAGTTTTTACGGAGTTCTCATGAAGTTACGCATTCTTTTTATCAGTCTTGTCTTTATCCTTGTTTCATGCACGAAAAAGGAGATCATAATTCCGGTGATCATGACGACTGACATGCACGGAACTTTTTTCAACACTGCTGAAAATGAAAATTCGCTGGCTCAGACTGCTTTTTTCATTGAAAAGACTAGAAAAGAGAATCCCAACCTTGTTCTTCTTGATAATGGTGACATTTTTCAGGGAACTGCCGACACTTACTACTTCAACTATGTTAAAACCGACATCGAGAATCCAACATCTTTTGTTCTCAACTTTCTCAAATATGATGCGGCGACTGTGGGGAATCACGATACTGAGGCGGGAGAAGCCGTCTACCGCAAGATTGAGCGAGAAATGAAGATGCCCTGGCTTTCAGCGAACATCGTGGATGCAAAAACTGCAAAACCGCTTTTCAAACCATACACTATCATTAAAAGAAAAGGTGTTAAGATCGCTGTTTTAGGACTTTCCACAACCGTGACTCAGAGAGCTTTAAAACATGAAGAGATAGATAAGATCAAAGTCAGGAACATGATAGATGCTGCCAGAAAATATGTGTCATATATTAAAAGCAGGGAAAAACCTGATGTTCTAATCGGTCTTTTCCACGAAGGAGCTGAATATTCGCGCAAAGTTATTGAAAAGATTGACGGATTCAACATTGTATTTACCGGTCATGACCATGTGAAAAACATGGAAATAGTAAAATCTCCTAACGGGAAAAGCGTTCTCATGATCGGGGCAGAGGATAGAAATGAATCCATCGTTTACACTCAGATCCATTACAAGCCTGGAGATGTTGCAGTAACAGGAAAAATTATACCCGCACCCAAAATGAAAAATCCTGCGATAATCAAAGCATCTGCAAAATACAAAGCACTTGCCGAAAACTATAAGAACAAAATCGTCGGCAAACTTGAAAAGGACCTTCACACAGGAAATGAAAAAGACTACGTCGATCTTATTCACAATACTCTTTTAAAAATTACAGATGCTCAGATCTCGATCACTGCACCTGTATCAATTGGAAAATCAATTCCAAAAGGAGATGTCACCGTTAACGACCTTTTTTCCATCTACCCCTTTGATAACACTCCTGTGACATTAAAACTGACAGGAAAGGAAATTAAGAGCCTTCTCACCTACTCTCAGAAACTTCAGAAAGACCCAAAAGGTTATAAAAGATACTACAACAACCTCTCTGCTCACTACAAAGTTGAAACTCCATTTGAAAAAGAAAAGACCTACACAGTTGCAATGAATTCCTACCACGCATTTAACGGCGGTAGCATGCTCACTAAAGGCACAGGACTTTCCAAAAAAGAACTTAAAAAAAGGATCGTTAAAGTGTTTCAGAATAATATCAGAGAATCGCTTTTCAACAATTATTAAAACTTGTTGCAACTTTTTTCCTTTTTCCCTTGACAAGGTCACTTTTATTTGCTAACCTCACAATTGAACAATTGTTCAATCATTCATTAACGGAGGTTGTCTTGCCGGATAGTAAAACAATTGAAAGAGCTAAAAGAATCTTACCC
>CAZTKP010000001.1:0-60127 GCA_964614215.1 uncultured Spirochaetales bacterium | reverse complement strand
CCGCTGTCTGAAAGTGCCTGATCGGGGCCGTAGAGGCTGATAAGTGCTGTTTCAACTGAATATCCGCGTGGAATTGAGAGCAGGGACTTTTTCCGCTCCATTTCCGGGATGATTTTTGTGGTTATTTTATCTTTGCTGTGTTTGATCTCACAGATGGTTATCACCTTATCAAAGCGTTTGTAGATGAGATCGACCTGAAACTGGTTGTCGTCTTTTGAAAAGTGAGATCCCACGATGGCAACTTCTTTGCCAAACCCCATAAGTTCCGCCATATATGAAGAATGTTTAAGACAGAATCTTTCAAAGGCAAATCCGGACCAGATGTGGAAATTATCTCTGGTAAGTGTTCTGAAAAGGTTGTCCGCCGTTGACTGTGCAATAAGCTTTTTGTTCGGTTCAATAAACTTGAAATAAAAACTCAGAAACTCGTCACTTATCTTGTATTTTCTGACTTTACTGTTGATGTCTCTATCCCAGGGAATGTGAAGTCCGACAATATCTGCTTTAACCAGATTATCGATGTACTTTTTAAGTCCTCCGCCTGAAGACATCTGAATTTTTTTACTTATCTCGTCAAGGCTCAGCATGTTCTTTTTCAGAGCATTAACAATTTTAAGGTAGTTGGTTTCCTTTTGAAACTGGCTGTAAAAGATTTTTTCCACTTCCTGAATCATGACAGCATGTTTTGAAAAACAAAGTTCTCCGATATTCTGATCAAAAGATCTGTCAAGCCTGATCATTTCAAGATATTTAGGAATTGTTCCGAATACCAGAAGATAGGAAAGTATCTCCTCTTTGCTTCTCTTTTTCTGAAAAAACTGAGCTGCTTCATGAATCCGCAGCCCTTTCAAATGGATTTCAGATGTGATTCTTCCGTAAAGAGCTTTTGAATTTACCACTTTATCGATCATGAACGAGGCGATAGAACCGCAGAGGATAAACATAACATTGTGATCTTTCCACTTGGTATCCCAGTAAAACTTCAGAAGTGAAATAAGAGTGCTTTTCCGTGTAGCCATCCACTGAAGTTCATCAAAAAATATTATAATCTTATTATTTCTTTTTCTGTTGATTATCTTTTCTGTCAGATAATTAAAAACATCATGCCATGATTCAAATTTCATCTGTGAGATCAGACTGTCGTCAAATTGAGTTTTCAACTGATCAACAAAATGATCTATCTGTTCAAGGGTGTTTTGAGATTCAATTGCTTCAAAAGAATAAAAAGGCTTGTTTTCCATAAAATTTTTCACAAGGGTGCTCTTTCCGATTCTCCTTCTTCCATACATTACAAGAAGTTCACTTTTTGAGGATTTGTAGAGATTATTTAGTGTTTCCGATTCATTAAATCTTCCGAAAAACATTTCTTTCTCCGTGAAAAGTTCCTATCCGCACAAACGACTTATATCACAGGTTGTGCGGATGCGCAAGTTTAAAATCGCTCTATCCGCACAAACGGCCTGCTTCGTGGAATGTGCGGATACAGGGTTTTAAGAAGTTTTCCTACCTCAAAAACGAAAAATCATCATAGACGGGAGATTTGGTTTCTTTTAATCTTTTCAGGTCATTATGTCCGCGGGAGACGAGGGCGGATTTGCAGCCTATAACTTCTGCAACTTCTTCATCGTGAACGGTGTCCCCGACAAAGAGTATTCTTTCAGGTGGAGTGCCGGTTCTTTTTGCTGTTTTAACTCCCAGATGAGCTTTGCCTTGAGCGTAATGATTGTCTATTCCCTGAATAAAGTCAAAGTGTTGAGTGACGTTTAGGAAGGATGCCTGTTTAACAAGTCCTTCATGCTGCATTGCTGAAAGAATGCATAGTTTTTTGCCTGAATTTTTAAGATGACAAAGTGTTTCGATAACATCATCATGGAGTTTAACCTTTTGTGCTTCAAGCAGAAAAAAGTCCATGAACTCAAGCGAGATCTGTTCCCATTCATTATCAACATCAAGTCCGAGGTCACGGTAATATTCCTTAACCGGAAACCTGAAGATCTCGCGGTAGTAATCCTCTGTAATTAAAGACATATTCCGCTTTTCAAGCAGAACGTTCATAGCTTTAACACCGAGCCAGACATCATCAATTAAGGTTCCATTCCAGTCAAATATAACTGTTTCAATTCTGTCTATCTGCATACTTGAGCCTCGTCTTTTTCATGTGCAATTCTATTAATCGCAGGAGCAAAAACCATAAGGATAAGTCCAAATATTATCGTAAAAGCGGCAATTGAACCAAAAACAGTAGTTTCTCCTGATGTTTCAGCAAAAATACCGATCTCAGCCGCAAGCCAGCCTCCAACGCCGGTAACTGCAAAATACCAGCCCATGACCTGAGACGTCATTCTTTTAGGAGCAGTATCTGTAATAAACGAAAGTGAAACGGGAGAAAGTGCCAACTCCCCGATAGTATGAAGAAAATAGGCGGTAAAAAGCCAGATCATACTGCTTTTTCCAGTTAAACTGGTCTCTCTTTCAATAGCTGCGAAAACCATCAAAATAAACCCTGCTCCAAGTATCACTGTTCCAAGGCCCATTTTTGCAATTGCAGAAGGTTCCTTTCTGATCTTTCCCAGATAAACCCAGAACCCGGCAACAGCAGGTGCAAAGATCATAATGTAAAGCGGATTCAGCGACTGATACCAGGCTGTCGGTATTTCAAACCCGAAAAGATCCCTGTCGGTATATCTTTCTGTGTAAAGGTTGAGAAGTCCACCGGCCTGTTCGTAAGCAGCCCAGAAAATTAGAACTATCAGAAACGAAAAACAGACAACAACGAGTCTTTTTTTCTCAGCAGGTGTAAGTTTAAAATGAGATTTTTCTTCTCTGCTAACAGTTTCACAATCACTTCCCGCATCTGTTCCTTCAACATATTTTTTACCGGCCATGAAAACTATCTGACCGACGATCATACCGATCCCTGCAAGACCGAAACCGTAATGCCAACCGTATTCAACTGCAAGATAGCCTACTGCAATGCTTGAAAGAAACGCTCCCACGTTAATTCCCATGTAGAAAATTGTAAAACCCGCATCTTTAGCGGGATCTCCGTCAGCATAAAGTCCTCCAACCATCGTTGAAATGTTCGGTTTAAGCATTCCGACGCCGAGAATTATCAGAAGAAGAGCCGTGTAGAATGCCCAGACAGGCGGATATGCAAGAAGAAGATGTCCTGCACACAGAAATAGTCCGCCGATATATACACTTTTTCTCTGTCCCAGCCATCTGTCTGCGATAAGTCCGCCTGGAATAGCCATAACATAGACAAGGAGAACGTACCATCCGTAAATACTCAGGCTTTTTTCATCGTTCCAGCCGAGACCTCCATCAGAAATCGGAGCGACCATGTAAAGAACCAGTATCGCTCTCATTCCGTAAAAGGAAAACCTCTCCCAAAGTTCAGTAAAAAACAGAATATAAAGTCCCGCAGGATGTCCTAGAAAAGTCTTTTCTCTCATGAGATCTCCTTTAAAAGATGTTCGGCGATCATATCAAGTTGTGGTTCAACAGGTTTCGGGCCATTGCTGGTATCTATAATAAAATCAGCATGTTGCTTCCTAATCTCATCGGAAGTCTGAGCGTTGATCCTCTTTACAGCATCCTCTCTGATTAAGCCGTTTCTCTCCATTGTTCTTAAGATCTGTATCTCCTTAGAACAGGTGGTAAGAATAACGGAACTGAAATGTCTATGCCAGCCGGCTTCGATTAGAACAGCCGCCTCGAAAATAACAGGTCTGTCGTTAAGTTTTTCAAGAATTTCAAGAGCTCTGTCAATTAAGGCAGGGTGAGTAATTCTATTCAGTTTTAACAGTTTCACGGGATCACTGAAAACGATGCTGCCGAGAATTTTTCTGTCAATTTTTTCATTAACGATGATCTTTTTACCGAATTCATTGGAAATTCTGTTAATAATATCCGGAAAAGTAAGGATCTCGTGACCTATTTTGTCAGCATCGACAAGATAAAAACCATGACGGTCTTTAAAATACTTTGAAACAGTGCTTTTTCCTGTGGAAATTCCGCCGGTGAGAGCTGCGATGTGTTTATTTTTCATTACTGCGGTGTTTTAACTGGATCTTGATGTAGTATGGTCTTTCCCCCGGAATGTCTCTTATTTTGATGATCTGTCCGTCATGAAGTTTTTCAGGCATTTTGTAGGTAACCGTCGTGCCGTTAGGCATCTGGATTGTCTGGGGAGTTCCTTTCTGAACTTCTTCGACATAGATTATCTGCTCAAGAACTACGGCATCGGGCGGCAGAGTCTGCGTTACCTTGCATCCTGTAACTGAAAGCATAAAGACAATCAGAAAAAGAAAGAAAACATTTTTCATTTTGACCTCCACAAATGATCTCCGGATTATATTTTAAAAACACTTCAGTTCAAAGAAAATCAAAATCTATATAATAAAACCCTTACATACTGATTTTGTTGACATGCGACAGTGCTCTTTTATACTACTTGTGAAAGTTTGGTAACCTTTAACATTAAAACGGGGATGACAATGAAGAGATTTTCATTCGCAGCACTGTTATTAGTGCTGATTTTTTCAGTTTTTACAACGGCATGTTCAGTCACTAAAAGTGAAGCCGAAAAAAAAGCCGATGCCTACATGGATCTTCTTAAAGCAAAGAATTTTGCAAAAGCATGGGAAATGCTCGACGAGGAATCAAAGAAGATCGTTGGCAAGGAAAAATTTCTTGAAGATGCAAAGAATATAGGACTTAACGCAATGTTTCTCAAAAAGAAACCTGTAAAGTTCAACAAGGATAAGACTATGGCTCAGATAGAAACGGAATATACAGGTCAGAAAGTTGCGATGAACAAACTGCCGGAAGCCAAGATCACCATCTGGACGAAGAAAAATGGAGAACAGTGGCAGATCAACATGAAAGAAAGGATCGATCAGATAAAGGAAGAGATCAAACAGGCAAAGATCGAGATCCCGATAGATCCGGAACTTATAAATACTGCAAAGGAACTTAAGGACCAGATCGAAATTAAAGAACTCAGAAACGGAGAAGTTACATTTGCAAATGGTCAGAGTCAGTACATGATGGACGCAACAATAAAGAACAACACAGACAAACCTCTCAGTTATGTCGGTGTTCTTGTTAAGTTCATGGACGATAAGAACGAAAAAGTTCTTTTTGAAAAGACATTTTTCATTATCTATACCCGTCAGATAGAAGAGATCTATCCGCTTAAGCCGGGCGAAGAGAAAAATGTTATTATTCCGGGATATGATGCCGGAGATATTGACGGCAACTGGACTGGAAAACTGCAGTGGGAAGTTTATGCTGTTAAGGTTGCAACACCTGCTGAGCTTATAACCATCGAAGATCTCAACCTTCCGAAATAATAATTCAATGTCCCTTCGGAAAACTGTCGACAGACTTATCTCCAGTGTTGAGCGCCTTGATAGAGAGTTCAACTTCTATTTTACGGGCAGAGAAAGGGTTCCTCCGTTAAGATCTCTTGAAAAACTAAAAAGAGAAATAACTCTACTCATGCAGAGTGGTGAAGAATCCAAGAATTCTGCAGAAAGGTATCTGGTTCAGTCCTTTATTCAGAAATTTACATCCTACAGGACAAAATGGGAAAGAGGAGTCAAGGATATTGAAGAAGGCAGGGCAGTTCCCGGCAGGAACTTTTTTGGAGGACTTGGGAACATCTCAAAGGATTTCAGTAATCTGTCGCAGCAGGAAAAGGACAACGAAGCATTCAGGACAGCTTCTGTAATTGATGAGGCTGCCAGAAAATATGTTGAAATGAATAAAAAGCATTCAGGCAAGACAGTTTCAAAAGATGCTGTATCAAAAATGCTGGAAAAACGGATAGATGATATCCGCAAAAAGGTTGGAGAAAGATTCAAGTTCAAAGTGTTCATTGAGGACGGAAAAGTAAAGATCAAGCCGGAAAAAGAATAAATCTTTTGATTTTTTTCGTAAAAAATGTGAAAATGCCTCAGTGAAAGATGCGACAGTAGGAGGAAAAAATGACGAAATTTGAAGTTCTTGTGCCAATGGGGCAAGGTGGAAAAGAAGTGGTTGTAAGAGAAGAGGGTCCTAACTGGTTCTGTGCTCTCGAGTCAGCCCTGTCAGGTCTGGGAATGGCAGATTCAATGGCAAACATTATCTGTGATGTGAAAGAGGACGGATCTATAAATGTTACAGATACAGTAACAAGCAAAAAATTTGTTGTAAGAGAACTTGACCTTACAAAAAGTCCTATTCAGGCTGAGGAGAAAAAAGAAGAGGCTCCGAAGATCACCAGAAAAGATGAAATGCTGGCAAATCTTTTTACAGATGCTATGGATGCATGGGATCTGAGCGAAAAAGAAGCCCATAACTTTTTTCTGGATCTTGCGCTGAAGTATATTCCAAGTGAAAGCGGTAGTTATGCAAGAAGTGATCTGAGTTCAACCGACCTGGAGTTTGTTTCCTGTCGAGGTCCCAAAAGTGACGATGTCTGCGGGATCAAAGTTAAAGTAGGACAGGGACTCGTTGGATTTTCTGCGAAACACGCATGCTTTATAGCTGTAGGTGATGTTCACAAGGACCCGAGGTTCTTTAAGGAGATAAGCGAGAAGATAGGCTACGAGACCTCTTCGATAATCTGTGCTCCGGTAAGATCAATGGAGACAGGGATCACTTTCGGAGTTCTGGAGCTTATTAATAAAAAAGACGCATCTCGATTCAATGAAGATGATATGGAATTTATCCGGTTCATTGCTGAAAAGATGGCAGAATTCTTCCATACTAAGTGGCTTGATACAAACAACAATCTTGAAGACTGATCTATAATTTTACGACAGAAGCTATTTTCTTAAGATTTGTCCTGATAAGTTCGATCTCGTAGTCTGTAAGACCATCGGTAAGCTCCTTAAAGACGCTTTCCTTTTCTTTTTTAAAAGCTTTTATGTTTTCCCGAATCTCTTTTTCAGACAGGTTCTGTTCCTTAAGGATTTTTTTTCTTCTTTCGACAGCAGCATCGCTCGTTTTATAAAAAGCTATGTAACCATTTAATATTTTTTTGGATTTTCGCATAAAAAAGGTCGGGTCGAGATTTTTGGACCTTAGGAAGTTGTCAATTTCAGACTTTCCCTTATTCACCACTGCAGGACGGTCCTGTTGTTTAGTTTTCCGGAGGATCTTATCATACTTTTTTGTTATTCTGTCGATGTTTTTCTTATGTTGAACAAGAAGGTCAACGTCCATTTGGGAAAGGATCATACTTTTTTCAGGTGCTTTTTTTGAACAGCCTGAAACTGAAAAAACAAGCAAAAAAATCAGCAAAACCGACAAAAAAGAATCAATAGCAACTTTCATTTTTTCCCACACAAACATTTCACAAGAATAATACTGAAAATGTTCCTCAAATACAAATTTTAATTAGGTTCCGGGTTGCTAAAATTGACCCAAAAATAAATTAAGGTTATAGTAAGGGGTTCTTTTTAATGAGAGGTTTGTTGCAACATGCATGATCTTGAAGAATTTGTAATCAGTGTTTCTAATAATCTGGATAGTGTTTTTAAAGACATGACTTCCACCGTTGAATTGTGTAATCTTGTCGCAAAAAAGGCAGGAAACATTCTGAACGATAGAAAAGAGCTGGGCAAAAAGGACGTTTATCATGCTGTCGAGGCAGAGAAACTCAAAGAGTCGGTTCTGAATATGGCCACTCTTTTTCAGTTCGGAGATATTATCTCACAAAGTTTTGAGAGTTTTGATGTCATCTTTGAAGAGCTGAAAAGGTTTAAGACGACTGACCAGAAACTTGACCTTGATCAGGCGGAAAGGTTTGCAAAACTTCTCGGAGCTGTTTCAACGAGTACTTTTTCGCTTATCGGTACAACACTGCTTCAGCTCAAAGAGCAGCTTGAAAGAGCCGACCGGATACTGGACAATGTTTCGGAGATAACGGACGGGAAAGATTACAAGGAAGCAGTCAGAGATTCAAAAACCTCTGTACATTCAAGTTCGGAAAAAATTAACAGGTCCGCCAGGCATACTGTTGATGTGAATAAAAAAATGGGACTGTTCTGTGTTCAGAGCATTATCAGCAGTTCAGGGGTTTCGGAAAATCCAGGTCTTGCCGAGAGACTATATGAAAAGTTCAGGGTGAGGGCACATGTTGAGATACTCAACGAAATGTTCCCTGAAAATAAAGAATATTCAAATACGGGCAGTTTAGAGTTGTTTTAACTGATCGATACATGGAGGCTAAAATGCTGAACATTCAGACTGAAGAAAAAAACGGAACAATTCAAATGTCAATAGAAGGCCGCATTGACAACGAAGGGATTCAGAAATTTCAGGAAAATCTTGATGAGGTGCTCAATAAAAGCGGAGAAAAGATACAGCTTGACCTATCAAAGCTTGATTTTATTAACAGTTCCGGAATAGGAAAACTGCTGATCTTCTACAAAAAGGCAAGACATTCAGGAATTGAAACAGAGATCAAAGGTATAAGCGAAGAGCTTTTCTCTCTTTTTAGAGCCATAAGGCTTGATAAGCTGATAACTATAAAGCGGTAAAAAGAGACGTTATGGCCAACTATAAAATTGACGGCAGTACCATCCATATTTCAGGAGATATATCTATCAATGATGGAAAAAGTCTCTATAATTTTTTTAAAGATCTGCCTTTTTCCAGCAAAAAGATAACAGTTAACTTAAAAAGGGCTGACAGTTGGGACATGTCGACTTTTCAGATCTTTATTTCGTGGATGAAGTCTTCAGAAATCGAGATCACATGGAAAAATATTCCGAAAGAAATGAAAAAAGACTTGAAACTGACAGGCTTGACCAGTCTTTTTAAAGAGGTTGAAAAATGAACAAAACAATTCTAATCGTTGATGACTCGGCAACTTTAAGAGCTTCTGTAAATTTTGTACTGACAGATGCGGGATATGAAGTTCTTCAGGCCAAAGATGGGAAAGAGGGGCTTGACAAGCTGGAAGAATGCGCGAGATCTGAGCAGAAAATAAATATGATAATTTCTGATATCAATATGCCGGTTATGGATGGGATTTCTTTCATAAAGGAGGTGAAAAAAGGAAACTTCCGTTTTGTGCCGATCCTGATACTGACAACAGAATCTGAAAATGCCAAAAAGATGGAGGGAAAAGCTGCGGGAGCTAGCGGATGGCTGGTAAAGCCTTTTAAACCGGAGCAGTTATTGTGGGTAGTTAAGAAATTTGTACGGTAATAAAATGTCCAGAAAAAGATCTCTTTTTGATATTTTTACAGAAGAAGCACAGGAAATAGTTGTTTCTCTTGAAAGAGATCTGCTCGATCTTGAGAATAATATGGGCGATAAACAGCTCATAAACAACATCTTCCGTTCAGTTCATACATTGAAAGGCAGCTCGGGAATGGTGGATTTTTCAGTCCTGACAACTTTTGCTCATGATCTGGAAAATGTTCTTTCAAGGGTCAGATCTGAAGAAGTTAAGGTCACAGCAGGGCTTATTACGCTGCTTCTTGAGGTTACAGACCTGTTGAAAGCCCTTGTTTCAACTGATCCGGAAGAAGCAGAGGCGATTCATGGTCCGGAAACAAGAAGACTGACAGAAAGCATTAGGAAATATAAAGGTTACAATGCAGATACTCCGGACAAAAAAGAGGAAGAAAAAAGGGATGAGAATTCTTTTTCTGAAAAGTACTTTCAGATAATTTTAAAATTTAAGCCAGACATATTCTCAACGGGAACAGACCCTTTAATGCTTCTAAAAGAGCTTGATTCTATTGGAGAAATTATCAGAGTTAAATGTGATCCGGAAAACATCCCCGATATTGAAAAGCTAAGTTTTGAAAAGTTTTATCTAAGCTGGGAACTGGTTGTAAAAACGTTTGAACCAAGATCCTCGGTCGATAACATTTTTATTTTTGTTCAGGAAAACAACACGATCATTGTCGAAGATGTCAGCAAAAAGTATTTTGAAGGTGTCGATATAAGATACGCGGATAAAAAACTGGGGGAAATTCTTCAGGAGGAAGGATATCTTACGGATTTTGACCTGAAAGCTGTCGAGGATTCTCAGAAGAAATTCGGCGAGTTACTAGTTGAAAGGAATTCTCTGGACGGGAATGTTGTAAGCAAGGTTCTCCAGAGTCAGCAGAAAAGCCGGGATTTTCAGGTTTCCCATACAATTAGGGTGGATACAGGCAAGCTTGATCGTCTTGTTAATCTGGTCGGGGAGATGGTGATCGGCATAGCCAGGATAAATCAGCTGGTTTCAGAGAAGTATCTGAAAGATAGAGATCTCAACGATGCTTCGGAACATCTTGACAGAATATCCCGCTATGTTCAGGAACAGGTAATGAAGGCAAGAATGGTTCCTATAGAAGGGACTTTCAGACGGTTTCAGCGAACAGTAAGAGATACTGCCAGGGAGCTTGACAAAAGGATAAACCTTTTTATGACCGGATCTGACACAGAACTTGATAAAACACTTATAGAACAGATCGATGCACCGTTGAAGCATCTTATCAGAAATGCTGTAGACCATGGAATAGGATCTCCTGAAGAAAGGATAGCTTCCGGGAAGCCTATAGAGGGTTCTATCTGGTTAAGAGCTTACCAGCAGGAAGGAAAGATCGTTATTGAGGTCGAAGATGACGGAAAAGGCATAGATAAGCGGGCCATACTTAAAAAGGCGAAGGAAAAAGGAATGTATAAAGGAGGAGACCTTTCAGAAAAAGAGATCTTAAACTTCATCTTTTTTCCGGGGTTTACGACGGCAAAAGCTGTTACTGAAATAAGCGGCAGGGGGGTCGGGCTTGATGTTGTAAGAAAAAACATAGAGAACCTTCGGGGATCGATTGAGCTTTATTCGGAGCAGGGAAGAGGTACTCTTTTCAGAATAATCCTTCCTTTGACACTGGCTATTATTGAAGGAATGCAGGTTTCTGTCGGAAAGGAGATCATCACTGTTCCTCTTTTTTCAATTGTCGAAGCTGTCAGGTCGGAAGAAAATCTGGTCAGGACAATTGAAGATAGAGGAGAGCTTATCGAGTACAGAGATGAATACATTCCTCTTATCAGACTGTATGAGGCCTTTAACTTTGAAACAGAAATAACTGACCCGAAACAGAGCCTGATCCTTATCCTTGATGGACATAATAAAAAAATAGCTCTGATGGTGGATGATGTTGTCGGACAGCAGCAGGTTGTAATAAAGAGTCTTGAAAAGAACTACAAACAGGTGCCCGGAATTAGCGGTGCAACAGTGCTGGGGGATGGTAGAATATCTCTTATTCTGGATATTTACGGATTAGAAAAGATCTGTTTTAGTCAGTTGGAGAAAATATGAACCGATCAAATCTGATAGATAGAATTAAAAAGGAAAATAAACCGGCTGAAGAGAAAAAGCTTCAGTTCATATCCTTTCTTGTTGGGGAAGAAGAGTATGCAACGGATATTCTGAAGGTTTTTGAGATAACCAACATAAAAAAGCTCACAAAAGTTCCTTCAATGCCTCATTTTGTAAAAGGTGTTCTTAATCTTAAAGGACTAGTTGTTCCAGTAATAGACCTAAGAGAAAAGTTCGGTGCAGAAAGCACAAAGATCACCCGGTACAGTGTTATAATGGTCGTTGATGTAAGTGGAAGGATCATGGGTGTCGTTGTTGATAAGGTCAATGAAATACTTAAGATCAAAAGCTCAGAGATCCAGCCGCCGCCAAGATTTTTTGCAGGAGTTAAAACCCAGTTCATACGGGGAATGGTAAAAAAGGATAGTGACAGTTTTCTGATCATACTTGATATGGCAAAGATACTTTCTGATCAGGAACTTGACCTGATGGATAACCTTTAGGTGAATGATGAATGATTTTTTAAACATAGTACCAGAATTCTTAAATGAATCGCTGGATTCGGTAAACAGTTTTGAGCATAGAATTCCGGAGCTGATAGAAAATATTGAAAAGGGTGATGTTTCGTCTCTTAAAAAAGAGAAATATCTGTTCCGGGCTGTTCACTCTATAAGTGGCGGAAGTTCTTTTCTTGGGCTTGAGGATATAGAAAAAGTCTCGAACTGGCTCGAAAAGATACTGTTTTTCCTGAAAGACAAAAAGATCCCCGCAGATAAAGTTTCGGCAGGGCTTGTAGAAGGCCTGTTTAAGCTTATAAAGGATTCCCTTGCGGATAAAGGTAAGGTCAAAAAAAGGCCCCTGAATAAAATTGAAAAACAGGTTAACATTCTTTTTGACAGCCTGAATGGAAAAGTTAAAGAGAGTCCTGTAAAAATTGATATTGATGGAAAAGAGTTCTCTTTTTCCATTAATTTACATGAAATTGAAAAGAAGCTTGAGAAAAAGAGCCTCTATCTGCTGAATATTGATCCCATGACAGATCTTGATGAGAATAAATGGGGGCTTACGGATTTTATTTCCGAGCTGCTTGAGTATGGAGACATTCTGGATTCTGTTATTGACATTGAGAATGTTTATGAAGATTCAATTCCGGTTTCGGTCCTTTACCTGTGTGATATTTCGGACAGAAAGCTAAGAAATAGACTGAAAGATATTCCCAAAGAAAAGATTGTCCTCATAGACAAGGATACGGTAAGCAGGATATTTGGATCGCAGAGCCCTCTTCGGGGATCTGAAAAGAAAGAAGAGCCTGAGAAAGAAATAGAGTATGATCCGGAAGTTGAAACGATGCCTTATCAGAATAAGACAAAAGATAATTTTGAGGAGCAGGTTCAGGAAATAGAAAAAGAAGAGGAAAAGGAATTTGTATCTTTCTGTATAGGGAAAGAATATTACGCTATTTCGATAAAAGATGTTTTTGATATGAAGGAAATGCTTCCCTGTTCGAAGGTTCCCAATCAGCCTAACCACATGCTGGGAGTGATGAATCTTAGAGGTAACGTTGTTCCGGTAGTGGACCTAAGGCTTTTAATGGGCAAGAAAAAGGTAAAATATGATGAATTTTCGGTATTTCTGATAGTTAAAGTCAACAATAAGATAACAGGATGTGTTGTCGATGCTATTGAGGATGTTGTCTTTCTTGAATCGGAAAATACGCAGATAACTCCTGTAACAAGCAGGCAGATAAACATAGATTATGTTAAATTTATTGCCAAAGACCCGAAAACGGCACGGTTTCTAATAGTTCTGGACCTTGAGAAGATACTTGACAATGAGTGAGAACAAATTTGAGATCAAAAAGATCGCTCTGAGCGATGAAGAGTTTACAAAACTTAGAGACCTGGTTTATAAAATTAGCGGGATAAGTCTTTCAGAAACAAAGAGAGAACTAGTTATCTCAAGGTTTTCAAGAAGACTTAAGGCTTTGAAATTGAAGAGTTTTTCAGACTACCATAGTCTTCTTGTGTCTCCTTCAGGATTTACGGAAGTGCAGAACTTTATAAACTCTATAACCACGAATAAAACTGATTTTTTCAGAGAAGCTCATCATTTTGATTTTCTTGTATCAAAGATAATTCCGGCTTTGCTTGCTAAGAATAAAAGAATAGTGAAGATCTGGTCTGCCGCATGCTCTACAGGGGAAGAGCCGTATACTATTGCCATGGTCATGGCCAAGCATTTTGTCGAGAAGTACAATATTCCGGTAAAGATACTTGCAACTGATATTGACACGAGTGTTCTGACCGTTGCGTCAAAAGGCATCTATGACAGCAGTATTGTTTCTGTGATGCCTGAAGAATATATGAGAAAGTATTTTCTCAGAGGAAAAGACGAAAGCAGTGGCCTTTATAAGGTTAAAGATTTTATTAGAAAAATGGTTACTTTCAAACAGCTGAACTTTGTTGCTTCTGAATATCCCATATCTACAACTTTTGATGTTATTTTTTGCCGGAATGTTATCATATATTTCAATCCGGAAACAAAGAGAAGAGTTGTGAATAAGCTTTACAGATACCTGAACCCGGGTGGTTATATTATGATGGGTCATTCCGAAACACTTTTTGATATGGTGGATGGTCTGACATATCTTAAGAATACAGTTTATCAGAAAAAAATGCAGGAGTAACTTAAAGCGGAGAATGAATGTATAAGTCTTTCAACAGAAAGCTTAATAGAGATATCGTTGTGATACAGCCCGGGGAGTACTATGTCGTGGACCATTCAACTGAAGGAATAGCGACCGTGCTGGGGTCCTGTGTTGCCGTATGCCTTATGGACCTTGAAAGAAATATCGGCGGAATGAACCACTTTATGCTGCCTGGTGATTTCAGGAATGACGAGGTCTTTGCATCAAAGAGCAGTCGCTACGGAATGTTTGCGATGGAAAAACTTATAAATGAAATGATGAAAATGGGAGCCAGAAGAAACAAGCTTCAGGCGAAGATATTCGGAGGGGCCCATGTGTTGAACTTTAGAAAGTCTGACGGAAATATTCCTGAAGCAAACCTTAATTTTGTCCGCACTTTTCTCCAGTACGAGGAAATTGAGGTTCTTGCAAGCGATATCGGCGGAAATATCGGTAGAAAAGTTATCTTTCTACCTGCTGAAAATGGAAGGGTCCTTGTTAAAAAACTACACGGAAATAACGAGAGCGATATGGATGTTGAAAGAAAATATAAGGCCTCTGTACTTCATAAGAAACAGGAAGATATAAGTGGCGGAATAACACTATTTAATGACAGTAGCAAAGGGTCGGCAGATGATCGTTAAGAAAAAAGTACTCATTGTTGATGATTCCAGAACAGCAAGAGAAATACTTACACAGATCATAGATGGATTTGAAGATTTTGAGGTTATCGGAAAGGCTGCAGATCCGTTTGAAGCTCATTCTATCATGAAAAGGCAGATGCCTGACATAATAACTCTGGATATCGAAATGCCTAAAATGGACGGACTGACCTTTCTGGACAAGATAATGAGAGGTGTTCCTCTCCCTGTTGTAATGATAAGTTCTCTTACAACGGAAAATGCGGCCTATACACTGAAAGCTCTGGAGCTCGGGGCCATAGATTATATTTTAAAGCCGGACAACGAATCTTCTCTAAGTGAAGTTTCGGAAGTTATTCACGATAAGCTTGTTGCGGCATCTCTGGTTCCCAGGTCATGGCTTAATCTTCATAAACACAGGCAGAAAGACGAGTCTCTTACGACATTGAGCCGCCAGACCATCAAACTGGTTCCTCTTGATGAAAATATTAGAATGAATCCGATGACCTCGGTAATTTTTATCGGAGCCTCGACCGGTGGAACAATAGTGATCGAAAAGCTGCTGTCCGGTCTTGATTACAGGATAATGCCTCCGATAATGATCGTTCAGCATATTCCGCCTTTTTTCTCAAAAAGTTTTGCCGACAGGTTAAACAAACTCTATCCGTTCAGTGTTTTTGAAGCTGAGAACGGGCATCTGCTTAAAAAGGGAGATGTTATCATAGCAAAAGGTGGACACCACCTCATGATCCAGAAAACTCCGGAAGGCTATAAAACTGTTGTCAAGAAAGGACCTAAGGTCAACAGACATCAGCCATCGGTAGACGTTCTTTTTAAGTCTGCAGCCTCTGTTGTAAGGTCAAATGCCGTAGGAGTGATCATGACAGGCATGGGTTGTGACGGAGCGGGAGGTCTTGAAGAGATGAAGAAGAACGGTGCTGTAACAATAGCGCAGGACAGATATGAGTGTGCAGTTTCAGGAATGCCCAGATCTGCTATAGAAAAGGGTGTTGTTGATAAAGAATTCGATATTAAAAGAATGACAGAGTATTTAAATGCTCTGTATTCTTAGGAGTTGGTTTGAGCAAAAGATCCGGGACTGATGTTAAAGTTTTTGAAATAGAGAGCAGAATGAGCGAGATATCTCTGGCTGTATCGGAAATTATCAGCTCGTCCTCAAAACTTTTCCCTGACCTGTATCTTCTTGAAATTGCGGTTTATGAGGCGGTTTTTAATGCTATTGAGCACGGAAATCTTGAGATAACCGGTGAAGAAAAAAAAGAATTGCTGGAAAAAGGGGAGTATGATCTTTTTTTAAAAAAGCTCACAAATAGACTGCCCTGTGCAAAAAGAAGGGTCAGAATAACCTCAACGGTTGATGACGAAAAGCAGGTGATCGAAATTGAGGACCAGGGTAAAGGTTTTAACTGGGAGGAGGCTCTTAAAAGAGCTGAAAAATGTGAAGGGTGTGATGACGAACGTTTCAATGGTTTCGGCCTAAGGATAATTTCTTCAGTTTTTGATAAGGTTCTTTTTAACAAAAAAGGCAATATGATCACTTTGATTAAATATTGCAAAAGGGAACAGTCGGAGGAAGATATTGAGAAAAATACTGATAGTTGATGCTGATGATCAGGTAACAGCAGTTCTGGAGCTTAAGCTTCGCCAACAGGGATATGATGTTAAATCGCTTTCAAGAACGGTAAACGCAATAAAAGTTGTTAAAGACTTTTCTCCGGATCTGATCATTTCGGAAATGGAGCTGCCTGAACTTACGGGAGTTGATTTCCTCAAAAGAGTCAAGATGAACCCTGAGACAATGGATACTCCGTTCATTTTTCTTTCAAGCTCAAGAAATGTGGAGGACAAGATCCTTGCCCATGAAATGGGGGCGGAAGCTTTTTTTATGAAACCCATTTTCATCAAAGTTCTTGTGCACAGAATTAACGATTTTTTTGACCAGAAAAAGTTTAACGAGCTGCTTTCATCGTCAAAAAGCAAAAAAGAATTTAAAGGTGACGTGTCAAGCATTTCAGTTATAGATGTGCTTAATATTATTGCTGAAAACAGATCAAGTGGCGTGGTGGAACTTTCTTCGTCAACTGAAAAGAATGCAAAAATATTTTTTACCAACGGAGCTGTAACAAGAATCGAAACTGAGGATAGTAGTAACAATAATGGTGTTGACGAACTGTTCCGGATCCTTTCATGGCTTGATGGAAACTTTACGATCAGCTACAGGGATATTGATGTTCAAAGAAACGTCAGAGTGCCTCATGACAGACTTCTGGTAAAAGCCGCAAACTGGCTTGATGACTATACTTCCGAGCTTAGTGACATGCCCCCTCTGGATTCAATGCTCTATTTTAATCCTGGAAAATTCCTCAAGGAGATCAACAGATTTCCGGACAATATATCTATTATTGTAAGAAGTATCGGTCCGGAAGGGAGCCGTTTCAGCGACATTATTGAAAGAACTGAGCTTGACAGGAAGCAGACAGTAAACAGTCTCAAAGAAATGCTTGAATTCGGAGTTGTTTCTGTTGAAAGAACGGAGTCCAGGTATAAACTTCCTAAAGAACCGTCATGGCTTACTGGAAATGAACCTGAAGAAGGAGCAGAGCTTGAGTCCCTGTTAGAAAATTTCGGTGGAGAGCCGGAGCAGAAACAGGATGATTCTCCGATGGAAACACTGGTTCCTCCTCCTACGCTGGCTCAGAAAGATACTCTGGACCCTGCTGATGGACTGTCTTTAGAATCACTGAAAAACCTTGGTGAAAAGAAGAGTGAAGTTTCAGCACCATCTCTTTTAAATTCAGATGAACTTAATCTGGAAGAAGAGCTTGAGGATAAAGAGCCTGAACAGGAGGATAATTTTGAAGAGATCGATGTAGATATTGAGGAAAAAGAAGAAGAAGAAGAGGAAAAAGAAAAAGAGGAAATTCCTTTAGACACAGAAGAGGATGATCTTAAGACAGAGATAATAAACACAGTTTCTGATGACGAAGAACTGAAAACATTAATGAATGAGCATCTGGAAGATGTGAAACTTGAAAAAGGTCTGCAGGAAGAGCATTCTGAAACAAAAAAAGAGGATAGAGGATTTCTCAAAATAGCAATATTTCTTTTTGTTGTTGCCACAGGACTTGGTGTATTTTATTACTACTACAATTTTATTGCTGTTGATGCAAAAAAAGAATTTCAAATAGAGATTGAAAGCAAGAATGCAACAAAAACAGAAGTTAAGGACAAGAAAGCAGAAGAAACCCCGGGTATCATTGATGACAAGGAAGGTCTTCTGGAACTTGATTCGGCGAAACTTAATGATAAAGCAGCGGAATTATACGCAAAAGGAAAGTATAAAGAGGCTGTTAAAATAAATGAACTAGCCCTAAAAAAGCTGAATGAAAACGGTGTGGAAGATGGAGCTGTATATAAGAAAGTTGTAATGAACATGGGTATTTATCTCTATATGCAGGACGAGAATGAAAAAGCGCTTCCTTTTGCGGAAAAATCTGTAGCGTTACGGGAAGATGTAAAATCTATAGAGTTAAAAGCTGCTGTTCTTGAGGCTTTGGGAAGAAATATTGATGCTGCGTCATTTTTAAGAGAAAAAATGTCAAAACTGGAATTTGGCTATAAAAAGAAGGAATGGATGAGAGAAATAAATAGACTGGAGAAAATTAAAAGATGAAAAAGCTGATCTGCAGACATACAATTCATGACAGGGTACAGGAACTTGGCAAAGAAATTACAAAATATTATGACGGCAGACATTTTACCTGCCTGATAATTTTAAAGGGAAGTACGATTTTTGCTGCAGATCTCATTAGAGCCATCCAGTCTGATAAGATGGACATTGATTTTATAAGGCTTGCTTCTTACAGTGGAACACAGTCAACGGGAAAGGTCGAGATGCTGATGGGAGAGCTTGAGAAGTTCAGAGGAAGAAACCTGCTTGTTGTTGAAGATATTGTTGATACAGGAAACACACTTTCATTTTTCCTTGAAAAGATGGAAGAGGTCGGTCCGGAATCTGTAAAAGTATGTTCTCTTCTTGAGAAAAAAGAGATAAATAAAGGCCGCGTTAAGGTGGATTTTCTGGGTTTTGATATAAAGAACGAGTTTGTGATCGGCTATGGACTTGATCTTGATGAAAAGTATAGAAACCTTCCAGATATAATGATCTACGAAGGAGAATGAGAGGATATGCCAAGGAGTGATTTTGAGCTCCCTCTCGAAGAGATCGCGTCAAAGCCTTTTAATTTCAGAGAGATTTTTCCTGATAAAGAAAAGATAGAGGTTGAGATCGGTTTCTGCAGTGGTCTGTTTTTAAGGGAATATGCAAATTTGAAAAAGGATACAGGTTTTCTGGGACTTGAGATAAGCAGAAAGTTTATTGAAAGAGGAAAGAAAAACCTGAAGAAAAAGCTTGTTCAGGATAATGTCCGGGTCGTTTGTTTTGAGGCGGTTTCAGTGATGAAGGAGCTTGTTCCGTTTAATTCACTGGACGCTATTCATGTCTACTTTCCTGACCCATGGCCTAAGAAAAAACATCATAAATTCCGAACCTTACGCTTTGAGAACTTCATAATGTTCTCAAACAGACTTAAAAAAGGCGGAAAACTCTATATCGCAACAGATCACCCTGAATACGGTGAATTTATTAGAAAAGAGTTGAAGTTTACAAAACAGTTTTTTAAGCAGTTGCCGTACGGAGAAGCTGACAGAGAGATCATGACCAAGTGGGAAAAGAAACAGATCGCCGACGGTTGGCCGATAAACTACTTTCTGCTGGAGAAGAAATGAAGATAGTGTTCGCAACGGGGAATAAGGGAAAGCTAAAAGAAGCTAAAGAGATATTTCAGGGACATGAGATCGTTTCGATAAAGGAATTCTTTGCGGATTTTAATCCGGTAGAGAAAGGCGATACATTTTTGCAGAACGCGGTGATAAAGGCTGAGGAAGCTGTTAAAATGACTAGTGGAACTGCTGTTCTGAGTGATGATTCAGGACTGGTTGTTCCTGCTTTAAACGGAAACCCCGGAGTATATTCATCAAGATATGGCGGAGAAGATGGGAATGATGCTCTTAACAGAAAAAAACTTCTTGATGAAATGAAAGATATCTCTGACAGGCGTGCCTACTTTCAATGTACAGCGGTTCTGTTAAAAAGTGACGGCTCGGCAATTGTGGAAACGGGAAAATGTCACGGAACTATCGGTTTTGATGAAAAGGGAACAGGCGGTTTCGGCTATGACCCCGTTTTTATCCCGGAAGGTTATGAAAAAACCATGGCAGAGCTTACTCCTGAAGAGAAAAATGCCCTTAGCCATCGCGGCATTGCCTTTAGAAAGATAATGGAAAATTCTCAATAAATTCAATAAAAATTACGTATCTGGACTTTTCACTCAATTAAAATTTCATACTTGGTCGACTATCCGGATAAATTAAGAAAAATTATTTAAGTGGATAATTAACTTTCAGGGGGTAGACCAATGAAACGCTGGTTTATGATAGCAATTCTTTTAATGATCTCATTTCTCAATGCTCAGAATTTTTTAGATGTTAACGGCAGGGATGTAAAGATTGAAAAAACTATTGTAGTCGACGGTTTTAAAGCAATAAAGCTGAAAAACATCGATAAACCTGTAAAAATATCAGGGAATCTTTTCATAAAAATGACCGACGAGTGCTTTAAAAAGGGTCGGAAAGAGTGTTTAAAAAGTCTGGGATGTAGTGAAAAGAAAGAGCTGTTTTTAAGAAACTGGGCTGTTGCAGACTGTAATGAAGATCCTGTTAAAAAAGCGGAACAACTTAAAAAAATTGGATTTTCAGCCCGACCGGAGCTTTTAGTTCCGATTAAACTTTACGGTATAGAGCCGATGTATCTCAACGACACTTATCAAAGTGAGCAATGGAACTTCCATAATACGGGAAACGTTACATCAGCAGACGGAAAACTGTCGGTAAGAGGTAATGATCACGCACATATCCAGGAAGCCTGGAGACTGCTGAAGCTTCTCGGTGTCGCCGATGAAAACACAATCGGACAGGATAGAAAGATAGGTGTTATAGACGATGGTTTTGATATACAGCATGAGGATCTCAAAGATAATTTTTTAAGCTGGAAAAATTTCTCAGGACCCGTTGAACAGGACAATATGTTCAGTGAAACAGTCGGAATTACGGACAATTTTCATGGAACAATGGTAACCGGTATTGCTGCTGCAAGAGGGAATAATTCTCTGGGACCTTCCGGTGTCTGTCCTTTCTGCGGAATAATCGGCGCGAGAATGGATGCTGATGCTTCGTTTGATCCGCAGTTAACTCCTGAGCAGTATCTGGATTCAATATTTACATGGGTTTACGAGCAGGGGGCGGAGGTAATTAACTGTAGCTGGGGTCCTGATGCAGCGATAAACAGTGAGTACTTCAATGAGCTTTTTTCAGCTTTTGCAAGTGAAGGCAGAGAAGGTCTCGGAACGGTTGTTGTATTTGCTTCAGGAAATGCCGGGGAAGATTTTTCATGGAACCCTTTTGCAACACATCCTGATACAATATCCGTAGGCGCAACAGACAGTACAGGTAAAAGGTATAATTTCTCTAACTATGGAGAAAAATTAGATATTATGGCTCCGACAGCAGGTGGTGAAAAGTCCGGAACAAGCACTTATTATGACAGAATATGGTCAACAGACAATTTTCTTCGACCGGATTGTCTTGAAGAAGGTGAAACTCCGTCAAACGGCTGCAGTGACCAGGCGGGATGGACTCCTAATTCACCTGTTGCAGGAGGTGATGGCTGGTGGGGAAAATATTCTTTCAGATTTTCACATACATCTTCCGCTGCTCCTCTTGTGACGGGAGTAATAGCATTGATGCTTGAAGTTAATCCAGAGCTGTCTGCAGGCGAGATAAAAGAGATCCTTCTGGTTACAGCAGATAGAGTCTCGACAGGTGATGCGAACTATGATGAAAAAGGGCATAGTAATAAATACGGTTATGGCAGGGTAAATGCTTTAAGAGCTGTGGCAGCGGCATGGATAAAAGGTGGCGGAGAGATATCTCTGCAGCTTAAAGAGGATATAGATGAATCATCGCCCTGCACAAAAGATGAATGCTGGGATTTCGAAGGAATAGAGTTTCCTGATGAAGAGTTTGAAGACGACACAGAAGATGATGCAGCTGATTCCGGCAATATAGATGCTGATTCCGGTAATATGGATGAGGATATAGAATCTTCAGATGAAGAACGTGACGATCAGACCGATGACCGAGATAATACGCAGGAAGTATCTGACAATGAAGTTCAGGATAACTACGAGGAAACTGATACTGAAGAAGCTGATGATAAAAATGAAATTCCCGACAACAATAAAGATGAGATCGAAGATAACTCAAAGGATCCTGTTGAAGAGCAAGATGATGTGCAGGAAGAAAGTATCGGCTGTTCGTTGCTGACTATCTGATAAAAGTCCACAGAAGATATGCAAGAATGTTGGCAACGACATGAAAAAGTACGCTGTAGAATATCCGCCCTTTACTCCTTTCTGTCATAAGTCCGAAGAGTAGTGACGGAAAAAAAGTCGTTGCTTTTGTAATATCAAGAAATGCGATAGCATGAACAGCTCCGAAAAGTACAGATGTCAGGATGTTCTTCATTGAAAGAATCTTGATGATCTTAAAGTCATACTTTTTAAAAATATGTTCCTGAAGATAGCCTCTGAAAAAGAACTCTTCCGGAATTGCAGCTATAAGAACACCGGTAAGTCCTTTTGAAACAGCTGCAAGGATCTGTCTGTTTCCCGGAATTCCAAAAGAGTTACCCTTATACCAGACCCAGTATCCGAAAAACAGAAAGGGATAAAGAACAACTGTCAGGATGGCGATCCATAAAAACAGTTTAAGTCCTTTTTTAGACGGAAGAAAAAGCTGTCTGAAGTTGAAATTCCTGTCAAAAAGAACTGGAGAGAGGACAAGAACAGCAGGAAAAATGTAGTATCTGTATTGAAATCTGGTCATGTTCATTGCAAGGGCTAGACCTGTAACCAGTGCAACGAGAAAAAACGCTTTTAAGGATCTGCTTTGCATATTCCACTCCAAAAATCTAAAGGATTTTACATTAATTTATTTCTTTGGCAAACAGAGCTACGTAAAAAAACTTTACAATATCTCTGGCGGTTTAAACTGCATTTACGAAAATCCATACTGTGAAAAACGTAAAACCCAATAAATACAAGATATTGTGTTCGGCACGCTTTTTGCTCAAAGCCGTCGCTAAATGTTTTGTGAATTTTTTTTAACTTTTTGGAGGATATCATGAAAAGAGAAATTAAACCCGCTGACGGCAAACTTATGGTCTTTATTCCCGGAATGGGAGCGATCACAACAACAGTTCTTGCCGGTATTTTTAACATTAAAAAAGGTTTGGCCGAACCCATTGGTTCTCTTACACAGATGGGACACATCAGACTTGGAAAGAGGACGGATAACAATTCGCCGATGATAAAGGATTTTGTTCCCCTTTATTCGTTAGAGAATATGGAGTTTGCAGGCTGGGATATTTTTCACGACAACATGTACGAAGCTGCTAAGACAGCAGATGTAGTACTTCCTAAGCATCTTGAACCTGTTAAAGAAGAAATGGAAGCAATTAAACCCATGTCTGCAGTTTTCTATCATGACTGGGTAAAAAATATTGACGGCACAAATATTAAAAAAGGTAAGAACCACATGGATCTTGCTGAGCAGCTTATGGATGACATGAAAAAAACAATGGAAGAAAAGGGCTGCACAAGAGCTGTTATGGTATGGAACGCATCGACAGAAGCTTATCATAAACCTTGTGAAATTCATGAAACACTCGATGATTTTGAAAAGGCTCTTGTTGATAATCATCCTGAGGTCGCACCAAGTCAGATCTATGCCTATGCTGCTCTGACAATGGGAATTCCGTTTGTAAACGGTGCGCCGAACTTCACAGTTGATGTTAAGGCTATTCAGGAACTGGCCAGAAAGAATGGTGTTCCGATCGCCGGAAAGGACTGGAAGACAGGACAGACGTTGATGAAAACTATTCTCGGACCCGGTCTTAAGACAAGACTTCTGGGACTTCACGGCTGGTTCTCTACAAATATTCTTGGAAACAGAGATGGTGAAGTGCTTGATAATCCTGACAATTTTAAAAGTAAGGAGGTTTCAAAACTTTCTGTTCTTGATACAATACTTCAGCCTGAGAAATACCCGTCACTTTATGAAAAGTATTATCACAAAGTCAGGATCAATTACTATCCGCCTAGAGGTGATGCAAAAGAAGCATGGGACAATATTGATATTTTCGGATGGCTTGAAATGCCTATGCAGATAAAGATTAACTTTCTTTGCAGAGATTCAATTCTTGCTGCACCGGTTGTTCTTGATACGGTTCTCTTTATTGATCTGGCTGCAAGAGCCGGGTTCTACGGAATACAGGAATGGATGAGCTTCTATTTTAAATCACCAATGGTTGCAGAAGGCTTGTATCCGGAACATGATATTTTCATTCAGCAGACAAAATTGAAGAATACTCTCCGCCATATGATGGGCGAAGATCTTATTACGCACCTAGGCAACGAATACTATGAGGGCATGAAAGGCTAATAAATTCAAGGTTTTGCAGGCTTCTGTTAAATTAATCTTGATTTTTTAATTGTCCCGACTAGGATTTCGTTGACTTTGTTCTGTATTTTTAAGGAGATGAGAGATGAAGGACAAAATACACCCGACACTCAATGTTGTTACAGTAAAATGTTCCTGCGGGAATGAGATCATTACACGCTCAACAAAGAAAGACGGTTACAGTGTTGAAATATGTTCACAGTGTCACCCTTTCTACACCGGAAAGACTAAGATAGTTGATACTGCAGGAAGGATTGAGAAGTTCAAAGCTAAGTATAATAGAGATACTTACACAGGCAAAAAATAGCCTGACTCGCCTTTTTCTTCCCCTGTTGTTCTCATTTACGAGAATAATGGGGGATTTTTTTATTTAATAAGGACGGAGATGCAGAATGCTTAATATAAAGGACAAACTGGAAGAGGTTTATAAGAGCTTCCTGAATATGGAAAAGGAGCTTTCAAAGCCGGAAGTTGTTTCCGATATTAAGAAATATACAGCCTTGATGAAAGAGTATACGCATCTTAAGAAAATCTCTGAAAAATATAAAGAATGGACATCTCTGGAAAAAGAAATTGCAGATCAGAAAGAAATGCTTTCGGTTGAAAAAGATGAAGATCTGCTTGAAATGATAAAAAGTGAACTGCCTGAGCTTGAAAAGAAGTATGAAGAACTTGAAGAAGATATAAGAGTTCTTCTGCTTCCCAGAGATCCGATGGATGAAAAGAATGCAATTCTTGAGATCAGAGCAGGAACCGGTGGGGATGAGGCTGCTCTTTTTGCGGAGGAGATCTTCAGGATGTATACTAGATTTTCCGAAACCAAAGGATGGAAAGTTGACACGATGTCGCTAAGCTCTTCTGAAGGTGGCGGACTAAAAGAAGTTGTCTGTTCTGTAAGTGGTCACGATGTATACGGAAAACTGAAATATGAGGGTGGAGTTCATCGTGTCCAGAGAGTTCCGGTTACGGAATCTCAGGGGAGAGTTCACACTTCGGCTATTACCGTTGCTGTGCTTCCTGAAGCTGATGATATTGATGAGGTGAATATAGAGGAAAAAGATCTAAAGATAGATGTATATAGAGCCAGTGGAGCTGGCGGGCAGCATGTTAATACGACAGATAGTGCTGTCAGAATAACTCATCTTCCTACAGGGATATCTATTGCAATGCAGGATGAGAGGAGTCAGATCCAGAACAGATTGAGAGCTATGAAGATCCTTGAAGCAAAGCTTCTTCAACTTGAAAGAGAAAAACAGGAAAAAGAGCTTAGCTCTCAAAGAAAATCTCTTGTCGGATCAGGTGACAGGTCTGAAAAGATCAGAACATATAACTTTCCACAGGGTCGAGTGACAGATCACAGAATAAAATTAACGCTTTACAGGCTTGATGAGATCATGGAAGGATCTCTGGATCAGCTTATAGAGCCCATAATAAATTATCAGAACGCTCTCCTTCTCAATCAGAATATGGATGACCTTAGCAATGACAAGGACGGTAAATGATGTCCTGAAAGAGGGCGTACAATCCTTAAAAGAAACTTCTGAAACGCCTCAACTGGATGCGGAAATTCTGCTTTGTGAAGTCCTTAATATTAGCAGAGCAGACTTGTTTTTTAAAAAACAGGAAACAATTGATGACAGAGAACATAAACAATATCAAGAGCTTGTTGAAAGAAGAGCTGTCGGCGAGCCGGTTGCTTATATTTTACAAAAAAAAGACTTTTATAAGGACTCTTTCTATGTTGACAGCAGGGTGCTCGTTCCAAGACCTGAGACGGAAATTCTTGTTGAAGAAGCCGTAGAGTTCTTAAAAATAAATAAAAAAACTAAAGTTCTAGACATCTGTTGCGGAAGCGGATGTGTCGGACTCAGTATAAAACGGGATACTAATTGTGATCTGACTCTTTCAGATATTTCAAAGGATGCTCTGGAGGTCACAAAGATTAATGCTGAAAAGCTGTTTTCGGACAAAGAGATTTCGATTGTACAAAGTGACCTTTTCGGAAACATTAGCGATAAATTTGATGTGATAACTGCAAATCCGCCATATCTTTCTGAAAAAGATATGAATGTTTACTGTAAGAACGGGCTTGAGTACGAACCGGAGGAAGCGCTTTTAAGTGGTAAAACGGGTTTTGAAATTACCAAAAAAATAATTGACCAGGCATCAGAATACCTTAATGAAAACGGCAGCTTAATACTGGAGCTTGGTTTTGAAGGGGCTCAATTCTTAAAAAATATTCAAGACCTGAAACTGGAAAAAGTTGTAAAGGATCTGGCGGGAATAGAAAGAGTTGCTGTTTTTACTCTTCACAAATAGAAAAGTCGCCAACTGTTGCAACTGCTGCAGGGTCTATCAATGCTCCATCCGCTTCCACAATTAAATTTCCGTCACCGTTATCTATCTCAATGTATTCTTCTTTTCCAATGCTTTTAATACACTTTATCTGAACGCTTTGTCCTGCGATCTCCATTACACCGAAAATTGCTGAGGCTCCTGCATCACCTGAATCATGAACACCGTTTGAAAGGTTTTGAGGGATATAAAAACCGAAAAATTTAAACTCCGTTATAAAACCTGTAGGTTGTTCTATCCAGACAATAGAAAAGGTGCCGTTATTTTCCGCTGTAGCAACAGGGCTTTGCAGATACTCCTGCAGATTGAACGGATTAAAAGTGTACTCAGTTCCAAGATGAGAAAAAGACAAAGACCCTATACCGCCGGTTTTCTGTGTATTTTCCGAAGGGTTTATCGGGCCGTCAAAGTCAAGTTCATAGCTTCCGGTTTCTGTGACAGCTGTATCGGAGATACATTCACCGGAGTTCATGTGATATCCGGTAACGCAGACACAGACAGCTTCTCCGTTCTGGTTTTCGCAAGTGGCATTTTCCATACAGTCAACATTTGAACATGGGTCTCCGGTATTTCCAGTGTTTCCGGTATTTCCTGTATCACCTGTATTTCCTGTATCACCAGTGTTTCCAGTATTACCAGTGTTTCCAGTATTACCAGTGTTTCCACTATCTCCGGAATTGCCACTGTCTCCTGAGTCACCAAAGTCCATATCGTCCACTTCGTCCTCGTTGTCCACTACGTTCGTGTCATTTACCAATTCTTCATCATTTTTCAAAGTTGTCACGTTGTTCTCGCATCCGAAAAAGATAAAAAGTATAAGTAGAATTAAAAACTTCTTCATTTTCTCCTCCCAGAGTTTTGTTAAGCTGTAAAAATTTTAGTTGTCTGGAAAATTAAGTCAATAGGTTTGTTTTTAGAACTAACCGAGTCTGGCTTTTTCCGCTTCGATGGTTTCGTCATCGATCATATTGAAGAGAATCTCAACTTCATTGAGCTTAACTCCGGGTTGAACCATTTTTTCAAGGTCGGTGTTGAAGTCAACTTCTTCTTTAAGGTTAAGCATTTTTCTGACTTTAACAACTGTTGTCGGAGTTATAGGGGAAAGCACCGTTCCTATGAGGTTGATGAGGTTCATACATGTGAGCAGGACACCTCTGCATCTTGGTTTATTGTCCTTTCTGAGCGCCCATGGAGCCATTGTGTCGAAGTATTTATTTGCATGGCGGCCAAGATCCATAATTCTTTCAACAGCTTCCCGGACTTTATAGTTTTCATAGCAGTCAAGAACGTTCTTCGCTTCAGTGATCGCATCATTCCAAACTTTTTCATCTTCTTCACCGGATTCAATTTCACCGTCTATCTTTCCCTTGAAGAACTTGTTGATGAAGGCAAGGTTTCTGTTTGCAAAGTTCCCGTAAATACCAGCAAGAAGTGAGTTGTTTGCTTCCTGAAACTTTTTAAAACTAAAGTCAGCATCCTTTGTTTCCGGAGCAATTTCAGCAAGATAGAATCTGACAGAGTCGGAGTTGAATCTCTCAAGGAATTCATGGACCCAGATCGCCCAGTTCTTACTTGTAGATATTTTCTGTCCTTCAAGATTGAGGAATTCATTTGCAGGAATTTCATCAGGAAGTTTCCAGCCGGTTTTTTGTCCCATAAGCATTGCGGGCCATATTATTGAGTGAAAAACGATGTTATCTTTGCCGATAAAGTGTGTGAGTTTTACATCATCTCCGCCTTTCCACCATTTTTCCCATTCATTTTCGTCGGCGCCTTTTTTTGCGAAATACTCTTTTGTAAAAGAAGCGTATCCGATGGGAGCATCAAACCAGACGTAGAGAACTTTTCCTTCAGCTCCTTCAACAGGAACGGGAACGCCCCATTTTAGATCTCTCGTTATTCCGCGAGGTTCCAGACCTCTTTCAAACCACTGTTTGCAAAAAGCTTTGACGTTACTTTTCCAATTTGTTTTGGTATCGAGCCAGTCATTTAGGTCTTTTTCAAACTTGTTAAGGTCTAAAAACCAGTGCTTTGATGTTTTTACAACCGGAACCGCGTTGCATATCTTACATTTTGGATCAATAAGATCCAATGTATTCAAGGCGTTACCGCAGGCATCGCACTGGTCGCCTCTTGCGCCTTCAGCTTTGCAAAGCGGGCAGATTCCTTCTACATATCTGTCGGGCAGGAACATCTTGTCATGCTCGCAGTAGAACTGTTCAACTTCCTTTTCGGAGATGAAACCTTCTTTTTGAAGCGTAAGAAAGAACTCCTGTGAAAGTTCGCTGTGAATTTTGTTATGTGTGCCGCTGAAGATATCAAATGACATCTGCATAAGCTCAAAACCTTTTTTTATCTTTTCGTGATTTTCCTTAATAACGTCTTCGGGTGTAATTCCGCGACCTTCAGCGTTAATTGTGATGGGAACACCGTGTTCATCAGTTCCGCAAATGTAGAGAACGTCTCTTTTCATGCTGCGAAGATAACGGACATAGATGTCGGCAGGAAGATAAGCTCCCGCGATGTGTCCAAGATGGATAGGGCCGTTTGCATAAGGTAGTGCGGATGTAACAAGATACTTCATAAAATTCTCCTAAAAATCGTAAATGAACGAAACGAAGTTAATATACTGATGATGTGACTTTTATCAAAGAAAAGGAGGTAGCTTAATATTTGAGCATACTGCCGAAAACATAAAACTAACCACAATTTAGAGGACTAGTCTTATATCAACAAGTTCTTTATAGTGACTCCAGCTTAATTGTGGCGACACTGTAGCCACAATTTGATACAAGCGAAAAAATCTAATAATTCTATACAGTTCTCGTTTGTTGATTCCAAGGTCTGAAGATATGCTATCTACTAGATTTTTGCCGTAATCTGCTCTATCCTTATTTTCAATTTCATCTCTCACAATTCGTTCGCCGATCTGCCAGTAAGTCTGAACTTTGATGTTGTCAACTGCCTTGTAAGCTTTTGCCTTACCTTTGCTGAGTATGCTTTTTAGTTCGGCAAGTAAGTTTTTATAATTTTCTTTGCTGTTTAGAGCAATGGATGATGTGTAGTTTTTTTTAACCATATTGGCCCCAAATTAAAGTTAAACTAAATCAAATATAAAGGTCGGCGGTGTTTCGGTCAAATTATTTTTATCAAAGAAAAGGAAACTCCCGTTTGCTTTTTTGTTAACTATTCAATAAAATATCATAAACGAGTTTTGTTAAAATCTTTATGCTGGAGATTGAATTGAGTAAATACTTCATAATATTGGCAGTTATTTTTGTTTTTGTTTCTTGTGGAGAAGGTGAGACTGTAGACAATGATTCTGATCTGGGTGATGAAAACTGTATTCTTGCGACTGATTTATGGGAAAGTGGCGGCGGTGGTGGAGAAGGTTGCCAGTATCAACACTATGATGATTTTATGAAAAGATATGTTGAAGGTTCAGGTGATGAAGATGGCACATCTTTTGTAATTGATGAAATACTTATTCTTGAAGATAGAAATGAAGTTATCCCCAGAGGTGAATGCGGAAAAGAAAATAAATGTGGGATAACATTTAAAAATTATGATCGTTCTCTTTTTAAAGATTCGCTGATCGGTAAAGAAGTTACTGTATATTACAAGGAAAGCTATTTCGGAGGTCTTGTTGTCGTTAAACACAAGGATGGAACAATTATTGCGGTAATGGGCGTTAATATTTTTTGTGAAAGTAATGACCAGGGTAAAACTGATGGACTTTGGCCTTCAAGTTTGGTTCCGCAAATAACAATTAAACAGGAGGTACTCTCAACTTGCGAACCTTTTTGCGTAAAATATCAAAGAGGTGAAGATCATGAACCTCTGGGAGACTGGGTTGTTGATTCTCTTGTAGCTCCGCCTTTGAAAATTACCGTTGAAGGCAAAGATCCGGTTATTGTCAGCAATGGAGAAGTTGTGACATCTGAAGGTTACGAATATTTTGTAAGAAATAGTGTTCGTGCATCAGAAGATGATGAAGACGGAAAATATTTAAATCTAGGAGTCGAGTATAAATTTGATTTCTTCATTGTGAACACAGAAGCTTTGAGGTGATAGCACTATGAAACGCCTGATTTTATTGATGTTTGTAGCGATGTTTGTCTCATGTGAAAACAACGAAACCACCGATAATGATTCAGGTCTGGGTGATGAAAACTGTATTCTTACGACTGATTTATGGGAGAATGGAGGTGGAGGTGGTGAAGACTGTGAGTATCAAAATAGTGATAACAGCTTTAAACGGCAACTAATTGTAGGCTGTTCATTTGAATCTTCTAGCTCCGAAACAAGTGAAAGATTTATCGTTGAAAAATTTGAATTTGGTCAATATCATGAAATGGAAAATGTCGGACTAAAAGGAAAGTGTATTGAGAAATGCAAAGACGATGATTGGTGTGGCATTGGATTTGTAGGTGTTGATAAATCATTTTTTAAAGATTCTCTTATAGGTAAAGAGGTTTCCGTTTACAAAAAAGAAGGATTTTATGGCGATATTAATGGAGAATCTATAAGCCGTGATGTTCAGGTCGTTCGACATAAGGACGGAGAATTGATAGCTGTAACTGGGCAGAGTATTGTAAATGAAGGTGATGAAAGTGAATCGGGAGGAATCTGGCCTTCAAAATATGCACCTGAAGTCAGTGTGAAACAGGAAGTTATTCCTTCATGTGAGTCTTTCTGTGTTAAGTATAAGAGCGGAGCTTCAATGGAGCTTGAAGGGGACTTGCTGTATGATTCTCTGATAGCGCCACCGTTAAAAATTACAATTGAAGGAAAGAAACCTGTTGTTGTCAGTAATGGAGAAGTCGTAACATCTGAAGGATATGAGTATTTTGTTAGAAACAGTATCAGGGCAACCGAAGAAGATGATGACGGACATTATTTCACATCAGGAGTGCCGCGACAATTTGATTTTTTCATTGTGAATACAGAAGCTTTGAAATAGTTTTATGATTCCAGTGCGTTCTTAAGAACTTCCTGAGCAACTTCAAGAGTTTTTGCAGTTCCGCCAAGGTCGTAAGTTACGACTTTGCCGTCTCTGACGGTTTTCTCGATTCCGTTGATGAGCTTTTCAGCTTTTTCAGTTTCTCCGAGGTAGTTGAGCATCATTCTTCCGGCAAGGAACATTGCCATCGGATTGACTTTGTAAAGCCCTTCATATTTCGGAGCACTTCCGTGAACAGGTTCAAAAACTGCGTATCCGTTTCCAACGTTTCCGCTGTGAGCGAATCCGAGTCCGCCGACGAGCTGTCCTGCAAGGTCACTGATAATGTCGCCGAAGAGATTTTCCGCAACGAGAACTTCGTATTTTTCAGGTGACTTAACAAGCCACATTGCTATTGCGTCAACATTGTCAAACCAGCTGTCAATATGAGGATATTCCTTTGCAACTTCTTCAAAAACCTCAACCATGATTCCGCCGGTCTTTCTGAGAACGTTCGGTTTTTCAACAAGTGTCACACTGCCTTTTTTGAATTTGTCAGCATGCTCAAAAGCGGAGCGGATAATTCTTTCAGCACCTTTTCTTGTAATAATTCTTGTTGAGATCGCCATATCTTCGCCGTCAGTGTCCATGAACTTCTTCATTTTAGGAGCGTCTTCAAGCATTGCATTTTTAAGTTTTTCTGTTACAGGACCGAACTCAACGCCTGCATAGCTTCCTTCTGTGTTTTCACGGAAAACAGTGATGTTGATGTTATCCTTAAGGTTAAGCGGATTGCCTGTGAATGCCACATTCGGTCTTTCATTACAGTAAAGATCGAACTCCTGACGAAGTCTTACGATAGGTGAAAAATAAACAAGGCCTTTGTCTTTAAGTTCCGGAATTAATTCCTCTTTTGCCTCTCTCTGAGGTTTTGAGGTGATTGCTCCGAAAAGAGCGCAATCGGTGTTTTTCATCATATCGGTAGTTCTTTTTGGAAGCGGATCTCCCTCCTTGCACCAGAACTCCCAGCCTATATCCCCGTGAATATATTCTGCATCAAGTCCGAGACCGTCAAGAACGATCTTCATTGCTTCCATTACTTCCTTCCCAACTCCGTCACCCGGTAACCAGGCGATACGATACTTAGCCATTTCATTCTCCTGAAATTTTTGTTACTGAAACCCTCACTTTTCACAAAAAAATGAACAAATTTCAAAGGATTCTACATGACTTTCCATTTATTATCAAAAAAATTGGATAAACGATTTTTATTAAGTATTTTCAAGGGACTGTTCTTAAAAACTACGGAGTAAAACATGGAAAGTTACAAAAAGGATTTTATTGATTTCATGGTTGAAAGTGAGGTTCTGACCTTTGGAGATTTTATTACAAAAAGCGGAAGAAAAACTCCTTTCTTTGTAAATACAGGAAAGTACAGAACAGGCGAGCAGATAGCAAGACTTGGAAAGTTTTATGCCCAGTCAATTATGGAACATACGAATGGAGAGTTCGACGTTCTTTTCGGTCCCGCCTACAAAGGAATTCCACTGGTAGTCACAACAGCCATCGCATTAAAGGAAATGTACGGAAAAGATGCAGCCTTCTGTTTCAACAGGAAGGAAGCAAAAGATCATGGTGAAAAAGGAACAGTGATCGGTCATAAACTTGCAGATAGTGACAGAGTTGTGATCGTTGAGGATGTTACAACAGCAGGAACGAGCATCTATGAAACTGTTCCAATTCTTAAAGCTCAGGCCGATGTCAACGTTTCAGCGCTTGTAATTTCCGTAAACCGCATGGAAAAAGGAAAAGGCGAAAAGAGTGCACTTGACGAGCTTCATGAACATTTCGGAATGAAAACATTTCCCATCGTCTCAATGGCGGAAGTAGTTGAATATCTTCACAACAAAGAAGTAAACGGTAAAGTTGTTTTAGATGACGAAATTGCCGCAAGAATTGAAGATTATTATAAAATCTACGGCGCATCTAGATAAAAACTCACTAAAATATACCCTAACGGGTGTAAAAAATAAAAACAACTTGACAAATATACCCGAAAGGGTGTAAAATTACGTTGATAGTTATAAATTATACCCGAAGAGGTATAGAATGAGCGATAAGTTAAGGGTTTTTGTTAAAGAAAGAAGAAAAAAGTTAGGTATTACACAGGTTGAGCTTGCACAAAGAAGCGGAGTAGGTTTAAGGTTTATTAGAGAGCTGGAGCAGGGTAAAGATACGCTCAGGCTTGATAAGATCAATCAGGTTCTTCTTCTGTTCGGGCATGAAATGATTCCTGGAAAAACTGAGAGAGGTTCATGATGATAAAAAAATATGGATATGTCTACATGTATGACAGATTTGCCGGAATTGTTGAACAAACTGATTCAGGGTATGTTTTCACCTATGATCCGGAATATCTTTTGGCTTCAGATCCTGTTGCAGTAAGCAAAACACTTCCTCTTAGAAAAGAGTCATACGAATCAAAAATATTATTTCCATTTTTTGATGGTCTTATTCCGGAAGGATGGCTGCTTGATATTGCATGGAAGAGCTGGAAAATTGACTCAAGAGATAGAATGGAGCTGCTGCTTTCGTGCTGTAGTGACACCATTGGAGCTGTTTCTGTGAGGAGGGAAAAAAATGACTAGATGCCTCATCTGCGGCAATGAAGTTGCCGGAAAAGAGGAGTATCACTCTTCATGCAGCCGGAAATTTTTTAATTCGGACAAAGCCCCGGGTCTTGACTATGATCTTGATGAACTAAATGAGATTGCAAAAGATTCTGTACTGAAAAGTATTTCGGTAACGGGTGTTCAGCCGAAGCTTTCACTTCACTTGTCAAAAGTAAGAGGAGAAAGAAACAGTAAATTTACGATTGTCGGACTCTGGGGAGGTTATATTTTAAAACCGCCTTCAGAAAAATATCCATTTCTTCCTGAAAATGAACACCTTACAATGAGTTTGGCTCAGACTTTTGGAATAAAAACGGTTCCCTATGGAATGGTCAGGTTTAAAAGCGGAGAGCTTGCCTATATCTCAAAGAGGATTGATAGAACTAAAAGCGGAAAAAAACATATGGAAGATATGTGTCAGCTTCAGGAGAGACTCACAGAAGACAAGTACAGAGGATCGGTTGAGCAAATTGGAAAAACACTGAAAAAATACTCTTCAAACCCTGGCTATGATCTTCAGAGACTTTTTGAAGTCGTTCTTTTTTCCTTTCTTTCAGGAAATGCAGACATGCACCTGAAAAATTATTCGCTTTTTTACAGTTCTACTGATTTTTTTGAGCTATCTCCGGCTTATGATCTACTAAATACGGCAATTGCTATTCCTGAAGATAAAGAAGAGTCTGCACTTTCGATAAATGGAAAGAAGGCAAGGTTAGAAAAAGAAGACTTCGACTTCTTAGCTGAAAATTTTCAGATCCAAAGCAAGGTTGTCATGGGGATATATGAAAAGTTTGCAAAAAGACGTGAAAATATGGTTAACCAAATATCGGATTCATTCTTAAATAATGAACTAAAAGATAAATATATTGAGATTTTCAACTCAAGATTCAGCAGAATATTTAGATAACTACTTCTTTTTCAGTTTTTTCTTAGATATTTTCTTGATCGCATCATAGATATACCAGGCGATATCAGCCATAAAATCTTTGTTCTCGACGCACGCTCTGTCATCCGGTGAGGTCAGATAGGCTATTTCTAGAAGTAGTCCGGGTACCGTTGTTTCTTCAAAAAGTTTCAGACCGTATTTCTGAGTGAAAAGATTGAAGGGCAGTTTCCACGTTGTGTGGATGTTGGCTTTAAAATAAAGGTCCTTAAACATTTTTCCATAAACGAAAGACCTGTTTGCCCGGTCATATTTTTCAGCCATTTCTTTTGATTTTCCATCGAGAGAATCTGCCGGATAATAGATCTCGAAACCCCTTGTCGTTGTAAGAAATTTCTGTGAATTGAAGTGAAGGGAAAGAAACAGGTCCGGTTTTTCCTTTTCGATCTTCTCAACTCTTTTTTTTATCAGAAGGTCTTCGTCAGATGTTCTTGAGAATATTACTTTAATATCAGGATCAGGATGTTTTTTAAAAAAAGCTTTCAACTTCAGAGCAAGCTCGAGAGTTACATCCTTTTCTTCGATACCTCCGGCAATAGCTCCCTTATTGTTTCCACCGTGTCCCGGATCGATAAATACGGTAAACTGTGCGTAAATAGAGAAAGATGATAGGAAAACTAATGTGAAAAGAAAGAGCCTCAAGCTCATTTGTTAAGTTTTTTCAACATGTTGCTAAAACTTTCATAGTCGCCTATATTTTTAAAATCAAGGACGATAGAGACACCTTTTTTCTTTTCTTTTACAGTAACTTTTGCATTTGTTGCCAGATTCAGCTCGTTCTGTTCTTTTTTCCAGTATTTGCTTAGATCAGGTTGTTCCTTTTTTTCTTTTTTTGACGAAACCAGTTTTTCAACCTGCCTTGCGGTAAGCTTGTCTTCAAGGATCCGGTCGAGAAACAGTTTTTGATCATCTTTATCAAGAACAGTAAGAGGTCTTGCCTGACCGACAGAGATCGTTCCGTTTCTTACCAGGTCCTGGATTTTTCCGACAAGGTTTAAAAGCCTCATGTTGTTGCTGATCTCGCTTCTGCTTTTACCGACTTTCTTGCTGAGTTCAGCCTGAGTATAGTCAAATCTTTTAATAAGCTCGGTATATGCTTCAGCAACTTCAATGGGATTGAGATCTTCTCTCTGAAGGTTTTCAATGAGGCTTACCTGATAATCCTCTTCCCCTTTAAAAAGAATAACTTTAAGCTCTTCAAGACCTGCCATTTTTGCTGCACGGTATCTTCTTTCTCCAGCAACGATTCTATATTGACGACCTTCCTTTTTAACAACGATCGGCTGAATGATCCCGTACTGTTTTATGGATTCCGAGAGTTCTCTCAGTCTCTGTTCATCAAACTTTTTTCTAGGCTGATTTTCGTTAGGAACGACATCTTCTATGGAAACGACCATATAGTCGCTGGCCGGTGCTGATTTAATAAGTGCATCAAGACCTTTTCCCAGTTTTCTCTTTTCCTTCATTTTCCGCTCCTTTTCATTCTTTTTATGAATTCTTCCGCCAGTTCAAGATACTTTTTCGAACCGATCGATGAGATATCGTAAAGCACGATCGGTGTTCCGAAACTGGGTGATTCACTTAATTTAACGTTCCTTGGGATAAAAGTTTTAAAAACATCTTTCCCGAAATGCTCACGCACGTCCTTTTCAACTTCAAAGGTAAGCTTAACCCTCTTATCATACATGGTCAGCAGAATTCCGTATATCTCAAGATCCGGGTTAATAGACCGTACGTTTCCGATCGTCTCCATTATCCGGCTGAGACCTTCAAGTGCAAAATATTCACACTGAATAGGAATGATCACACCGTCCGAAGCAACCATGTTGTTAACTGTTAAAATGTTCAGACTTGGAGGAGAGTCGATGATGATATAGTCGAACTTGTTCTTCAGGTCCTCAATAGTCTGCTTGAGAACATACTCTCTATCTTCCATCTGCAAAAGCTCTATTTCAGCTCCGGTAAGCTCCTCGTTACAGGGAATTATCTTCATGAACGGAAGTTCGGTGCTGTAGACTGCGTTGATCTCCGGGTCTGCCATAAGGTCATAGATCGTATTGAACTTTTCTGCCTTTATGGAACTCATTGATGTGGCGTTTCCCTGAGGGTCCATATCTACCAGCAGAACCTTTTTTTCCATAACGCCCAGGCAGGCGGCAAGATTAACCGCTGTGGTTGTTTTCCCCACGCCGCCTTTCTGATTTATGACCGAAATTATCTTTCCCATGTATCCTCCTGATAATTACGGAATAGAATATAGCACAAGCTTCTGTTTTTTAAAAAGATTTTTCTGCCAGTCCTCTATCGCCTTTTTCTTTTCTTCCTTGGTCGGAGTTTTTTTCCTGAACCTCTTTTCCAGAAAACGGTCTGTCATTTTATCTGCCAGCAGACGCATTTTTATGAGAGTTTTAAATTCAAGGTCGGATAGACTGTACTTTTTCAGAAATTTCTTCATATACACATTGGACATGTAGTCCTTCACTTTTTTGTCAACGATCTTGTCATCAATGGTGACGTTTTCGTCTCTTGCTTCCCTGAACATTATGATCCTGAACATTATGAGGTTGAGGATCTTTTCTTTGATCTTCGGTGTAAGCGGGGTTTCAGGAGGAACGTTGTTCTCAATGTTGAGAAGCTCTCCTTCCTGCAGTATTTCTGAATAAGTTATAGCTCTGTCGTTAAGACTCGCCACGACGCTTTCAACAATTTCCGCGGCGTTGACCCTGATCAGTAATAAAAGGACCACAAAAATTGTAAAAAGTTGCAAGTGCTTCATTTTATTGCTCTTAAACCATGAGGCTCTCAATGTAACCCAGCATTTCCTCTCTGCCGTAACCTTTTGCAGCAGAGGTGAAAAAACATTCGGGATTCTTCTGTTTTATTACAGAAAGTTCGTTCTTTTTCAGTTTATCGGTTTTAGTGAAGACTGGGGTGAACGGAATATTGTAATGGTCAAGAAAATCTATCATCATGCCGTCATTTTCAAGAATTCCGTGCCTGGAATCAATAAGAAGAAAGATGTCTAGAAGTTCTTTTCTTTCAACCAGATACCTCTCAATGAGTTTCTGCCACATGTTTCTTGAAGCTTTTGACCTATGGGCAAATCCGTATCCCGGAAGATCGACGAAAAAGAAGCTGTCGTTTACCAGAAAGTAGTTTATCAGGATGGTCTTTCCCGGCTTTTTTGATGTTTTTACCAGCCCGCTTCTTCCAAGCAGCATATTCTGCAGACTTGATTTACCGACATTTGAACGACCAATGAAGGCAAATTCCGGCAGTCCGTCTTCCGGAAGACCTTTCATTGATGATGCGCTTTTTAAAAATCCGGAACTCTGTATGATCATTTTCTTCCCACTTCTCTATGTCCGATGTCCTTTCTCCAGTAGGCACCTTCAAAGGATATCTTTCCAGTGTTTTTATAAGTTCTTTCAAGGGCTTGAGAGATGTTTTCCCCTCTGCATGTCACCATGAGGACGCGTCCTCCGTCGGTAACGATACTGCCGTTTTCAAATTTTGTTCCTGCATGGAAAACAACGCATTCGTTGTCTGTTTTGTCAAGATTTTCAATGACTTTTCCTTTTTCATAAGATCCGGGATACCCGTCACTTGCAAGAACTACTGTCGCCCCTGCACCTTCATGCCAGAGGACGTCACCGGTTTCGCCCAGCTTCTTTTCACAGGTTGCTGTCATAAATGGAATAATGTCACTTTTCATCATCATCATCAACGGCTCAGTCTCGGGATCTCCAAAACGAACGTTATATTCAAGAACATACGGGATCTCATCTACCATCATAAGCCCGATGTAGAGAATTCCTCGGTAATCGATACCTTTTTTCTTAAACTCTGAAAGAAGAGGTTTTACAACCTGATCGTCAACATCGCTGAAAGTTTTTTTGTCGGCAATACTTACGGGAGTGTATGCCCCCATTCCGCCTGTGTTCGGGCCCTTATCTCCATCAAGCAGAGCTTTATGATCCTGAGAGAACTGAAGCGGCCTTACATTTTCTCCGTCAACAAAAAGAAGAAGCGAAAGCTCTTCACCTTTTAAGAACTGTTCAATAACAACTTTTGAACCTGCATCGGAAAATTTTCCGCTGAGCATTTCCGAAAGTTCTTTCTGTGCGGCCTCTTTTGTCTCACAGATAACAACGCCCTTTCCGGCGGCAAGTCCGTCAGCTTTCAGAACGATGGGATATTCACTTTTTTCAAGCACTTCCAATCCTTTTTCAAGATCGTTAACAGTATTGTGTGCAGCTGTCGGAATTCCTGCATCCTGCATGATCTCTTTTGCAAAAGCTTTGGATGATTCAAGCTGTGCAGCTTTTTTATTTACACCGAAGATCTTCAGCCCTTCTTTTTCAAAAACATCGGCAATTCCATTTGCAAGATATGCTTCAGGACCGACAACAGTAAGATCAATGTCGTTATTTTTTGCAAACTCCTTCAAAGTTTCATTTTTATCGTCAGGCAGATCCGGGATCTCGGCAACTTCGGCAATTCCAGGATTGCCGGGAAAAGCATATACCTTTTCAACTGCTTCGCTCTGTGCTATTTTCCATGCAAGTGCATGTTCTCTTCCGCCTTTTCCAACTACTAGAACTTTCATAGATCTCTCCAAATTAAAGGTGTCTGAAACATCTTTTTCCTGTAAAAACCATAGCTATTCCATGCTCGTTGCATGCATCGATTGATTCCTGATCACGCATTGAACCACCTGGCTGAATTATTGCGGTGATACCTTCTTTTGATGCCCTGTCAACACTGTCTCTGAACGGAAAAAAAGCATCACTTGCCATCACACAGCCCTTAAGAGGTTTGTTGGATTTGCTTATCGCTATCTCAAGTGAATCTATCCTTGACATCTGTCCTGCGCCGACTCCTACTGTTGCTTTGCCGTCAGAAAGAAGAATGGCATTGCTTTTTACATGCTTAACTATCTTCTGGGCAAAAAGCAGTTTTTTTATCTCTTCTTCTGTGGGCTTTTTTTCTGTAACAAATTCAAGGTCTTCTTCAGAAACAATATATCTGTCACTGTCTTCGATAAGAAGTCCGCCTGATACTTTTTTAAATTCCCAGTCCATGTCAGGCTCTCTGCAGACAACACCTGTCTCTATCAGTCTGATGTTTTTCTTTTTAGTAAGTAAATCCAACGCCTTATCACTGAAAGAAGGTGCTATTACGGCTTCAACGAAATTCTTTGAGATCTCCAGAGCGGTGTCCTCGTCAACTTCTCTGTTAAGACCGACAATTGAACCGAAAGCACTTACAGGATCACATTCAAGAGCAAGTTTGTAGGCTTCGCAAAGTGTTTCGCCGACAGCAGCTCCGCAGGGATTCGTGTGTTTCATTATTGAAGCAGCCGGTTCGTCAAATTCCGCGACTATATTTTTTGCACTTTCAAGATCCATGTAGTTGTTGAAGGACAGTTGTTTCCCATGAAGCTGCTTCGCTGTTGCGACAGTTCCGGAAGGGGCGTTCCTGTCAGCGTAGAAAGATGCTTTCTGGTGAGGGTTCTCTCCATATCTGAGTGTATCCTTTTTTGTGAACTGAAGGGTCAGGATCTCCGGATCTTCCTTTATTCTGTTCCCCGCATGGTCTATCCTTGAGAAGTGACTGCTGATAAAGCCGTCGTAAAAAGCTGTGTGAGCAAAAGCTTTTTTTGAAAGTTCAAATCTTGTTTCTATGCTTAACTGACCGTTTTCCTTGAGCTCTTCTATGATTGACCAGTAGTCGTCAGGAGAGGTGACGATCGCAACATTTCTGAAGTTCTTTGCAGCGCTTCTGATAAGTGTCGGACCACCGATATCTATGTTCTCAATAATGTCGTCCATGCTCATATTTTTTTCAACAGTCTCCTGAAACGGATAGAGGTTGACAACAACCATGTCAAAAAGAGCGATCCCGTGTTTTTCCGCTGCTTCCAGGTGAGCCTGTTCCGATCTGTCAGCAAGGATCCCTCCGTGGATCTTCGGATGAAGGCTTTTGACTCTTCCGTTCATCATCTCCGGAAAACCTGTGTAGTCCTCAACTTTCACAGCGCTGACACCTTCACCTTTGATCATAGAGTATGTTCCGCCGGTTGAATAGATCTTTATTCCCAGCTTGTCGAGTTCCGAAACAAAAGCCGTCAGGCCGCGCTTGTCATAGACACTTACAATTGCATTTGAAATTTTGGTCATGATCATCTCCTGATAGTAAAAAAACAACCTGAAAGTGCAGGGGTTTTTATCTATCAGAATATCACTGTAAATGCAACTTTTCTTGACCTGAAACAGCTTGTCTGATAGCTTTCCATAAAAGATCGGGGGAGGGTATCCTGGTTACCAGAACAATGCTTCTCATAGCTATCCGTCAGAGAAACTGGATAGAGGTTCAGACAATGTCGGAAGAGCTTGGGAAAAATGATCCGGACGGAATAATGAAAGTCATTTATAATGCTGCTGAAAATGCGGCAAAAGATGATGAAAAGGCACAGCTCCTTTTAAGCTTGTGGGCTCAGATGCTTTGGCTGGATATAAATGAAGTGTGAGGAAAACCGATGAAAATAGCTCTTATAGAAGGTCCTCTTCTGGACAGGATCGGAGAAAGAGAACCTGAAATATACGGATTTACAAGAGAAGAGCTTGTTCGCAGTTTGACGGAAAAAGCGTCTGCTTTAGGTGTCGAGCTCGTTTTTTTAAGCAGTTATTTTGAGGGAGAACTTGCCAAATTAATTGCCGAGTGCAGTGCCGACGGCATAGTGATCAATCCAGGGGCATATACTCACACCAGTGTTCTGATAAGAGATGCTCTGATTTTCAGAAAGGTCCCTTTTGTTGAGGCTCATTTCTCCAATATTTTCAAGAGGGAAGCGTTTCGACAGAACTCTTACCTCAGCGATGTCGCGGAAGGATTTATCTGCGGTTTCGGAGTTCACACATACAGTCTGGCCGTTGAGGCGGTTTTTAATAGTCTTTCCGTAGTCTGAAGCTACGCTTCTAAAACTTGACAATGACATCCATTACATTTAGTATGTTATGCCCTATTTTTTTGTGTTTGGAGAATTGTAGGCAGAATTAAGGAGAAAAGATGCAGATTTCGACCTCAGAATTTAGAAAGGGACTTAGAATTGAAATTGACGGCACCCCTTACAGAATTGTTGAAATGACACATATTCAGCAGAAAAGAAGAGCCGTTATCAAAACAAAACTGAAAAACATCCTTAGCGGATCAATAGCTGAAAGAACTTTTCTTTCCGGAGAAAGGGTTGAAAAACCTGACATGGAGGAAAAGGAGATGGAGTTTCTCTATTCGGATGGCGAGTTCTACTATTTCATGGATTCCGAGACATTTGAACAGATAACCATCGATCTCAAAGTTGTCGAGGATGTCGTTCTTTTTCTCAAGGAAAATGAAAAAGTAACAGTGCAGTTCTATAACGGATCGCCGATCTCAATGGACCTTCCTCAGTTTATTGAAGTGGAGATCTCTGAAACAGAGCCCGGATTTAAGGGTGACACTGTGACATCATCATATAAGCCGGCCAAGGTCACAACCGGGGGACAGGTTATGGTGCCCATGTTTATTGCTGAAGGAGATGTTATCAAGATCAACACGGAAGACTACAGTTATATTGAACGGGTAAAAAGCGGCGGAAGGTAAAATTGGCTACTAAAAATACCGGAAGATTCTCTATCAGGGGCAAAAAAAGTCCGACGGAGATTGAAAAATATCAGGAAGTGATCAGTAAAAACCCCGATGATGATAGAGCTTATGTCAGACTGGCGGAACTATACGCAAGAGACGGGAACGAAGATAAGGCAATAGAGATCTATGAAAAAGCGGCACATCTTTTTGAGAAAAAAGGATTCCTGAACAAAGCTAAAGCTGTTCTTAAGCAGGCTCTGATGATAAATGCCCAGCATGGAAAGATCAATGTTCTTCTTGCTGATTATGACAGGCAGAGCGGCTTGGTAAAAGATGCCATTATGCGCTACCAGACTGCGGTTAATTACTATGCCCGCCTGGACAACAAGCTTGCTGCGATAAACATTCTCAGAAAGATGGTGGAGCTGGCACCTAACAGCACAGGCTTTATTGTAAAGCTTGCCAATATGCTTATCGCAGAGAACATGAAGCACGAGGCGGAGAAACTTCTTGCTCCGCTGGCTGAATCAATGAAAGGTACCGGCAAGACAAATGATTACGCCAACGTCCTGAAGCTTCTCTACACTGCCTCAGACGGAGAGATAACGATAGGAAGGGACCTGGTAAATCTTTACCTGAGAACAGGTAGTTATACTAACGCTCTCACGGTTCTTCAAAAGCTTATAGTGGAAGACCCTGATTCGATGGAATTCCTTGAAAAGCTGGCTTTCGTTTTTGAAAAGCTGGGTGAAAAAAGAAAACTCATTGCAACGTATAAGCAGATAGCAGTTGTATGTTCCAAAAGACAGAATCTTGAAGAAAGAGACAATGTCTATAGAAAGATCCTGGAACTTGACCCGGATGATAGAGAAGCCTTGACCGCCCTTAGGGAAGAAGGAAAACTGAGAGATCTGATAAGTGACAAGATAGACAACACAAATCTGGATTTTGCCGAAGAGGAAGATCTTGAACTGGATATAGATATTGACCTTGAAGATGTCGAGAATGTTGAAGAAGCTGATGATGAGCCGACACAGAGTCTCGAAACGGTTCTTAAAGAGGCAAAGGTCTTTATGAGCTACAGGCTTTTCAGCAAAGCTATAGACAGAATTCACAAATATCCCAGATGGAAGGAACATTCTGAAACTATTGATATTCTGATCGAGGCGTATATAGAGTCGGGAGATGTCGATACAGCAGGAGATCTTCTCATAGCCCTTGTCGACCTTAAAATAGCAAAAGGTGATACTTCGGATCTTGCTGAGCTGCTGGTGGATGCAGAGTCTATGCTTGGAAAAGATGATCCAAGACTGGCAGAAAGAAAGAAAAAGATCTCTTTTGGACAAAGTGATTTTTCTGAAGATGTCGAGACCGACGATATTTTCAGCGGTATCCCTGATAAAGATGGAAACCCTGAAGATGAAGAAGAGGAGAGTCCGGTAACTCTGGAACCTGTTGATGAAACAGAAGATGAAGTAGAGGAAGAAGGCGTATTAGAAGCGGAAGCTATAGCACTGGAAGAAACGGCACATACTGTGGAGCCGGAGGAAGATCTTGCCAGCGAATTTGAAAAGATGACAAACGATATTATTTCCGAACTTCAGGAACCGCCTCAGGAAAATCTTGATGAGCTTGAATTTTATATAAGCATTGAGGATTTTAATAGTGCTACGCAGCTTTTACAGGAACTTCTAATCAACTACCCCTCCTCTAGTTTTCTTGCAGGAATAAGAGAAATACTTCCAGTCAGAGAAGAAGAGGACCTTGCAGGAACGGTTAATGAAGTTAGAGAGACACTGAAGAGATCGTTTGATGGTGAAACATCATCATCCCATTTTTATGATCTGGGCATGAGTCATCTGTCCATGGGGATGTTTAAGGATGCGATAGATTATTTTAACAAAGCTCTTGAGATCGAAGAAGGTGATATAAGAAGTCTCATGGGTCTTTCTCAGGCATGGGACATGGCAGGAGATCTTAACAAGAGCCTTGATATCCTTAGAAAAGTTGAGCAGAGTGTCCAGGATGATGAGCAGCTGCAGACAATTCGTGATCAGATAAGAGAAACAGAAGAGCTTATCAGAGCAAAGGAATCTTCAGATTCCGGAGAGGAAAAATGAGAAGAAAAATTGTTGAGATACTAATCTGTCTACTGTGTGTTACGGCACCTTTTTCTATAACAGGCGGTGTTCTTAAACTTCTCGTTAACTACAAAGCAGGTCAGGAAAAAAACATGGGGACTTCAGCCAACATAAAAGACGGCTACTGGCGTCTGCCTGTAATAGATCCGCAACCTTCTCTTGAAGCGGAAACATACTCCATAGTAATAGAAGGATATGACACAATAAAGAACTATACTGAAGTTCTTGAACTAACAGGAGCCTCTGTTTCAAGAAACAGCATACTGTTTCCTCTCAACGGGAATCTTGAAATTAAAAACAATGAAGATTTTTCTAGAAAGCTGATATTTTTTAAAGATGGCGACAAGGACTGGAAAAAAGAGGTTGAGGTTCCGGCAAAAGGAAGCATTACTCAAAACTTTGATACTTCCGGGGACTATACGGTCGTTGATTCTCTTTTTCAGTGGAATACGGTTTATCTCAGAGTTCTTTCAACATCCTATCTTCTGCCGATCAAATCCGGAAACAACAAAATGAGCATCCCGGACCTTTCGCCAGGAAGCTACACAATAAGATTTTATTATGGAACCAAATGGATATATCAGGAAGATTTTGTAATGGTTTCAAACGCTTCTCAGAACCTGGGATACAGAATAGAGGACGGGCAGGTTTCCAGCGTGAACTCTACATCTTATTCTACGACTGTTGAAGATGGAATGTATTAAATAGTTATTAATCGGGGAGAAAAATAGATGTTTAGTAATCTTGGGCTGAAACTTAAAGTTTTTTTCTTAATGGCCGTGGTAATATCAGCGCTGTCGATTCTGGATTTCGTTCTGTTCAGATCATTTATTGACAAAATAGATATCCAGCAGGGTCCTCAGAACAGTGTTCGTTACGTTAAGGAAAAAGTAAAAACAAAGATGTACTCTCTTATAGGGAATTCTTTTGAAATTGCCCGGGAATTGACTCTTAGCAAAGCATCAAAGAACGCCCCGTTAAAGATAAGCGAGATAAGTTCAAAGCAGGATTACATATTGATAGATAAAAATGCTGAGTTCGTTGCGGGAACGACAAAACTGATGTCTTCCCACAAGGGAATTCCTGCGGTTGAAAGAGCTTTAAAAAAAGGGATCGCTTCTGATGGCACAATAATGATCGGAGACCAGCTGTATCTTATGGGTGTCGTTCCCACAGTGAAAAAAGTTTCTCAGAAAGGCCCTGAAGAACTTTTTGCTGTAATAAGTCTTGAAAAACTTTCTCTCGCTTTCAGAGATGATGTTTTTCCAATGCCTGTAAGGGTTTATCATGGAAGTAAATTTATCTCTGAAACAAAGTCTGAAAAATGGAAAAAAGTTGAGGAAGGCTGTGGTTCTGAAAAAGTAGAAGAATCCCTTTCCGAACTTGTTAAGTCTGAGGGAGAAAAAACTCTTAACAGCTGGACCTATCTTCATAGTTTTTTTATGCCTGTTGATATGTTGGGTGGAGAAAAAGTTGTTTTTATAACGCTTTCCTCATCACTTCCCGGAATGGAAGACTACAATAGAGTTCTTTTTTACACAGTGATCTATACTCTGGTCACAATAATTATCGCTTTTTTCTTCACTTTTATTGTAACCCATGAGATCGATAAGGTTTTTAGAAATCTTGCTGCCGATATTTCCAGAATGAAAGTCGGAGAAAAGCTCGTTCTGAAAAAATACAGTCATGGAGCAGATATAGCAGTCTCAGCTTTAAATACGTTAATTGCAAAGTATCTGAGAGATGGTGAAAGAGATGGACTAGGCTTTGGTCAGTCTTCCATGACTCCCGGTCCTACTCCGGATGTTAATTCTCAGAAGGTTAACAGAGAGTATGATGAAGATATTCCTGATCCTTTCGGTGTGGATGATATTGAAGAAACTCCGAAAAAACCTATTCCGGCACTTCCTCCGGAGGAAAAAATCCAGAAAAAAGCTCCGGCTCCGCCTATTTCAACAGATGATGATGAAAAGACACAGCTTGCAACATCTCCTGTGGGCTTGCCTGATGTGCCTGAAATTTCTGAAGAAGCTGAAGAAAAAGATCCTTTTGAAGAGCTTTGGGAAGATTACTGCAGAATTAAAGAAAAGCATGGTAAAAAAGTTTCAGACAACGAAAAGAGATCTTTCGTTGGGAAACTTAGAACAAACCGTGCATCAATTATGGCAAAATATAACTGTTCCGACGTAAGTTTTACGATCGAGGACAAAGGCGGGAAACCGGTAATAAAAGCAAAACCAGTAAATGGGTAGATTATGAAATTTATTTGTAACAATTGTGGTTTTTCAGCGGAGATTCCAGAAAAAAGGCCGAACTGTCCTATGTGTGCCAGCAGTAACGTTACGGTTGTTGAAGAAGTTCCTGTAAGTAAAAAACAGCAGGATGCCGTGTCTGATGATGTGCCGGAAAAGGTTGAATCTCAAGAAAAAACTGTTTCTAAAGAAAGCAGTGCTGTAAAAGAAGAAAATGTCCGTCAGGAAAAAATTACCCTTACAGACAATTTTTTTGACCAGAAACCAAACAAGGAAGAGCAGGAAATAGCAGACGTTATCAAGGAGCTTTATCCTGATGAAGATAAGAGGAATGGCGGGTTTAAACTGCCTGACTGGAAAATTCTGGCCGGAATTGGAGCAGCCGTTGTTATCGTTATTATTGTTGCTGTTATTTCAATAAGTTCCGGGGATTCTGATAATGAGTTCGCGGAGATAGAAGATGCAGAAGAACAGGCTGAACCCGAAGAAAAGGAAAAAGCTCTGGCAAAAGTTGAGGACGAAAAAGAACCTGAAGAAGAAGCAGTTCCGGAAGAGGAAGAGGAAGCTGTTGCAGCAGAGGAAGAGGAAGAGGAAAAAGCTCCGGTTGAAGAAAAGCCTGCGAAAAAAATAGCTGAAGTAAAAAAAGAAAAGGCCCCGGTTGTTAAAAAGAAAAGAAAACCGGCACCTAAAAAAAGAAAAATAGCAAAGAAAAAAGCTCTTCCTAAAAAGAATGTCGATGTCAATAAGAAATACAATGATTTCGTCCAGTTGGGCCACGCGGCCCTTGGCCAGAAAAAATACACTGATGCTCTGCATGAGTATAAGAATGCGATGCGTTTAAAACCGAGAAGTGGTAAGATCTATAAATTTATAGGTATTGCCTATGCGTATCTTCAAAATCAGAATCAGGCTTGTAAGAATTATCGAAAGTATATCCAGTTAACACCTAACGCAAGTGATAAAGCTCAGGTACAGGCATTTCTGGAAGCCTGTCCGTAGATCATGCGTCTAAGAATCACATCCGGATCTTTAAAGGGCCGGTTTTTTTCTGTTCCGGATACAGATCTCAGACCGACAGAGGAAAAGGTGAGAAGTGCTTTTTTTGATATTCTGTTTTCTCTGATCAACTTTGATAATAGAGTTTTTCTGGATGTTTTCTCTGGTAGCGGAGCAATGTCTTTTGAATCTATCAGCAGAGGTCTGGCCAAAGCTTTTGCTGTTGAAAAAGATAAAAAGGCGATTAGCGGAATTTTGCAGAATAAAGAATCTCTGGATATTTCAGAACTGAGCATTCTGAAAGGAGATGCATATAAAGAAACTACCTATGAAGGGTTGGGACGTGTCAACGCAGTGTATATTGATCCTCCTTATGTACAGAGAGATAGGATCCCTGAACTTCTTGATACTTTCAGAAGTTTGAAGATCTTTGATGATGTCTGTGTGATTGGAATCGAAAGTGACCGCAATGTCCAGTGGAACGAAAAAGACTGGTCAAAAAAAGAAAAAAAGTATGGGAATACGTTGTTGACCGTTTTTTATAACTGGGAGTAGAAATGAAAAGAACAGCAATTTATCCTGGAAGTTTTGATCCGTTTACTCTGGGGCATCTTGATATTGCTCAGAGAGCCTTGAAGCTTTTTGATCATGTTTACATTGCAATAGGTGAAAATACCGGCAAAAAACCGCTTTTTACAGCATTAGAAAGAAAAGAAATGATCGAAAAAGTATTTAAGGATAAAGACAGAGCTTCAGTGATCATTTTTGATAATCTTCTAGTTGATCTGATGCAGGAATTGAATACAAATGTTGTTATCAGAGGTCTCAGGGCGGTATCGGATTTTGAAATGGAACTGCAGATGGCCTCAGTTAACAGAGTACTTTGTCCATCCGCTGAATCAGTTTTTTTAATGACGTCGGATAAATATTCTTTTCTTTCATCAGGTATGGTTAAGGAAATAGCTTCTATGGATAAAAAAAGTCTAAAAAAGTTTGTTCCTGCTCCTGTTGAAAAAGAGCTGAAGAAAAAATTTTAAAATGACAACAGCCTTTAAAACTCCCGCTAAAATAAACATTTTTCTTAAAATTGGAAGTGTGGACCCCAAGACCAATCTTCATTTTATTGAATCCATAATGACGCCGATATCGCTTTATGATACTGTAATCGTTGAAGAATCCAGCGAGTTTCACATAAGGACAAAAGGTGTCGCAGAAAATATTTCCACACAGAAAAATACTGTCTATAAGATCTGGAAAGAGCTGGGCAGATATCTCGGAAAGGAAATTCCGAAGTTTGATATAACTATAGAAAAGAGCATTCCCGCAGGTGCCGGTCTTGGAGGAGGAAGCAGTAACGCGGCAGGCTTTCTTCTTTTCCTGAACAGGTATCTTGATCTAGCTCTTGAACAGAGCGAAATGGTCAAAATAGCATCAGAAGTTGGAAGTGATGTGCCGTTCTTTCTTTTAGGTACTGCTGCATTAGTTGGCGGAACAGGTGATAAACTGACAGAGATAGACATAGATCCTAAAGGAAGGAGTCTGTTGCTGATTTGCCCTGAAATTACAGTGAATTCGGGACTTGCGTACAGTCTGTTCGACAAAAAAAAATTGACAAATAGGGGGGCTGTAACTATAAATACCGTCCGTAATTTTGATGGTAGTTCATTGAAAGACTGGACCACTGTAATCTATAATGATTTTGAGGATGTTGTATTCTCTGAGTGGCCTGAGATAGGACTGTTGAAAAAGGAGCTTGAGAACGTTGCCGAGATGACATTTATGTCAGGAAGCGGCTCCACGATAATAGGAGTTTTCTCAAGTGCCGAACAGAGAGACAAGGCTTATCGGTCATTTAGCGGTGGAAAATACCGGTCAGTGAAAAAGATAGAATTATTAACATAGCTTTGGGGCGTCGTCAAGCGGTAAGACACTAGGTTTTGGTCCTAGCATCCGGGGGTTCGAATCCTCCCGCCCCAGCCAGAGAGCACTGGAGGAACAAATGGAATACATTAAGCTCAATGTGGAAAAAAGAGAGCCTGGGAAAAAACAGGTAAAGGCTGTAAGAAAAAATGAAATGATCCCTGTGGAGATCTACGGCAAAAGTTTAGAAAAAAATATCAGCGGAAGTGTTTTAAGAAAAGATTACATTAAGGCGCTTCATACATCTCAGGGTACGAATGTTGTATTTGAGCTGAATGTTGAAGGAAAACCTGTAAAGGCAATTACTCACAACCTTCAGATTCATCCTGTAAAAAACTACATTATTCATGCTGATTTCATGGCTGTTGAAGAAGATGTGGAACTTGTAGTTACAGTTCCTGTTTCCAAGTTCGGAAAATCTCAGGCCGAAATTGTGGGCGGCAGAGCTTTTCAGGTTGTTAAAGATGTCAAAGTCAAATGCAGGCCAGCTTATATTCCTGCCGGAATAGATGTTGATATCACACAGTATGATATCGGGGACAGAGTTGCAATCTCTCAGCTTACCTATCCTGAGAACGTTACTCCTGTTTTCGTACAGGATACCCCTGTTTTTGTTTTCAATAAAGGAAGAGGCCAGTCTCTTGAAGAAGAAGAGGCCGAAGCAGAAGCTCTCGCTGCAGCTGAAGGAGCTGAGGGTGCTGAGGGAGCTCAAGGCGAAGCAGGAGAAGCTTCAGAAGAGAAAGCTGAATAGTAAAGATCCGTGCAGGAAAGTTCATCTATCGAGCCGGACGGGGCAGTTCTTTTTGCTGCACTTGGTAATCCCGGAAATCGTTATGTCGCAACACGTCACAATATAGGTTTCATTTTTGCAGATCATATAGTGAGCTCTTTTAAATTGAGTGACTATCAGTACTGTGAAAAAATGAGAGCTTATATTTCGGTAACTGAAAAATTTGATAAAAACATTGTTATCATAAAGCCTAACACCTATATGAATCTGTCGGGAAAATCTGTTGCTCCCGCTGTAGATGCCTTTTCAGTGAAAAAGGAAGATCTCTTTATTGTTCATGATGACATTCATCTTGATTTTGGTGTGCACCGGATAAAGTCCGGAGGCGGAGGTGACGGAGGTCATAACGGCATAATATCCATTCAGGAGGAGTTGGGACACTGTGATTTTAACAGAATAAAACTGGGGATTGGAAAACCCGAAGACAGAGAAATGTTAAAGGATTATGTCCTGACAAATTTTCTTGACGATGAGTTGAGCTTTATGGATAATTCCTGGGCTTTGTCATGGGAGCAGATGTTTAGAACTATTTTGGAAAAAGGGCTGTTCCATGCAATGAATGATTTTAATAGGAGGGTTAGATAATATGAAAGAATTTATGATTTTTGCAGTTCCTGTTGCTGCTTTGATCGCTCTGGCGGTCGCTTTGTTCAAGTTTTTCTGGATCAGAAGGCAGGAAGCGGGAACTGACGAGATGAAGACTATTGCAAAGAACATCAGTGACGGTGCAATGGCTTTCCTTAAAAAAGAATATTCAGTTCTTCTGATCTTTGTGGTCGTTGTTGCAGTAATTCTGGGGATAATTAATTTTAATAGCGAAAGTAGTCATTCGATAATAGCTTTTTCGTTTGTTTTAGGCGCTTTGTTCAGTGCACTTGCAGGTTATGTCGGAATGAAAACCGCCACAATGAGTAATGTCCGTACGGCAAATGCGGCAAGAAGCAACCTGAACAGTGCGCTTAAAGTTGCATTCAACGGTGGAGCTGTGATGGGGCTGAGTGTTGTAGGATTCGGACTTTTCGGACTTTCAGTGCTTTTCATTGTCTATATGTTCGTTTTCAACGGTAGTCTTACAATGGATCTATCCAGCGATGTAACGATAATAAGAATTCTTAACATTCTCACCGGGTTCAGTCTCGGAGCCAGCTCTATTGCACTTTTTGCGAGAGTCGGTGGAGGAATATACACAAAAGCTGCGGATGTCGGAGCTGATCTGGTGGGAAAAGTCGAGGCCGGTATTCCTGAAGATGATCCCAGAAACCCTGCTGTTATTGCTGACAATGTAGGTGATAATGTGGGTGATGTTGCAGGAATGGGCGCAGATCTTTTTGAAAGTTATATCGGAGCTCTTATCAGTTCAATGATACTTGGAGTTGTCTGGGCGAAGAGTTCGGGAAATTTCTACCCTGTTCTTCTTCCGTTCCTTCTCTCAGCTTTCGGTGTTATCGCTTCAGTTGTAGGAACGTTCTTTGTAAGAGTTAAGGAAGGGGGAGATCCTCAGAAGGCTCTCAATATGGGAACTTTCATTGCAGCCGGCATTATGATCGTAGGCGCATGGTTCATTATTGACTCTTTCATGCCTGCAAAAGTTGCCGTTGATGGAGTTGAATACACATCACTAGGACTTTTTATAACAGTTGTTCTCGGAGTTGTTGTCGGTACGGCTATCGGTTTTATTACTGAATACTACACGGGAAGCGGTAAAAAACCTGTTGTTGAGATAGCAACAGAATCTGAAACAGGAACAGCAACTAACATTATAAGCGGTCTCGGTGTAGGAATGAGATCGACATTCTATCCGATTATAATTATTGCGCTTGCTATTCTTGCATGTTTCCATTTTGCAGGACTTTACGGAATTGCTATGGCGGCTGTGGGGATGCTTTCAACGATCGGTATCCAGCTTGCGATCGATGCTTACGGCCCGATCGCCGATAACGCCGGCGGTATTGCTGAAATGGCTCATCTAGATAAGAGTGTACGTGAAAGAACAGATAAGCTTGATGCGGTGGGTAACACGACTGCGGCTATCGGAAAAGGCTTTGCAATAGGTTCAGCTGCTCTTACAGCACTTGCTCTTTTCAGTGCTTTTAAAACTTCGCTGAGACCTGAACTGATAGAAGGCGGAATTGACATCTCAAATCCGCTTGTGGTATCCGGAGTTTTTATCGGAGCAGTTCTACCATATCTTTTCAGTGCTTTTGCAATGAAGGCTGTTGGACAGGCTGCCGGTGAGATGATCGTAGAGGTTCGTCGTCAGTTCAAAGAGATCGCAGGACTTCTTGAAGGAAAACCGGGTGTACAGGCTGACTTTAGAAAGTGTGTAGAGATCTCTACTGCCGCAGCTATTAAAAAAATGATAGCTCCCGGACTTCTTGCTCTTGCAGCTCCTATCGCTGTAGGAATGTACGATGCGAAAATGCTGGCGGGACTTCTTGTAGGCGTTACGGCTTCAGGTGTTACACTTGCAATTTTCATGTCAAATGCAGGTGGAGCATGGGACAATGCGAAAAAATATATTGAAGAAGGTCACAACGGCGGAAAGAACAGTGAAGCTCATAAAGCTTCAGTTGTCGGAGATACAGTTGGTGATCCTTTTAAAGATACAGCCGGTCCAAGTCTTAATATTCTTGTAAAACTCATTAGTGTTATCGCGCTTGTAATTGCACCTTTTCTTTGAGACCTTTTATGAAAGTTGCACGTTTTCTAGTTGTGGCTTTTTTTGTGGTTATTTCAGTTTCCGCTCAGGAAAAGAAGTATGACCCTTATGAGATAGAAAGCGCTTTCTTCAATGAAAATCAGGTTGCCTGCCAGAAATACTGCGCAGATGATCCGGAATGCACAGAGTGCAGAGAGTCGAATTTCTGCAGAATAAAACATGAAAAAATAAAGACATTTTCAGGTCCGGGAAATAACTACTCTGCCTGTAAACCTGTAAAAAGTGATAACTGGGAAAAATGTCAGAAGTTCTGTAAAGAAAATTACAAATGCAGCCACTGTTATCCGACCTTTAACTGCGGAGTTGCATTTACAAGAATAGAATCTTTTGTGGGTCCCGGAACGAACTGGTATGCATGCGAAAAGATCAGAGCTATGAACGCGATCTGGCCGAGAAAGCTCAAAGTTGAAAAGCAGCATAGATACCTTGTTGTTGCTTCAGGCGGTTTTGGCGGAATGCTCGGTCATGACGGAATTGAGTGGTTCTGTGAGAACTATCTTACTCCTGAAATAGCTCCCGAGGCTCTTTGCATCGGTTCTTACGGCAGACCCAGGATGGCGACATGGCTTTTCAGCGAGAACATTAAGAATGCCATTATGCTGATGAAGGAAGTTACAGGAGTAAAACCGAAAGTTATTATGGTCGGAAAAAGTATGGGTGCATGCAAACTTCATCACGCTGTTGCCGGAGAGAAAGGCGGCTCCCGAGGTGGACTTGAAAATATTCCAATTGATATGTTCATTGGTGTTGATATGTCCTGTCAGGTGAAAAGACATTACGATAATCCGGGCGACATTCTGCTTTTCAGGCAGAATATAAAGGAGTTCTACAACTTCTACCAGAATCATGAAGATACGTCTCAGACGGGACACAGGGCCTATTTTATGGGCAAAGAGTTCGATGACAGTGTTCATATAAATGTCAACAAAGACAGTTTTGATGCTGAAAACTCTAAAAAGATCAAGAATGCAGAAGAGCCGCTCTGTAAAGATGCAAAACATCTGACGATCGATGAGTGTGAACCTCTCCTTGAGACCATCCAGAAAATAATTCTTAAGAAAATGGCGAAGTAAATATTTTCGGATAATTTTTATACTTATAAATTAATGACTTGACATTATTGAACTATATAAGTATAACCCTAGCTGTTGTCCTTAACAACCTACGGACAGCGTTCGAATTATTTTGGATTTCCCGTCATACCATGGACAGTCATCCACATTATTTTAATCATGGTAAGTTTTGAGAGAAAAAGAATGAACATTTATGTTGGAAACATCGCTTACAAATTAAGCGAAAATGAACTCAGGTCAGCTTTTGAAGAATTTGGAACAGTTGAATCAGTAAGATTTATCACTGAACGCGACTCTGATCGCTCAAAAGGGTTCGGTTTTGTAGAAATGCCGAACAAAGATGAGGCAACCAAAGCAATCAGTGCCCTTAATGGAAAGGAACTGATGGGCAGAGCACTTGCTGTCAACGAAGCACGTCCGCGTGAAGAAAGATTCCCCAAAGGCGGTTTCGGCAGATAGATAAGGATTTTTTCTAGTCTTCTGAAATACTCACATTGATCTGGTGGGCGGATAAATTGGTTCGCCCGCTTAGATTTTCTAAAAAGTTCTCAGACATCTCTTTTTTACTCTTTCAGAAGGGGTATTCCTTTACAAGTCTCCTTTTGTAAGTATGCTCCACACTAGGTTTTAAGTAATCTAAACAAACAATTCAGGATGGAGAGAGTGTTGAATGATTTTGCTGTATTAAAAGAGTTTCTAGATTGTTCCCTTAGAAGTGGTGATGAAATTGTAGAAAGATTTTCAGAGCTTAAAGGAGCTGTTGTTAAGGGGTTCGGATCAAGAAAGTTTGTTTATGTCCCGGGAAAAAGAAAAAACAGAGTGCTTTTAATCGCTCATGCGGACACAGCCTGGGATAGAACAAGGAAAAAAGGGACTCCTTTTGAGCACAAAGTTGTCTATCGAGACGGGGTTTTCCGTAGTGAAACGGAGTCTGTCGGAGTAGGTGCCGATGACAGGGCCGGATGTGCAATATTATGGCTCTTAAAGGATTCGGGGCATTCAATTCTTGTAGTTGACGGGCAGGAGCAGCAGTTAAAGGGAAGCTCTTTTCTGCAAAGTGAATTCCCTGAAATAGTTGAAGAAATAAATGAAACCCATCAGTTCGCTATTGAATATGACAGGTCCGGAGAAAATGATTTTAAATGCTACAACGTGGGTACAGATGATTTTAGAAGTTATGTTGCAGAAAAAACAGGATTTAAAGAGCCGGATCGTTCCGGAGAAAATGATATCAGTGTTATTTGTAAGAAAATCTGCGGTGTTAATTTAAGTGTGGGATATCATTATGAGCATAGACCTTTTGAGAAGTTGGATTTTGCTCAGTGGGAAAACACCCTCAATATGAACAGGAAATGGTTGTCAGAAAAAAACCTTCCTAAGTTCATTCTGAAATAGTCCTTTAATTGACTGTATAAAAATTTGTGTTTTCTTCATTTTAACGGAAAATATGGTGTGTGTGTAATAATTCAGCGGAGAAAAAAATGAAAAAAGGCCTAATGCTGACCATCTTTGTAGTTGTTTTTGCGCTTTTCACTATTTCATGTGGTGACGACAAGAAAACTGTTGATGAAAACGATGAAGATACAGCCGAGACAACAGATGAAATGGCAGATGAAACGACAGATGAAGCTACAGATGAGACAACAGATGTTTCAGAACAGGATAAGGATGTTACTGATGAAGAAGTTCAGGATGAAGATGTTGTTGATCCCTGTGCCGAAAAAGAATGTCCTGAAAATTCAACCTGTGTTGATGAAGAAGGTGAAGCTGTCTGTGAATGTGATGAAGGTTATCACCCGACAAATGGTGAATGTATTTCCGACACTGAGATGACAGAGATAGGAGATTTCACTGTTGATTTCAAAGGTCCGATAAATGCTACAAGCAATCCGTCTGACATAACTCCGGGAACAGGGGATGCTGAATTCACCTATTTTGAGGAAGATTTTACGTTCACAGTTCTGCATGTTGAAGATGTTGTTGACTTCCCGTTTGCAGCATTTAGCGATGGTGGAATGATCACAACAACATGGATAGATGCTGTTTCATTTACCCCCAAATTTTTCGCGATTAATGTTCCGGATAACTTAGCGGCAGGCACAGATATAGATTTTGTCGAAAATCAGGTCTATACGCTTTACGGAGATCTTTCCTATGACGGCTCAAATGTTGCCATCAAATGTATCCGGGCAGTTTCCGGCGAAGCAAAACTCGAAGTTAAGGAACTCACCACAACCGATATTGAAGTTTCCGCCACAGGAAAACTAATCGATCCCGTCTATGCCTCTGAGCTTGGTTATAATCTTCCGGAAGTCTGTGAAGATTAATATCTAGAAATAAAAAAGTTGCAAAATCCACTTTCCTAACTACAATCCGCGGGTTAAATTGGTTTTTGGACATTGGAAAGATCTCCTTGTTCAATGTAAGTAATTGGACTTTAAAGCCGTAAGGAGGAAACATGAAAAAAAGACATTACGAGCTTACTACCATTCTTAAGCCTGAAGGTGGAAACGAAGCTATCAGGCAGTTCGTTGAAAGAGTTGATGGAATTATCAATGATTACAACGGCAAAGTAATTAATCTTGCATCCTGGGGCGAAAGAAAACTCGCCTACGAAATTAAAAAGAACCTTAAGGGTCATTACCTTTTCTTTGATCTGGTCGGTAACGGCGAACTTGTTGATGAGCTTGAGAGAAACTTTAACATCTGGGAAGGTGTTCTCAAGTACATGACCATCGTTGTTGACAAGGCTGAAGATATCGCAGAACTTGAAGAAAATGCAAAAGGCGTTGCTTCACTTTTTGAGAAAGAAGAAAGAAAGCCTGTTGAAAAGAAAGAGGAAAAGCCTGTCGAAAAGAAAGAGGAAAAGAAGACTATCGAAGACTCAAGAAAGTACAACGAAGAGCTTCAGAAATCTCTTGACGGTGCTGAAGATGATGACGATGAAAAGGATGTGGAACTTTAATTAGAGGAGTAAAAAATGGCTTATAAGAAAAGAAAAGTATGTCGTTTCTGCATAAACAGCGACATGGAACTTTCATACAAAAATCCGGATGTTCTTCTTAACTACGTAACAGAAAGAGGAAAAATAATTCCCAGAAGAATAAGCGGTGTATGCTCAAAACATCAGAGAGAACTTTCCAGGGAAATTAAAAGAGCTAGAACAATTGCTCTGCTTCCCTTTACCGTAACTGGAAGATAGGGGGCGAAAATGAAGGTAATACTTACAAAAGATGTTGAAAAACTTGGAAGCGCGGGCGATATCGTAAAGGTTAAGGACGGTTATGCACGTAACTATCTTATCCCGAAGAAATTTGCCTTTTTAGCAAATGAAAAAAATGTCAAGGAGCTTGAGTTCAACAAAAGAGCGATAGCAAAAAGAATTGATACCGAAGTTGGCGTTGCTACAGCTCTTGCCAATAAACTTGCCGAATGTGAGATCAGGATCGAAAAGAAAGTCGGCGAAGAAGGTAAACTTTTCGGCAGCGTTACTACCCGTGAGATCAAAGAAGCTCTTTTAGAGCAGGGCTTTGACATAGATCATCGCAACATAATTCTTGATGGAAACATTAAGAAAAGCGGTGTATACGAAGTTGAAGTAAAGCTTTTCAGAGAAGTTCGCGGTGTTTTTAAGCTGTGGGTCGTTGCTGAAGATAGCGATGAAACTGTAGCTCCTGAAATGGAAGCTGAATCTATTGAACCTGAAACCACTACAGAAGCAGATACTCCTGAAACTGAGACTACGGAAGAAGAAGAGACAGAAGAAACTGTCGAGTCCGAAGAACCTCAGCCTGAAGAGTAAGCTGTATGGATCTTACACCTCTTACGCTACCGAGACATCTAGAAGCGGAAACATCTCTTCTGGGGTGTCTTCTTATTAATGGAAAACTGGCTAGTGTCGTTGAAGGTACGGGTCTTTATAAAGAAGATTTCTATGAAGAAAGGAACAGTCATGTTTTCCGGGCTATTATGCAGATCGTTGACGAAGGAAAGACTCCTGATGTTGTAACGGTTTCTGATAAGCTGTCTGCGATACAGGATAAGACAGGAGTTCCAGATATTGAATACCTGTATGAACTTGCCAACAAAGCTCCGGTCGTTTCTGAAAATATACTGAAGGAATACTGCGATATTCTTATTGAAAAATCTCTTTACAGGTCAATGATAAAGGTCTGTGCCGATAGTTCTGAAAATGCGTATAGGCAGACTCTGAGTTTTGATGAAGTTGTTGATCAGACAACGACAGAGCTGATCGATCTCAGCAACAGAAAGCATGCTTCCACAGTGTTTCCGTTAAAGGATGTTGTGGAAGAAGAGATGGGAAAACTCAAGGAAAGGGTTGACAGCAACCAGACCATTTCGGGAATTTCTTCGGGATATCCTCATCTTGACAATCTGTGCAGTGGTTTTAAGCCGGGTGACATGATCGTTCTTGCAGGACGTCCGGGAATGGGAAAGACAAGTTTTGCTCTCAATATGGCCATTGAAATGGCTAAAAAGGGAAGTAATATTCTGATCTTTTCTCTGGAAATGCCCCGAAGTCAGCTTGGAACAAGGATCATGGCGACAGAATGTTCCATTAACGCCAAGCATCTTCTTACAGGCAAATTTGCCGAAGGAGAAACAGACAGGCTGTGGAAATACTATGACAGTCTCAGTAAACTGCCTATCTATATTGATGATACTTCAAAACTTACAGTTTCCGATCTGAGATCAAGGTCAAAGAAGCTTAATTCGGAGCTGATGAAGCAGGGCAGAAAGAAGAAGCTTGACTGCATAATGATAGACTATCTTCAGCTTATGTCATCAAATGTCTACAGAGAGGATAGAGTCCGTCAGGTCGAGGATATTTCAAGAAACATAAAGCTGTTTGCAAAGGATATGGGTATCCCGATCGTTGCTCTTGCCCAGCTGAACAGAAAGCTTGAAGACAGATCCACAAAAATTCCGATGCTTAGTGACCTTAAGGATTCCGGAGCTATTGAACAGGATGCCGATATGGTAATGTTCATTCATCGGGACGATGTCTATAAGCAGGAAAGTGAAAAGAATAATGTTGCAAATATCTATGTTCAGAAGAATAGACACGGTCAGCAGGGAATTGTAAAACTGAGATTTGTTCCTCAGTACACAAAGTTTATGCCGATGGATAACTATTCGGACGAAATCTGATAAATGCTCGGAAAAATTAGATCAGAAGTTTCAAAAAAAGGACCTACAGCACTGATAATTCTGGGGGTTCTGACCATCCTCAGTCTTTACAATAATTTCTATAAACAGTTTACAAGATTTCACTTTCCTTCCAGGTCCGTAAATAGAAAAACTGTGATCGAAACAGGAAAAGTGAAGTTTTCCTCAGGAAATGAACTGAGTTTTAAAAATAGATACAAAAGT